>NZ_JBFAJK010000010.1:0-177721 GCF_040655175.1 Micromonospora sp. NPDC050495 | reverse complement strand
AGTCCGGGGTATAAAACAATTGGCACTGGCTTTACAAGCACCCTGTTGAGTTCTCAAAGAACAACCACACACCATCGGGAAACCCCACACCGTGGGGCCCCTTCCGGGGCAACCTCTCTAACTTACCGGGTCCGACTTTCGCTGTCAACCTCAGGTTCGAGGTGATCAACTTGGTCAGTCCGATCCACGCTGACGCACGCCATTCGTGGCGGTCGTTTCTGTCGTGGGTTCCGGTGGACCGGCCGATCGCCGCTCTCGCGGCCACCCGCCCGGCTCCCTGCCGGCTTTCGCACTCTACCCGGCCGGCTTCGCGATCGCAACCCGGTCTTGCCGGATTCTGTCGCACCGCCCGGATCCTCAGTCTGGCTCGGCGTCTCCGCCACCAGCCTGGCGCCCGTTCTCGGCCGGTTCGCCCGGCCTCCCGCGTGCAGAGAGAAAGTTACGCGGACGGCCGCGAGAAGGCAAATCAAAGATCGTCATTGACCGGACGGCCGTCCGCCCGGCCCCTCCGGTCGGCGGGAGGGGCGATCGAAGGTCGACGGGACGGGCGATCGAAGGAGGCCGCCGCCGGCCGCGGCGTGCCAGAGTGTTCGGCATGGATGACGTGTCCCGGTCCGCGGTGACGACACTCGCCGAGGAGGCGCTGCTCGGCCTCCTGCTCCCCTTCTGGCAGCTGGTCATCGGCGCCTTCGTGCTCGTCGTCGTCCTGTTGTCCGTCGGCCGCCTGCTCCGCCGCGGCCCTTCTCGGATGACCACGGCGCTGCTCGTCACCGCCGCGGCGATCGCCGGCTTCACGGTGATCGGGGTGCTGCTGGAGAGCTGACCGAGGATCAGAGCCGGCGGTTGGCCAGGCTGGGCAGCTCGGCGCGGATCGTCCGGAGCCGGTCCAGGTCCAGGTCGCTGACGGTGAAGCCCGGGCCGTCCGGCACCTGGCCGAGCACCGTCCCCCACGGATCGACCACCATGCTGCGACCGAAGCAGGTCCGGGACGGCTCGTGATCACCGGTCTGTCCGGCGGCGGCCACATAGCACTGGTTCTCGATCGCGCGGGCCCGCAGCAGGACCTCCCAGTGGTCCCGTCCGGTGTGCATCATGAACGCGGCGGGCACCACCAGCAGCTCGGCGCCGCCGTCGGTGGCGAGCTGCCGGTACAGCTCCGGGAAACGCAGGTCGTAGCAGATCGACAGGCCGACCCGCAGCCCTTCGACGTCGACGACGACCGGCTGGTCCCCGGACGCCACCGTCGCCGACTCCCGGTACGACACCCGGCCGGGGATCTCCACGTCGTACAGGTGGATCTTGCGGTAGCCGGCGGCGAGCGCGCCGCCGCGGTCGAAGACCAGCGAGGTGTTCCAGGTGTGCTCGGGATCCGGGCCGGCCTCGTGGAACGAGCCGGCGATCACCCACATGCCGAGCCGGCGGGCCGCGTCGGCGAAGAACCGGCCGACCACGCCGTCGACCGGTTCGGCCGGCGGCATCCCCTCGGCGCGGCCCAGGTAGTCGACGTACTCCGGCAGGACGGCGAGGTCGGCGCCGGCCGCCGCGGCCCGCTCGAGCAGGGCCCCGGCGGCGGCGAGGTTCGCGGCCCGGTCGTCGCGGGAGTTGAGCTGGCAGACGGCGACACGCATGGAGATCAGCGTACGGGCGGGTGCCGGGTCAGGACAGGCTCAGACGCTCGCCAGCACCAGCGCACCGGCGGCGAAGCCGAGACCGGCCAGCTGAACCGGGCGCAACCGCTCCCGGTCGACGGCGAGCGCCAGCAGCACGGTGCTCGCGGGGTAGAGCGAGGCGACCGCGGCCACGATGCTCAGATGCCCGCGGCTCGCGGCGGCCAGGTAGAACGCGTTCGCCGCCGAGTCCAGCAGGCCGGCCGCGGCCGCCCAGCCGAGCACCCGCCGCTCGACCCGCGGGCGCACCCCGATACGCGCCGCGACCGCGAGCCCGAACGCGATCGAGCTGGCCCGCACCGCGAGCACCGGCCACATGCCGGCGTCCTCGTCGGCCTGGCCGAGCAGGGCGAAGAAGACGCCGAAGAGCAGGCCGGCGCCGAGCGCCATGCCGACCACCCGGCGCGACACCCGGCCGGTGCCGCCGCCCTCGCCGAGACTGACCAGGGCGATGGCGACCACGGCGAGGCCCGCGCCGCCGAGCGCCACGGTGCCCGGGTAGTGCGCGGTGACCAGGCCGGCGAGGATCGGCACGACCGCCGCGGTGATCGCGGTGACCGGGGCGACCACGGCCATCATGCCGGTGGCCAGGGCGCGGTAGAGCAGCATGACGCCGCCCGCGCCGGCCACGCCGGCGAACAGCCCCCAGGCCAGATCGAGCGGGTGGGGCCTGCCGGGCACGAGCAGCACCAGGACGAGCAGCAGGGGGACGCTGAGGAGCTGCGAGACCACGGTCACCGCTACCGGGTTGGCGCGCCGGGACGCCTTGCCACCGGAGAAGTCGGCCGTGCCGAACGCGACCGCGGACACCGCGGCGAGCAGAATGGGGAACATCAGCATGTCGTATCACAATATTAACCGTGAGGGATAGTGTAATGACCGACGCCGGGAGCGGGCGGGTGGGCGCGGTGACCTCCGCGGTCGCCCGCCAGGTGCGCGAGCTGCGGGCCGCCCGCGGCTGGTCGTTCGAGGAACTGGCCGGCCGTTCGGGAGTCAGCAAGGGCATGCTCGTGCAGATCGAGGCCGCCCGGACCAACCCCAGCATCGGTACGCTCTGCCGGGTCGCCGACGCCTTCGGGGTCACCATCGCGCAACTGCTGGAGCCCACCGAACGCAGCAGCGTACGGATCACCG
Organism: Micromonospora sp. NPDC050495; assembly: GCF_040655175.1. Classification (NCBI taxonomy): domain Bacteria; kingdom Bacillati; phylum Actinomycetota; class Actinomycetes; order Micromonosporales; family Micromonosporaceae; genus Micromonospora; species Micromonospora sp. NPDC050495. Next base: position 174,920 of record NZ_JBFAJK010000010.1, on the reverse strand, counting down.
CGACCGTCGACGCGCCGGTGCTCTGGCGCGGGACGCACGGGGGAACCGCCCGGCTGCTCAACGGCCTCGGCGAGCCCGACCTGGTGGAGCTCTGGGAGTGGCGACTGGAGCCCGGCGAGGGACACCACTCCCCCGACCATCCGCGCGGGACCCGGGAGATCCTGCACGTGCTGGCCGGCACGCTCTCCGTCACCGTGGCCGGCGTCGACCACGACGTACCAGCCGGGCACACCATCGAGTTTCCGGCGGACCGGGAGCACGGCTACCGCACGACGGGCGAGGAGCCGGTACGACTGGTGATGGTGGTGGTCACCCCGTCGGGCGAGTGGGATCAGCGGACCCGCTCACGCGAACCGCGCCCGAGCTGACCCGGGCGCGGTCAAGAACGGCACTCAGGCCGACTTCTCCTCGCGGTCCCGACGCCGGCGGCCGCTGAACTCGCGGGGCACGATCGTCGGGTTGACGTTCTCCAGGACCACCTCTCGGGTGATCAGCACCCGGGCGGCATCGGGGTTGCTCGGCACCTCGTACATCACGGAGAGCAGCACCTCCTCCATGATGGCGCGCAGCCCACGGGCTCCCGTGCCGCGGAGCATGGCCTGGTCGGCGATGGCCTCCAGCGCGGGCGGCTCGAACTCCAGCTCGACGCCGTCCAGCTCGAACAGGCGCTGGTACTGCCGGACCAGGGCGTTGCGCGGCTCGGTGAGGATCCGCACCAGGGCGCTGCGGTCCAGGCTGCGCACGTTGGTGATCACCGGCAGCCGGCCGATGAACTCGGGGATCAGCCCGAACTTGAGCATGTCCTCCGGCATGACCTGGCTGAAGATGTCGTCGGTCGAGCGCTCCGAGACCGACCGGAGACGGGCGCCGAAGCCGGTGCCGCCGGAGCCGGTGCGGGCCTCGATGATCTGGTCGAGCCCGGCAAACGCGCCACCGCAGATGAACAGCACGTTGGTGGTGTCGATCTGGATGAACTCCTGGTGCGGGTGCTTGCGCCCGCCCTGCGGCGGCACGTTGGCCACCGTGCCCTCGAGCATCTTCAGCAGCGCCTGCTGCACACCCTCGCCGGAGACGTCCCGGGTGATCGACGGGTTCTCCGACTTGCGGGCGATCTTGTCGACCTCGTCGATGTAGATGATGCCCGTCTCGGCGCGCTTGATGTCGTAGTCGGCGGCCTGGATCAGCTTGAGGAGGATGTTCTCCACGTCCTCGCCGACGTACCCCGCTTCGGTGAGGGCCGTGGCGTCGGCGATCGCGAACGGGACGTTGAGCATCCGGGCGAGGGTCTGCGCCAGGTGGGTCTTGCCGCAGCCGGTCGGGCCGAGCAGCAGGATGTTGGACTTGGCCAGCTCGACGCCGTCACTGCCGGAGCCCGGCGCGCCGGCCGACTCGGCCTGGATCCGCTTGTAGTGGTTGTAGACCGCTACGGCGAGCGCCTTCTTGGCCTGTTCCTGACCGACGACGTAGTTGTCGAGGAACTGGCAGATCTCCATCGGCTTGGGAAGCTCTTCCCACTTCACCTCGCCGGACTCGGCCAACTCCTCTTCGATGATCTCGTTACAGAGATCGATGCACTCGTCGCAGATGTAGACGCCAGGCCCCGCGATGAGCTTCTTGACCTGCTTCTGCGACTTGCCACAGAAGGAGCACTTCAGTAGGTCGCCGCCGTCACCGATCCGTGCCACCTACGTTCTCCCTGCACTCGTCGGCCGGAACGCCGGCCCTGACCTGCGGGCGCCGAGCGCCCGTCCGTCTGTCGTCCCACCCGCCGGTCCGACCCAACGAAGCGGTACAGACCCGACGTTACCCGCTGGCGGGAGTTTCTCCGACCCCCAAAGCGGGTGTGTCAGAGGTCGGCCGGGAACGATACCCCGGCCGACCTCCGACCGCACACAGCTCAGCTCGCGGCGTGCGCCGCCAGCAGACCCTTCTTGCGGCTGGTCAGGACGGTGTCGACCAGCCCGTAGTCCTTGGACTCCTCGGCCGTCATGATCTTGTCACGGTCGATGTCCTTGCGAACCTGCTCGATCGGGCGGTTGCAGTGCCGGGACAACATGTCCTCCAGCTGCGTCCGCATCCGCAGGATCTCCCGGGCCTGGATCTCGATGTCCGACCCCTGGCCGTAGCCGCCCTCGGTGGCCGGCTGGTGGATGATGATCCGGGAGTTGGGCAGCGCCATCCGCTTGCCCGGGGTGCCCGCGGAGAGCAGCACCGCCGCCGCGCTGGCCGCCTGGCCCAGGCAGACGGTCTGGATGTCCGGGCGGACGTACTGCATGGTGTCGTAGATCGCCGTCATCGCGGTGAACGAGCCACCCGGCGAGTTGATGTACATGATGATGTCGCGGTCCGGGTCGGTGCCCTCCAGCGTCAGCAGCTGGGCCATCACGTCGTTGGCCGACGCGTCGTCCACCTGGACGCCGAGGAAGATGATCCGGTCCTCGAAGAGCTTGTTGTACGGGTTGGACTCCTTCATCCCGTACGACGTGCGCTCGACGAACGACGGCAGAACATAGCGGTTGTGCACGGCCGCGAACTGGGGCGGCAGGCTCAGGTCGGTCATCGTCAGCTCCTCGGTCAGCTCAGGGTCCCGGCGCCTTCCGGAACCTGGGCGGCCCCGGTGATCACCTTGTCGATGAAGCCGTAGTCCAGCGCCTCCTGGGCGGTGAACCAACGGTCCCGGTCGGAGTCGGCCTCGATCTCCGCCGCGGACCGGCCGGTGTGGTGCGCGACCCGCTCCTGGAACATCCGCTTCGTGTAGAGCATCTGCTCGGCCTGGATGGCGATGTCGGCGGCCGTGCCGCCCATGCCACCCGACGGCTGGTGCATCATGATCCGCGCGTGCGGCAGCGCGTACCGCTTGCCCTTGGTGCCGGCGCAGAGCAGCAGCTGGCCCATGGAGGCCGCCATGCCCATCGCCACCGTGGACACGTCGTTGTCGATGAACTGCATCGTGTCGTAGATCGCCATGCCGGAGTAGACCGAGCCACCCGGCGAGTTGATCCAGAGGTTGATGTCGCGGTCCGGGTCCTCCGCGGCGAGCAGCAGCAGCTGCGCGCAGATGCGGTTGGCGACCTGGTCGGTCACCTCGCTGCCCAGGAAGATGATCCGTTCCTTGAGCAACCGGTTGTAGACCGAGTCGTCGAGGTTGCCAATGGAGTCGCCACCACGGGCCTCGATCGCCCGGAGCGACTTCTTGGGGATGTGCATGTCGGTCATGGCAGCCCTTCGCTCTCCGTACCGTCGTCACCGACACTAACCGCTCGACCGGGGGGCGTACTCCCGGTCCGGGCACTGTTCGCTCTCAGCGCAGTCACCCTCGGGGCGTACCCCGGAAAGGGTTTCGGCCGCCCTCCGCGCGCAGGCGCGGGAGGGCGGCCGATCCCGGACGATCAGTGCTCGTGGTTGTGCTCGGCCTCGTTCTGGGCGCGCAGCGCGTCGAGGGTGACCTCGTTGCCCGCCGCGTCCTTGATCTTGATCTTCTCCATCACCGCGGCGAGCGCCTTGCCCCGGCGGACGTCGCCGAAGATGGCCGCGGCGGCGCCGGAGCGGACCAGCTGGTCGTAGTACTGCTGCGGGGCCATGCCGGCGCGCTGCGCCCGGTGCACGATCTCGTGGCCGAACTCGTCGTCGGAGACCTGCACGTCGTCGGCGTCCGCGAGGGTGTCGAGCAGGAGCTGGATCTTGACGCCCTCGGTGGCCGCCTCGGTCAGCTCGGTGTCGATCTGCTCCTCGGTCTTCTCCTCGGCGGCCAGGTACTCCTCCATCGAGGCGCCGATCCGCTCGAGCTGGTCGACCATCGCGGCCTTGCGGCTCTCGACCTCCTCCTTGACGACGCCCTCCGGCGCGGGCACCTCGGCGGTAGCCACCATCTGCTCGAGGGCCTTGTCCCGGGCGGCGTAGATCTGCTCGACCTGCTTGCCCCGGGTGATCCGCTCCCGCACGTCGTTGCGGAGCTCCTCGATGGTGTCGAACTCGCTCGCCAGCTGGGCGAAGTCGTCGTTGAGCTCCGGCAGCTCCTTCTCCTTGACCGTCCGCACGGTCACCGCCACCTCGGCGTCGCGGCCGGCGTAGTCGCCGCCCACCAGCTGGGTGGTGAAGGTGGTGGTGTCGCCGGCGGCCAGGCCCACCAGGGCCTCGTCCAGACCCGGCAGGAGCTGCTTGCTACCGACCTCGTGCGAGATGTTGCTCGCCGAACCGCCCGGCACGTCCTCGCCGTCGACCGTGGCGTTCAGGTCGATCTGCACGTAGTCGCCCTCCTGGGCGGCCCGCTCGACGGTCTTCAGGGTGGCGAACCGCTCCCGCAGGCTGCTCACCTGCTCGTCGATCTCGCTGTCGGCGATCTGGATCTCGTCGACGGTCACCTCGATGGTGGCCGGGTCCGGCAGGGTGATCTCCGGGCGGACGTCGACCTCGGCGGTGAAGTTGAGCGAGTCACCGTCGTTGAACTCGGTGATGTCGACCTCGGGACGGCCGAGCGTCTTCAGGTCGTGCTCGCGGACCGCGGCGAGGATGTTCTGCGGGATGGCCTCCTGGATCGCCTCGTTGAGGACGGTCCCCCGGCCCACCCGCTGGTCGATCACCGCGCTGGGAACCTTGCCCCGGCGGAAGCCGGGAACCTGGACCTGCTGGCCGATTTCCCGGTACGCCTTCCTGAGGCTCGGCTCGAGCTCGACGAACGGCACCTCGATGGCGAGCCGCACGCGCGTCGGGCTCAGAGTCTCGACGGTGCTCTTCACAGGCGTACTCCTTGACGGATCTCAGTTGAGTCTGGGCGTGATTGCGCGCATCGAGTGTAGGCGAGCCGGCCTGCTGCGTCGGCAGGGCCCGGGTACCGCGCGCAAATTCGGCGGTGCCCGGGACGAGCCGGCCGCGAACGACAGTCGGGGTGGCGGGATTTGAACCCACGGCCCCTCGCTCCCAAAGCGAGTGCGCTACCAAGCTGCGCCACACCCCGTGGCGACGAGAAGTGTATGCCGTCCGCGCCCCCCGACCCCCCACCGGCCCACCCCGACCCCCACGCGCTCCGCAGCGCGGACGGCGCTTTGCGGCAAAGCGTGCCTTCCGGCCATCGGGAAGGGCCACTTCTCCGCAAACGGTCCGGCGCGGCACGGGGTACGGGGCCGCGCGACCGGTACGGGGATTCGGTAGGCTGTCTCGCGCGCCCCGCACCAGCGGGGTGAGCGCGGGCGTAGCTCAATGGCAGAGCTTCAGTCTTCCAAACTGACGGTGCGGGTTCGATTCCCGTCGCCCGCTCCACCGCGCTGCGGCCCAGGCCAGAGGGGCATTCCCCGATCCTGGGCCGGCCGGGGCGACGACCCGGACCCCGGCCGTTGACGTGGGCGGCCCGAATCGCCGGTGTCGCTCAGCGACCGAGAAACCGCACGATGGCGTCGCGAAGACGCCGGTCCGGGTCGCGGGGCTTCAGGTCGAGGTCGGTGAACGGGGGACCGGCGACGAACTCCGCCAGAACAGACTCCAGCCGCTTCCGTTCCGATCGAAGACTCGACCACGCCGAGTCAGGCAACCGCAGCACGTTGGCGAGCAGGTCACCCGGGTAGCAGGCGCCCTCGGCCAACGGATCGCGGACCAGGACCTGTACCGCGAGAGGCAGCAGCGCAGGCACACCGATCTCCTGCCCGAGCATGATGCGCAGGTCTTCGACGGTGAACTCAACCAACGGCTTGCGGCGCAGCTCCGTGCAACGCCTCACGAGAGACGTGACCTCCGGGCCGGGGTCCGGCCAAACGTCCCGTTCAAGCTGCTCGATCGTCGTCACGGCGGTGAGGGTAGTCAGCACCGGCGACGCTGGCCCGCTGCCGCAAGTCTGGCGGGTCGCCCACGAGCCGGTAGCCACCCGGCCCAACGGTCACGAGCGGGCAGGAGACGTCGTCGGGTCGGCCGTTCGCAGCAGGCGCCTGCGCATCACACCGGTTCAGCCCGCGGGTGTCCATCGGGGCGGGCAGGCGTACATCGACCGGCGGGCGAGGCGTACGGCGGCGACTGCGTACGATGCGGGGCCGGACATCCCCTCGTCGGGTGGAGGTAGCGACGGATGTCAGGCCAGCGGGACGGTTTCGCCCTCGGCGTGGACCTCGGCACCTCGAACACGGTGGCCGTGCTGCGCTGGCCGGACGGGCGTACCCGCCCGCTGCTCGTGGACGGGCAGCCGATCCTCCCGTCCGGGGTGTACGCCGACACCGACGGACGCCTGCACGTCGGGCGGGACGCGCTGCGGCTGGCCCACGCCGACCCGGACCGGTACGAGCCGAACCCGAAGCGCCGCGTCGACGAGCCTGAGGTGACCCTCGGCGACCGCCGGTACACCCCGGCCCAGCTGCTCGGCGCGGTGCTGCGCGCGGTGGGCGAGGCCGCCGTCGGTGCGCTCGGATTCCTGCCGCCCGCCGTGGTGACCTGCCCGGCCACCTGGGACGCCGGTCGGCGGCAGGTGCTCGCCGAGGCGCTCGCCCTGGCCGGCTGGCCGTCGGCGGCCGAGCACACCCTCTCCGGTCCCATCCCGCCCGGCACCCGGCTGCTGCGCGAGCCGGTCGCGGCGGCCCGCTACTACACCGAGGTGCTGCGACGGCCGGTGCCGGTGGGCGAGTCGGTGGCGGTCTTCGACTTCGGTGGCGGGACCCTGGACGTCGCGGTGGTCCGCAACGAGGGCGCGGACCCGTGGGGGGACTCCGGCTTCACGGTGATCTCCTGCGGTGGCCTCGACGACCTGGGCGGGCTGGACCTGGACGCCGCCCTGCTGGCGCTGGTCGGCGCGCGGGTCGCCGCCACCCACCCCGCGCAGTGGGCGCGGCTGAGCGAACCGGCCGACACCACGCAGTGGCGGGAGCGGCTGCACGTCGTCGAGCAGGTGCGGGGCGCGAAGGAGATGTTGTCGCGCGCGCTGGCCGCACCGGTCGCGGTGCCGGGCGTCCCGGCCGCCGTGTCGCTGACCCGGGCCGAGCTGGAGGGCGTGGCCGCCCCGCTGCTGCGGCGGGCGGTCGCCGAGACCCGGCGGGTGGTCGCCGCGGCCGGGCTGACCCCGGAGCTGCTCGCCGGGCTGTTCCTGGTGGGCGGCTCGTCCCGGATCCCGCTGGTGGCCCGGCTGCTCCACGCCGAGCTGGGGATCGCGCCGACCGTGCTGGAGCAGCCCGAGCTGCCGGTCGCCGAGGGCGCGCTGACCGACCTGCCGCTGCCGCGGACCCGGTCGGCCGCCCCGCTGCTGCCGCTGGCCCCGGTCGGCGCGGCCCCCGCCGGACCACCGGCCGGGGCGACGCCGGGCGTCGGCCCGGGCGGCACTCTGGTCGACGCCGGTACGCCACCGCAGCCCGGCACGGATCGGCCGGATCCGAACGCCGGCGCACCGGCCCTGCCGGCCACCGGCCAACCCGACCCCGACGCCGGCGCACCAACCCTGCCCGCCAGCGACCAGTCCGACCCCGCCGCCGGCGCACCGACCGTGCCCGCCACCCACCAACCCGACCTCGACGCCGGCGCACCAACCGTGCCCGGCAGCGACCGGCCGGACGCGGCCGAGGTTCCGCCCGACGCAGCGGACCAGCCGGTCGGGTCCGGGCGGCCGGGCCCCACCACGCCACCGCCGGTGGGACCGGACCTGCCGCGGGGACCGGGCGGCACGCTGCCCGGTCTCGGCCCCGAGGGCACGCTGCCCGCCGCGGTGTCGCCCGCCGGCCCCGACACACCAGTCCTCCCGGCCGGCCGCACCGCCTCCGGCGACGGCACGACCGTCGCCGCCGGACCGCCGCGCCCGGCCGCCACCTGGGACGCACCCGGCCCGGCGTTCGCCGCCGGACCGAACGGCACCCGGCTCGCCACACCGCACGGCCCGCCGCCCGCCGCCGCACCGGCGGCCAGCGCCGCGGCCGCACACTCCCCCGCCCCGAACACGCCGACACCCACCCGACCGCAGCACGGCCCCGCCGCCGCACCGGCAGGCACCGCCGTGGCCCCACACTCCCCCGCCCCGGGTACGCCGACACCCACCCGACCTCAGCACGGCCCGCCGCCCACCGGCGTACCCCCGCTGGCCCCCGGGATCCCGCAGCAGCCGGGCGGATGGCCGGGCTGGCCCGGCGTACCCGGGAACGGGACGCCCGGGTCGCCGGCCGCGGCGGCCGTCGGCGGCCGGCGGCGGCGCGCGCTGTGGGTCTCGCTCGGCGCGGTGGCCGCGCTGGCCGGGGTGGCCACCGCGGCCCTGCTCTACCTGACCCGGGACCGCCACCCCGAGCTGGACTTCCAGGGGTTCGGCAAGGGCACCCGGTTCGCGGGCGCCACCGAGCGGCCGGCGGAGATGTTCACGGCCCTGGCCGGCGGCCGGGCCTACCTGGCCTATCCGCGCGAGGACAAGCGGCTGGCGGTGGTGGCCGTCGACGTGGGCACGGGCAAGGAGCTGTGGCGCCGGGAGAGCGCCACCACGACCGACCGGTGGGCCGGCCTGGTCGCGCTGCCCGGCGCGGTGGCGGTGGTCGCCGACAGCGCGGGCGGCAGCGACAGCCGCCAGCTCGAGGTGCTCGACGGCGGCAGCCAACCACGGTGGCGGCACACCATGGACCGCGACGACGAGATGTTCGTTGGCGAGGAGGTGGTGGCGTTCACCGACCACGAGCGGAAACGGCTCGTCGGGCGGAAGCTGAGCAACGGCGACGAGAAGTGGACGCTGCCCGACCTGACCGACGAGTACGGCAACACGCGCGACAGCGTGCACCCGGTGACCACCGCCGAGACGGTGTCCGGCCCCGGGTACGGAGACGGCTCGCCGCGCGACCCCGAGCAGGGCCCGGTCGGGCAGCTCGTGCAGATCAGCGCGGACAAGTCGGTCCGGCTGATCGACCTCGACTCCGGCAAGGAGATCCGCCGCTGGAAGGCGGTGGCCGAGCCGGACGACCTGGTCATCGCCCACGAGGACCGGCTCTACGTGGCCGGTGACGACGGGCGGCTGCTCGCGTACGACCTGGGGAAGCAGGCACAGCCGAGCGTCCTGTACCGCGCGGAGGACGACAACCGGCGGGCCAAGGCGCTGGCGCCCTGCGGGAAGCACCGCGCCTGCCTGCTGGAGGTGACCGGCTCCGACGACAAGACCGCGCAGGTGGTGGCCGCCGGGGAGGGCCAGGGCGCCAAGCTGTGGGCGGCGCCCGGGATGACCCAGCTGGTGCCGGTCGGCGAGCGGGTGCTGGCCCGACGGAGCTACCCGGAACCGGCCGCGACGCTCTTCGCCGCCGACGGCACGCGAATCCTCGACGACGAGGAGGGCGTGGCCGTCCGGGTCGACGCCGGTAACCTGCTGCTCTTCGCCGACGCGCTGGGCAGCGGGGTGGACGACCGCAGCGTGGCCGGGGTGGGCGCCGGGTCGGGAAAACTGGTGCCGCTCGGCGAGCTGCGGGACGTACGGGGCGACTCCTGCTCGTGGAACACCGAGATGATCGCCTGCGGTTCCGAGCAGGACTTCGTGCTCCACCGCTTCGTCAAGGAGTAGCTCCCGAACGTCAAGGAGTAGCTTCCGAACGTCAAGGTGTAGCTCCCGAGCCGAGGTCGCGGAAGACGGTCAGCGCCGCCGGGTCGTCGATGGTCGGCGGCACCGGCTCGTCCCGCCCCTCGACCAGCCCGCGCATGGTCCGGCGGAGGATCTTGCCGGAGCGGGTCTTCGGCAGCGCCGGCACCACGGTGACCCGGCGGAACGCCGCCACCGGCCCGATCCGCTGCCGCACCAGGGCGACCAGCTCACCGGCGAGCGCGTCCCGGTCCACCTCGGCGCCGGCCTTGAGCACCACGTACCCGCTGGGCACCTGGCCCTTGAGCGGGTCCGCGACCCCGATCACCGCGCACTCGGCCACCGCGGGGTGGGCGGCCAGCACCTCCTCCATGGCGCCGGTGGAGAGCCGGTGCCCGGCCACGTTGATCACGTCGTCGGTGCGGCCCATCACGTAGAGGTAGCCGTCCTCGTCGAACCGGCCGCCGTCGCCGGTCAGGTAGTGGCCCGGGAAGGTGGCCAGGTAGGAGCGGAGGAAGCGCTCGTCGTCGCCCCAGAGGGTGGGCAGGCAGCCGGGCGGCAGCGGCAACCGGATGACGATCGAGCCGTCGGTGCCCGGCGGCACCTCCCGGCCGCCGCCGTCGACCACCCGGATGTCGTAGCCGGGGACGGGCACCGACGGGGAGCCGGGCTTGATCGGCAGCGGTTCCAGGCGGCGGAGGTTGGCCGCCACCGGCCAGCCGGTCTCGGTCTGCCACCAGTTGTCCACCACCGGTACGCCGAGCCGCTGCCCCGCCCACTCCCAGGTGTCCGGGTCGAGCCGCTCGCCGGCCAGGAAGAGGGTGCGCAGGCTGCTCAGGTCGTGCCCGGCCGGCAGCGCACCGGCCGGGTCCTGCCGACGGATGGCCCGGATCGCGGTGGGCGCGGTGAACAGGGCGGCCACCCGGTGCTGGGCGACGACCCGCCAGAACGCGCCAGCGTCCGGGGTGCCCACCGGCTTGCCCTCGTAGAGCACCGTCGTCGCCCCGGTGAGCAGCGGCGCGTAGACGATGTAGGAGTGGCCGACCACCCAGCCCACGTCGGAGGCGGCCCAGAAGACCTCCCCGGGCGAGATGTCGAAGACGTTGCGCATGGACCAGCGCAGCGCCACGGCGTGCCCGCCGTTGTCCCGCACCACGCCCTTCGGCCGGCCGGTGGTGCCGGAGGTGTAGAGGACGTAGAGCGGGTCGGTGGCGGCCACCGGCACGCACTCCACCGGCTCGGCGTCCGCCATCGCCTCGTCCCAGGTGAGGTCGCGGCCGGCGACGAGCGGGGCGCGCTCCTGGGGGCGCTGCACGATCACGCAGTGCCGGGGGGCGTGGGTGGCCTCGTCGAGCGCCGCCGCGAGGATCGGATGGTAGGGCACCACCCGGTCGACCTCGATGCCGCAGGAGGTGGCCACCACCACCGTCGGCTGCGCGTCGTCGATCCGGACGGCGAGTTCGTGGGCCGCGAAGCCGCCGAAGACCACCGAGTGGATCGCGCCGATCCGGGCACAGGCCAGCATCGCGATCACCGCCTCCGGCACCATGGCCAGGTAGAGCAGCACCCGGTCGCCCCGGCCGACGCCGAGCCGGCGCAGCGCCCCGGCGAACCGGGCCGTCTCGGCCAGCAGCTCGGCGTAACTGAGGGTGCGCACGGTCCCGGTGATCGGGCTGTCGTGGATCAGCGCCGGCTGGTCGCCCCGGCCGGCCGCCACGTGCCGGTCCAGCGCGTTGTGGCAGGTGTTCAGCTCACCGTCGGGGAACCACCGGTACCACGGGGCGGCGCTCGCGTCGAGGATCCGCTCGGGTGCCCGGTGCCAGTCGAGGTCCGCCGCCGCGTCCCGCCAGAAGCCCTCCGGGTCGGCGAGGCTCCGCTCGTACGCCGATCGATATGCGCCCATGCCGCCATGCTGGTCGGGCGGGCGCGCCGGCACGACGGCCGGCCCGGGTCGGTGCGCCGGAAGCACGCCCCGGCTCGGTGAGCGGCCCGCCCCGGCCGGTGGGCGGTCCCCGTTTCGCCCTGGCGGCCGGGGGTACGGCTGGCCCATGGAGACGAACACGAAGGCGTACCCGACCGGCGGTCCCCGGGACGGCAGCAGTCAGGACGCGGGCGACCAGGCCCTGTTGGAGATCGAGATCGACGGCATGATCCACCGCTAGATCCGGACCACGCAGCAGCACGGCGACCAGGGCACCGTCTACACCTACGACGGGATGGTGGCACCGGGCGGCGGCGAACCCGGGGTGGAGGACCCGGCCGCGCGGGTCGCCTCGCCGAAGGCCGACGCCGAGGGGCACTGACCCCGGCTCAGCCCACCGGGCGACGGATGAAGCAGGCCGGGCCGGGTAATGCGAGCGCCGTCCTGGTGGAGTGACGACCGGCGTCGCGGCGTACCGCGACCGGGCCGCGGGCGGCGGCGACGCGCCGATCCGCCCGCGGCCACGGCGGTCAGTTGCCGGTGACCCAGTTCCAGGCGCTGACCACCCACTCGGTCTGCTGGAGGTAGGCGACCCCCACCCCGGCCAGGAAGAGCGCGGTCAGCAGGTGGGCACCCCGGGCGCCGCGCCGAACCCGGCCGAGCTGCCGCTCCCAGACGATCCGGCCGACCAGCCGGGCCAGCGCGAAGAGACCGACCGCCGTGAGCAGGCTGAGCACGAAGGTGACCAGCGGGGCGGTCAGGTTGCCCCGGCCGGAGATCGCCCAGATGCCCCAGCAGACGAAGGCGAACAGGCCCCCGGCGGCGCTCCACTCCCCGCCCCGCCGCAGCTGCGCCAGGTGCCAGCTCATCGGGCGGCGCGGGGCCGGCTCCCCCGACCAGCCGGTCGGGTCCACGGCGGGGAACTGCTCGGTCCGGGGCGTACGCCGCGCGCCCACCTGAGCGACGCCGCGCTGGAACCCGTCCCGCTGCGGTGGCACCACGCCCACACCGGGCTGCGGCGGCACCTCGACGGTGCGCTCGGCCCACGGTTGTGTCTGGTCCGCCATCTCGTGTCCTCCCCCTCGACCGACGTGGCCTCCGTTCCGAGGGTAGCGAGCCGGCAAATCGGTCGCCGAACCCGCACCTGATGGGCTACACACGGCCGATGACGGACGTGACGGTGCCCCGGGCCGAGGACTTCGACGAGATCAGCGCGCTGCTGTACCTGGCCTTCCACGACGACCCCGACCCCGAGCTGAGCGAGGTCGAGCGCGGCGTGTTCGAGCCCGAGCGCGCCCTCCTGGTGCGCGACGGCGGGCGCCCGGTGGCGCACGCCGCCGCGTACACCCGGGACCTGCAGGTGCCCGGCGCGAGCCTGCCGGCGGCGCACGTGACGATGGTCGCGGTCCTGCCCACCCACCGCCGGCGCGGGCTGCTCACCGCCCTGATGCGCCGGCAGCTCCGCGAGATCCGGGACGCCGGCCGGGAACCGGTGGCGGTGCTCTGGGCCAGCGAGGGCCGGATCTACCCCCGGTTCGGTTACGGGCTCGCCGCGCAGCGCTACCACCTCCAGTGCGACACCGCCGAGCTGCGGCTGCCGGAACCGGCCGCCGCCGAGGGCACCCTCCGGCTGGACCGTCCGGCCGGGCACCAGGCCGACCTGGCCCGGCTGTACGACCGCGTGCGCGCCGACCGGCCCGGCTGGTCCAGCCGCGACGAGCGCTGGTGGGCGTACCTGCTCGCCGACGTGAAGACCCGGCGCGACGGCGCGACCGAGCGCCGGGTGCTGCTGCACGAGGGCGGGGACGGCGTCGACGGGTACGCCCTCTACCGGACCCGGGAGGCGTGGGAGCGGGGCGGGCCGCGCGGCGAGGTCCGGGTCGACGAGGTGGTGGCCGCGACGCCGGACGCGTACCGGGCGTTGTGGCGGATGCTGCTCTCGATCGACCTGACCCGGCGGCTGTCGTTCCGTACCGCCGCCGTGGACGAGCCGCTGTTCTGGCTGCTGAACGAGCCGCGGGCGCTGGGCGCCCAGCTCTCCGACGCCCTCTGGGTACGGGTGGTCGACCTGCCCGCCGCGCTGGCCGCCCGCCGGTACGCCACCGACGTCGACGTGGTGATCGAGGTGACCGACGACCTGCTGCCGGAGAACACCGGCCGGTGGCGGCTGGTCGGCGGCCCGGACGGCGCGGAGTGCGTCGCCAGCACCGCCCCGGCGGCGCTGGCCGCCGACGTCCAGGCCCTGGGCGAGCTCTACCTGGGCGGCAGCGGCCTCGGGGCGCTCGCCGCCGCCGGCCGGCTACGTGAACTGGTCCCCGGCACCGTCGCCACCACCGCCCCCGCCTTCACCTGGCACCGCGCCCCCTCCCCCATGGAAGTCTTCTAACCCCCTGCCCCGCCCCACCCCCGCCCCCCGCCCCCTCCTCGCCCTCGCCCCCGCCCCCCTCCTCGTCGATCATGGAGTTGTGGCGGTGGATGTAAGCCGCAAAGCCGGACAAGCCGGGAACCACAACTCCATGATCGGCGCAGGCTTGGGCGGGGCGGGGGCGGTACGGTCGGGGGGTGGGTGATGCGGAGCGGCGGCGACGGCGGTTGCGGCACCAGGGCGAGTCCGACGCGCCGGAGGGTGCGGGGCACACCGCCAGCACGGCCCCGGTGTACGACGAAGGCACCCGGCCGAAGCCCGGCGCCAGACGGGCCGAGCTGGACCCGTCGGACGACGGCAGCCGGTCACCGCGCGGCGCCAGACGGGCCGAGTTGGAGTCGTCGGAGCCGCGAGGACGCCGGTCCGGGCCGTCGGGCGAGGACGGCGACCGGGGTCTGCGGGGCCTGGTCGGCTCGGGGTCCTCGCAGGTCAGCGTGACCGCGGCGCTGCGGGCGCGGGACGCCGCCCGGCCCACCGAGGACGACCTGGCCGAGGCCGAGGCCCGCGTGGTGATCGTCCGCCGGAACTGGGTTCCGCGCGAGGAACTGCCCCGCAACGGCCGCTGACCCGCCCGGGCAGGACCGGACGCCCCGACCCCGGCCGGCCCTGGGCAACGCGGGACCGGCGCGGACAGCGCGGGACCGGCGCGGACAGCGCGGGACCGGCGCGGACAGCGCGGGACCGGCGCGGACAGCGCGGGACCGGCGCGGACAGCGCAGAACCCGGCGGTGGGAGGACCGGCCCGACGACGACGCAGAGCCGGCCCGACGACGACACAGAACCCGCCCGACGACGCAGGACCGGCCCGACGACGACGCAGAACCCGCCCGACGACGGCGCAGGGCGGGCCGGCGGCGGGGGGGTCAGGCGGGCAGGTCGGGGAGGCGGTGGGTCTGCTCGTACTCGGCGACCTGGGTGATCCGCCGGGCGTGCCGCGGGTTGCCGGAGAACGGCGTGGTCAGGAACGCCTCCACCAGGGCGGTCGCCTCGTCGAGGGTGTGCTGGCGGGCGCCGACGGCGATCACGTTCGCGTCGTTGTGCTCCCGGGCCAGCTGCGCGGTGTCGACGTTCCAGGCGAGGGCGGCCCGTACCCCGGCGATCTTGTTGGCGGCGATCTGCTCACCGTTGCCGGAGCCGCCGATCACCACACCCAGGCTGCCCGGGTCGTCGACCACGCGCTGCCCGCTGTGCAGGCAGAACGCCGGGTAGTCGTCGTCCGGGTCGAAGGCGTGCGGGCCGACGTCGACCACCTCGTACCCCTGCGTGGCCAGGTGGTTGGCGAGGTGCACCTTCAGCTCGAAGCCGGCGTGATCGGATCCCAGGTAGACGCGCATACCGGGCAGTCTGACAGGCCCGCCTCCGGGCCGGCGCGCGGGCGGCGGCCCGAAGGCGGATTCGTCACAAGATCGGCTGCGGCAGCTCCGCGGCGACCAGGCCCGCGCGGGCCTTCGGGGTGAACCAGGTGCTCTTGCGGGGCATCTTCTCCCGGGCCAGGTTCACCGCGACGAAGTCGTCCACGGTCACCGGGGCGATGAGGACGGCCAGCTCGGCCCGGCCCGCGTCGACCTCGCCGGTGAGCCAGCTCGCCGGATAGTCGCCCCCGACGTAGGTGATCCGCTTGTCGCCCGGATCGAGGCCGAGCGCGTCGCGCAGCAGCAGCCGCTCCACCAGCGCGTGGTCGAGGTTCTCCAGCCGGGCCCCGCCGACCTGCGGCAGGCGCACCGCGTACCCCTGACCGGCGAGGTGGAGGTGCACGGTGCCGCCGGTCGCGGGAACCTCGGCCGGCCTCGGCAGCGCGGTGATCTCCGCGCCGGCCGCGCGGAGCCGGTCGAGCAGCTCCGCCGGGGTGGTGGTCAGCTCGCTGACCAGCCGGTTGTAGGGCTGGATGGCGACCGACGCCGGGGTGGTGATGACCGACAGGAAGCGCGGGAAGCCGCCGGTCTGCGCGGCCAGGCTGCGGTGGTTGCCGTCCGCCACCACCAGCTCGCCGCCGCCCGCCAGGTTGGTCAGCTCGTCCTGCTCCGGGCCAGGACCGAGCAGCCAGATCGCGTGCGTCCGCCCGGCCTGGTCCACGTCGGTGGCGGCCGGCGCGCCCGCCCCGTCGGTCGCCGCCGCGAGCGCCGCGTGCAGTTCGTCGCCGCACCCGGTCTGGAGCAGGAGTACGGGCGAGAGCAGGTGCCCGAGCGCCTCCGCCAGGGCGACCCGCTCGCGCACCTTGGCGATGAACACGTCCTCGTTGCGGATCACCAGGCCGGGCTCGTCGGCCCGGGTGGAGATCTGGTCGGTGTCGACCATCGCGAAGAGCCCGTACGCGGTCTCCTCGCCCGGGGCGCTGATCCGGTAGAGCACCACGACCTGCTCGGCCGGGGTGTAGCTGCCGTCGGCCTTGGCCTCGGCGAGGCGGCCCACCGCGTCCGGGAGCGCGTCGAGGAAGGACTTCCCGACGCTCTCCGGCGCCCGGTGGGGCATCTCGATGCCCAGGGCACTGTGCGGGTTCGCCTCGATGATGGCGGTGATTTCCGCGTCGTCGGCGAACTCGTCGTAGTTCTGCGCGCCGGTGCCGCCAGTGGTGATCCAGGCCCGGGCGATCGGATGCACGACCGTCATGCCCGCTGACGCTACCCGCGCCCGCACGGGCCCCACCGGCGGACTCGCCCCCGTCCACCAGATGAAAGGAGCGGGCCCGGCTCGAGCCCCCGGCGGCGCCGACGGCTTCAACCGGTCAGGAGGTGCGGTGCCGGCCGGAGGGACGGCGGCCCGGGGCCGGGGTGGGCGGCCGGGAGGTCGTGGCGGCGGCGGTGGCGAGCCGTACCGTCGTCGTGCCGCCCTGCGGCGGGCGGCCGCCGACGGTGGCGGCGCGGACCGGGGCCGATGTCCGGGCCGGCCCGTCCGGGTCGCCGGGCGGGCTCATCCGGGAGGTGGCCACCACCCGGGCCACCCCGACCACGATCGGCGGGGCCAGCAGATCGACCATCTCGGTGGGCAGGGTCGGCCGGACGTCCGGCCAGTCGCCCTCGGTCACCGACCAGTACGTCGCACCGGACTCCCCGGTGGCCGGCTGCGGCTCGTCGTCGGGCATGCGGCGGTGCTTGGCCATGGAAAACGCCTCCAGGAGCTGCCGGGAGTGCGGCCGGGTGGGCCGCCGGCTGGGACACCCGGTGAAACGAACCCCGCGCCGCCCGGGTGACGGTGGGCGGCGCGGGGTTCGGCGGAGGCACTACGGCACGGGCGGTGTGCGGAAGCAGGCCCGCGCCCGTCCCTCAGTCGAAGATCGGGCCCTGCTCGCGGGTGCGCTTCAGCTCGTAGAAGCCCGGCGTGCCGGCGACCAGCAGGACGCCGTCCCACAGCTTGCCGGCTGCCTCGCCCTTCGGCGCCGGGGTGATCACCGGGCCGAAGAAGGCGACCTGGCGGCCGTCCGGGCCCGGGGCGTGGATCACCGGGGTGCCGACGTCGGTGCCGACCGGCCGCATGCCCGCCTCGTGGCTGGTCCGCAGCGCCTCGTCGTACTCGGTGGAATCGGCGGCGTCGGCCAGCGCCGGGTCCAGCCCGACATCGGTCAGCGCGCCGACCAGCAGCTCCCGGCCGAGCTCCTCCTTGCCGAGGTGGATCCGGGTGCCCAGGGCGGTGTAGAGGCGGGCCAGCACCTCACCGCCGTGCGCCTGCTCGGCGGCGATGCAGACCCGTACCGGGCCCCAACCCTTCTGCATCAGGTCCTGGTACTGCTCGGGCAGGTCCCGCCCCTCGTTCAGCACGGACAGGCTCATCACGTGGAAACGGATCTCCACGTCCCGGACCTGCTCGACCTCCAGCAGCCAGCGGGAGGTGATCCACGCCCACGGGCAGAGCGGGTCGAACCACATGTCCACAGCGACACGTTCGGTCACGGTGATATCCCTTCACGACTTCGCGCGCCGGACCCCGGCGCGCCGCTACTCCGATCCTCACCCCGCGCGGCATCGACCGGTACCGGAATGAGAGCGTGACCTCGGCCACCGCCGCCCGTCCGTGCATGGAAGACTCGGTTTTGGCCGGTCGTCACGAGCTGGCCGGTGAGACGCTGCCGCGGGGCGCGGCGAGACGAGTGGGATGGAGACGAACAGTGCCGGGAGTGCGCAACCTGACCCAGGTCGAGGCCACCGAGCGGGCCCGCCTGCTCGACGTGACCGGGTACGACATCAGCCTTGACCTGTCGACCGCCGTACAGGCCGGGGGCCGGACGTTCCGCTCGGTGACCGAGGTCCGGTTCCGCTGCGCCGAGCCGGGAGCGAGCACGTTCATCGAGACCGCCGCCGACTCGGTCCGCGCCGCGACGCTCAACGGTACGCCGGTGGACCTCTCCGGCTGGTCCGCGGAGAACGGGCTCACCCTGACCGGCCTGGCCGAGGAGAACGTCCTCGTGGTCGACGCCGACTTCGCCTACTCGAACAGCGGCCAGGGCCTGCACCGCACCGTCGACCCGGTCGACGGTGAGACCTACCTCTACAGCCAGTTCGAGACGGCCGACGCGCAACGCGTCTTCGCCTGTTTCGACCAGCCCGACCTGAAGAGCGTCTACACCTGGCACGCCACCGTCCCCGAGCACTGGCGGGTGGTGTCCAACATGCCGGTGGCGCGCGAGGAACCGGCCGGCGAGGCGCTGAAGACCGTCCACTTCGCCGAGTCGGCCCGGATGAGCACCTACATCACGGCGCTCTGCGCCGGGCCGTACCACGAGGTGCGGGACAGCCACGACGGCATCGACCTGGGTGTGTTCTGCCGGGCCTCGATGGCGCGGTACCTGGACGCCGACGACCTGTTCCTGATCACCAAGCAGGGCTTCGACTTCTTCCACGAGCAGTTCCAGGTGCGCTACCCGCTGCCCAAGTACGACCAGCTCTGGGTGCCGGACTTCAACGCCGGCGCGATGGAGAACTTCGGCTGCGTCACGCACGCCGAGTCGCACTACATCTTCCGCTCCCAGGTCACCGACTTCGAGTACGAGCAGCGGGCCAACACGATCCTGCACGAGCTGGCGCACATGTGGTTCGGTGACCTGGTCACCATGCGCTGGTGGAACGACCTGTGGCTGAACGAGTCGTTCGCCGAGTGGGCCAGCCACTGGTGCAACACCCACGCCACCCGCTTCGCCGAGGCGTGGACGACCTTCCTGTCGATCCGCAAGAACTGGGGTTACCGGCAGGACCAGCTCTCCTCCACCCACCCGGTCTACTGCGAGATGCCGGACCTGGAGGCGGTCGAGGTCAACTTCGACGGCATCACGTACGCCAAGGGCGCCAGCGTGCTCAAGCAGCTCGTCGCGTACGTGGGCGAGGAGCCGTTCCTGGCCGGCCTGCGGGCGTACTTCGGCAAGCACGCGTGGGGCAACGCCACCTTCGACGACCTGCTGTCGGAGTTGGAGACGGCCTCCGGCCGGGAGCTGCGCAAGTTCGCCGCCCAGTGGCTGGAGACCGCGCAGGTCAACACGCTGCGCCCCGAGGTGACGATCGGCGCCGACGGCGGGTACGAGCGGGTGCTGGTCCGCCAGGAGGCGCCGGCCGGGTACCCGACGCTGCGGACCCACCGGATCGGGGTGGGCCTCTACGACCTGACCGACGGGCGGCTGGTCCGGCGGGAGCGGGTCGAGGTGGACGTGACCGGCGAGGTCACCGAGCTCACCGCGCTGCACGGCAAGCCGGCCGCCGACGTCCTGCTGCTCAACGACGACGACCTCACGTACACCAAGCTGCGGCTGGACGAGCGGTCGATGGCCACCGTGGTGCAGCACATCTCGGGCTTCGACGCGTCGCTGGCCCGGGCGCTGTGCTGGACCGCCGCCTGGGACATGACCCGGGACGCGGAGCTGTCCGGCCGCGACTACGTGGCGCTGGTGCTCGCCGGGCTGCCGGCGGAGACCGACATCAACCTGGTCACCGCGACCCTCCGGCAGGCGACCACCACGCTCACCTTCTACGTCGATCCGGACTGGGCGCCGACCGGCTGGGCCGACCTGGCCCGGACCGCGCGGACCGCGCTCGCGGCGGCCGAGCCGGGCAGCGGCTTCCAGCTCGCCTGGGCCCGGGCGTACGCCTCCGCGGCCCGCTCCGCCGAGGACCTGGCCACGCTGCGCGGCTGGCTCAACGGCGGGGAGGTGCCGGCCGGGCTGACCGTGGACACCGAGCTGCGCTGGACGGTGCTGCAGTCGCTGGTGGCCAACGGCGCGGCGGGCACCGCCGAGGTGGAGGCCGAGCTGGCCGGCGACCGCACCGCCAGCGGCGAGCGGGAGGCAGCGTACGCGCACGCGCTGGTGCCGACCGCGGAGAACAAGGCGGCGGTGTGGGCGCAGCTCACCGGCCCGGAGGCGCTGCCGAACTGGCGCAACCGGGCGCTGCTGCAGGGCTTCACCCACCCCGCGCAGGTCGAGCTGACCGCGCCCTACCGGGACCGGTACTTCGCCACCGTGGCGCAGGTGTGGGCGCAGCGGGACAGCGAGCCGGCGCAGGAGTTCGTCCAGCTCGCCTACCCGGCGTACCTGGTCGACGAGGACACCGTGACGGCCACCGACGGCTGGCTGGCCCAGGAGGGTCACCCGGCGCCGCTGCGCCGGCTGGTGGCCGAGGGGCGCGACGGCGTCGTCCGGGCGCTCAAGGCCCGCGAGCGGGACGCTCGCAGCGCCTGAGGAAGCGGCACGCGGCCGGGGCCGGCGTGGGCGGGAACCCACGCCGGCCCCGGCCGTTTATCGGGTGGAGAGCAGGTCGACGAGCCCTGGCCGATGCTCCTCGATCCGAGCGCCTGGCCGCGCTGAGTCGAGCACGAGAAAGCCCGGCCCGCGTTGCTCGCGGACCGGGCTTCGTCGTGGCTGCGGGTGGGCTCAGCCCTTGCCGGCGTGGCTGGCGAGCTG
The DNA here is from genome assembly GCF_040655175.1 of Micromonospora sp. NPDC050495. NCBI lineage: Bacteria > Bacillati > Actinomycetota > Actinomycetes > Micromonosporales > Micromonosporaceae > Micromonospora > Micromonospora sp. NPDC050495. The sequence continues at coordinate 154,198 of NZ_JBFAJK010000010.1, read as the reverse complement.
GTCGAGGCCCTGGATGACGCCGCCGGCCAGGTCGCCGCCGCCGAAGGACGCCACCATGGAGAGCGCGGCGAGCTTGGCGTAGGTGTCCGGGATGCGCTTGCGGGCGTACCGGCCGGTGACGATCTCCAGCTGGCGCTGGTTGGGCGACACCGCGATCAGCACCGAGCGGTCCGGCTCGGCGAGCTGCCGGTGCAGCCGCTCGGCGTGCTCCCGGATCGGCTCGTCGAGGCCGCCCACGTAGACCGAGAAGACCAGCCCGGTGCCCTTGTCGGCCAGGCGCAGCGCCTCGTCGATGCGGAGCAGCTGGCGGGTCGAGAAGGGCCCGTCCAGCACCTCGGGCGGGTTACCGACCCCCGCCGCCGCCTGCTTCTCACCAACGGTCACTTGCGCCTCCGGTTCCACCGGCCGGCGCCTCCCGGCCGGCCAGTTCCTGCTTGCGGCTGGTCAGCGCCGGCGCCTGCGCGCCGGCGGCCAGTGCGGTGCCGGCCGAGTCGGCCAGCTGCTCCGGACGGCCCAGGAACCAGACCGGAGTGAAGTCGAAGCGCCGGCCCGGCCGGTAGCGCTTCGCGCCGCCACCGCCGCCACGGCCGCTGCCGGCGAACACCAGGCCGGCGATCACCAGCACCACGGCCGTCGGGATGCCGACGAAGACCACCAACGTCTCGGTAACAGACAATCCCAACGCCCCCAGGCGGAAAGAGAGACCAGGAATGTTCCGGGTCGGGTGGACGGTCATTCCGACGCGTACCCGATCCCGCTTGTGATGTTCACGTTAGCGGAGCCGGCCGCCCGCCAGATTGCGGGGTGCTGATCCCATCCGCCACAGGCGTGCTCCACTTGCGCGGCAGCACCGATCAATGTCGCGTCGGCACCGTACCGACCGGTGAGCAGCACCCCGACGGGCAGCCCGTCGGCGGTGCGACCGACCGGCAGCGAAACGGACGGGTCGCCGGTGACGTTGAAGATGGCGCAGTACGGCGAGAACCGGCGCTGCTGGTCGAAATCGTCCGCCGGGTCGAGGCCGGCGAACGCGCCCACGGGCGCCTGCGGGGCGGCCAGCGTGGGGCAGAGCAGCAGGTCGCAGCCGGCGGTGCGGCGGACGCCGAGGCGTACCTGGGCCTGGAGTTCGCCGAGCGCGGCCATCAGCGCGCCGGCGCCGACGGCCGCGCCCCGCTCGCGCAGGAACCGGGTCAGCGGCAGCAGCTCGCTTTCCCGCCCGGCGGGCACCGGGGCGAGCGCCAGCACGTACCAGACGGTCTCGAAGAGCGGCCACGCCGCGGGGCCGAGCGGCGCGGGAACCTCGACCACCTCGTGGCCGGCCGCGGTGAGCAGCTCGGCGGCCCGGTCGACGGCGGCCAGGCAGTCGGGGTGCACCGGCACGTCGGCGAGCATCGGCGCGGTGAAGCGGCCGATCCGCAGCCGGTCCGGGACGGCGTCCCGGGCGGCGGCCAGGTAGCCGCCGGCGGGCGGGACCGGTGGCAGGTACGGCTCACCGGGCACCGGCCGCGCGAGCACGTCGAGCAGCGCCGCGACGTCGGTGACGGTCCGCCCCAGCGGGCCGTTGGTGGGCAGCCCGAACGCGCCGAAGCCGAGCGGGCCGCCGGAGACCAGGCCCCGGCTCGGCTTGTAACCGACCAGGCCGCACAGGGACGCCGGGATGCGCAGCGAGCCGCCGCCGTCGGAGCCCTGCGCCACCGGTACGAGGCCGGCGGCGACCGCCGCGGCCGCGCCGCCGCTGGACCCGCCCGCCGTGTACGCGAGGTGCCACGGGTTGCGGGCCGGCGGCGCCACCAGACCCTCCGAGTAGAGCGAGCAGCCCAGCTCGGAGGTGGTGGTCTTGCCGAGGCTGACCAGTCCGGCGTCGGTCATGAGCCGCACCACGTCGGCGTCGACGGGCGGGACGAAGTCGGCGAACGCGGCCGAGCCGAAGGTGGTGCGTACGCCGGCGGTCAGCGTCAGGTCCTTGATCGCGGTCGGTACGCCGTGCAGCGGCCCGCGCTCGTCCACCGGCACGGCGTCGGCGGCCCGCGCGGCCGCCCGGGCCCGGTCCGGGGTGACGGTGACGAACGCGCCGACGGTGTCGGCGAGCGCGTCGACCCGGCGCAGGTGGTGCTCGACCAGCTCCACGCTGGACAGCTCACCCCGGTGGATCGCGGCGGCCTGTTCCAGCGCGGTCAGGTCGTGCGGCTCGGCCATACCGCCATCCTGCCCGTTGACCGCGGCTTAATCGACTCACCGTGCGGCAAGTCGGCCTGTCCCTGCGCAGGGACATCCCGACTCGCCGCGACTCGGTGTCAACCGTGCAGGAAGCGCAGTGCGTTGCCGCCGAGCAGCTTGTCCCGCTGGTCGGCGGTGAGGAAGTCGGCCTTGTGGACCACCTGCCCCACCGGCCGCTCCCCCAGCGGGTACGGGTAGTCGCTGCCGACCAGCACCCGGTCCTCGCCCATCGTGTCGACCAGCAACCGCAGCGCGGCCGGCTCGAAGACCACCGAGTCGACGCTGAACCGGTTGACGTAGCTGCTGGGCGGGGCGGTGGAGGCGCCCCGGACCAGGTCGCCACGGCGGTGCCAGGCGTTGTCGGCCCGGCCCAGCCAGAACGGGAAGCTGCCGCCGCCGTGCGCGAAGCAGATCCGCAGCGTCTCCGGCACCCGGTCGAAGACCCCACCGAGGATGAGCGCCAGCACGGACAGGTGCGTCTCGGCGGGCATCCCGGCCAGCCAGCGGGCCATCCAGCGGTCCAGCCGGGGGCCGCCCGGCATGTCCCACGGGTGCACGAAGACCGGGGCGCCCACCTCGGCGCAGTGGGTGAGGAACCGCACGATGCCGGCGTCGTCGAGGTCCCGGTCGCCGACATGGTTGCCGATCTCCACCCCGGCGTGCCCGGCCGCCAGGCAGCGGTCCAGCTCGGCGCAGGCGGCGTCCGGATCCTGCAACGGCACCTGGCAGAACGGCACCAGCCGGTCGCCGCCGGCCGCGGTGACCTCCAGCGTCAGGTCGTTGAAGATCCGGGCCACCTTGACCGCCTGGTCGGCCGGGCGGTCGTAGCTGAAGAAGACCGGGGTGGGCGAGACCACCTGCACGTCCACCCCGTCGGCGGCCATGTCGGCGAGCCGGGTGCCGGCGTCCCAGCACTCCGCGCCGACCGGCCGGAACTCCGTCCCGCCCACCATGATCATGGCGGCGCGTTCGGAGTCCACCCGCAGCCAGGGCCAGCCGGACCCGCCGCAGGCCGCGGCGAGGTCCGGCCACCCCTTCGGTACGACGTGCGTGTGCACGTCCACCAGCGGGGGCCGCGCGGCAGGTCCGGTCATCAGCCCTTGCCCGGGTGCAGCGCCCCGCAGTTGGTGCAGGTGCGGGCCTTCTCGTCGGCGTAGAACGCCTGGAACACCGGGGGCAGGTCGGCGGCGATGTCGCGCACCTGGAGCTCCACCTCGTGCACCTGGTGGCTGCACTCGGAGCAGTACCACCGGAACTTCTCCAGGGTGCCCTCCTCGCGGACCCGCTCGATGACCATGCCGATCGAGCCGGCCTCCGGCCGCTGCGGCGAGTGCGGGGTGTTGCGCGGCAGCATCCACATCTGGCCCTCGCGGACGTGCACCGTACGCGGGCCCTCCGGCAGCATCAGGTTGATGTGCATGTTGCCCTTGACCTGGTAGAAGAACTCCTCGTACGGGTCGACGTGGAAGTCGGTGCGCTGGTTCGGGCCGCCCACCACCATGACGATGAAGTCGTCGCTGCCGGGCAGCATCTCCTTGTTGCCCACCGGCGGCTTGAGCAGGTGCTGGTTCTCCCCGATCCAGCCGGAGAAGCTGAACGGCTCGGCGATCTCACTCATGACGGACCTCCCGACGGTAGTAGGGCCACGGCCTGCATCTCGATCAGCAGGTGCGGGTGCGGGAGCTGGTGCACGGCCACCGTGGTCCGGGTCGGACCGGTGGCGTCGAAGAACTCCGCCCACACCTCGTTGTAGCCACCGAAGTCGTTCATGTTGACCAGGTAGCTGGTGACCTGCACCAGGTCGGCCAGGTCCGCCCCGACCGACGCCAGCAGGTCGCCGATGTTCTCGATCACCGCCCGGGTCTGGGCGCGGATGTCCAGGTCGGTGGTGCCGAACTCGTCCACCGTCACGCCCGCGAAGGTGTTGTCCGGGAGGCGCGACGACGTGCCGGACACGAAGACGAAACCGCCGGCCACCTTCACGTGCGGAAACGCCCCCCGCGGCACGGCCTTCCCCGCCACCACCCGGGCGGTCACGACGCAGCTCGCAGCGACGCCGCGCCCAGCTTCTCGACGACGGCGCGGACGTGCGCGCCCGGGCGCAGCGGCACGGCGGCGGTGGCCGCGCCGGCCAGGAACACCCAGCCCTCGCGCAGCCGCACGCCGTGCCGGCCGGCCAGCCGCAGGCCCTCGTCCAGGGCCCGGCGCGGGTCGCCGAGGATCGCCGCCGTCGAGCCGACCTGGGCCACCCGGCCGTCGATCTCCAGCAGCACGCCCAGGTTGTCCAGCCCGTCCGGCACCGGCGACCAGGGGCCGACCACGAACGCCGCGGCCGAGGTGTTGTCGGCGATCACGTCCGGCAGGGAGAAGGTGAAGTTCGCGTACCGGGAGTCGATCAGCTCGATCGCCGGGGCCACCGCGCGGACCGCCTCGGTGAACGCGCCGACCGGTTCGCCGGGCTCGGGAAGGCGGTCCAGCAGGAACGCCACCTCGGGCTCGACCCGGGGGTGGATGAACTCGGCCACGTCGACCGTGCCACCGTCGGGCACCCGCATCACGTCGGTGAGCCGGCCCCAGATCACCTCGTCCACGCCCACCTGGGCCATCTTGGCCTTGCTGGTCAGCCCCATCTTCAGCCCGATCAGCCGCTCACCCCGGTCCAGCCGGCGTTGCAGCAGCGCGGTCTGCACCGCGTACGCGGCGTCGACGTCGAGGCCGGTCTCGGCGGCGAGCTGCGGGATGGCGCTGGCGGTGTCGGCCGCCGCGCCCAGCTTCTCGGCGATGCCCGCGATGTCCGGCCCGATCATGCTGCGCCACCCTTCGTTCGCGGCTCCGGGGCCCGCGGGCCCGGCTCACTCCTGGCGCGCACGGCCTCCGTGCCGGCGAGGTCGAGCGCCACGTCCACGATCATGTCCTCCTGGCCGCCGACCATCCGGCGCCGGCCCAGCTCGACCAGGATCGACCGGACGTCCACGCCGTACTTCGCGGAGGCGCGCTCGGCGTGCCGCAGGAAGCTGGAGTAGACGCCCGCGTAGCCGAGGGAGAGCGTCTCCCGGTCCACCTGCACCGGCCGGTCCTGGAGCGGCCGGACGACGTCGTCGGCCGCGTCCATCAGCGCGAACACGTCGCAGCCGTGCTTCCAGCCGTGCAGTTCGGCGACGGCCACGAAGACCTCCAGCGGGGCGTTGCCGGCGCCCGCGCCCATGCCGGCCAGCGAGGCGTCCACCCGGACGGTCCGCCCGGACGGGGAGCCGAGCGGCCCGGCGCCGAGGATCCGGCCGTGCTCGACCGCCACCACGCTGTTCGCCACGCCCAGCGACAGGTTGTGGTGGGCGTGGATGCCGATCTGCGTCTGCGGCTCCAGCACCTGCCGGTACGCGTCGACCCGCTCGGCCACGTCGGACATCAGCAGCCGGCCGCCGGAGTCGGTCACGTAGACGCAGTGCGCCCCGTACGACTCCATGAGCTTGGCCTGTGCGGCCAGCCCGGCCGGATCGTTCATGTGCGACATCATCAGGAACCCGGCGACGTCCATGCCGTTCTCCCGGGCCCAGGAGATGTGCTGGGCGGAGATGTCCGCCTCGGTGCAGTGGGTGGCGATCCGCACGCTGGTCACCCCGAGCGCCTTCGCCGCCCTCAGGTCGGCGATGGTGCCGATGCCGGGCAGCAGCAGGGTGGTGAGCCGCGCGCTGGTCAGCACCTCGGCGGCCGCGGCGATCCAGTCCGCGTCGCCGGCCGCGCCGTGGCCGTAGTTGACGCTGGAACCGGCCAGCCCGTCACCGTGCGCCACCTCGATCGCGGCCACCCCGGCCGCGTCCAGCGCGGCGGCGATGGTCCGCACCTGGTCCACCGTGTACCGGTGGGCGATGGCGTGCATGCCGTCGCGCAGCGTCACGTCCTGGATGTAGAGGTCGGTCATGCGATCCCCCCGTTGTGCGCGACCGCGGGGCTCCGCTCCGCCGCGCTCCTCGCGCTCACCCCGGCCGCCGTCCGGAGCGCGACCAGCCGCTCGGCGGTGCGTAGCGCGGCCGAGGTCATGATGTCCAGGTTCCCGGCGTACGCGGGCAGGTAGTGCCCGGCGCCGGAGACCTCCAGGAAGACCGAGACCTGGAGCCCGGTGAAGTGCCGGCCGAGGACCGGCGCGTAGGTGTCCACCCGGTCGAACTGCACGTCCTGCTTGAGCCGGTAGCCGGGGACGTACTCCTGCACGGTGGCCACCATGTCGGCCACCGAGGCGGCGATGGCGGCCCGGTCGGCGTCGGCGTCCGGGCAGAGGCAGTAGACGGTGTCCCGCATCAGCAGCGGCGGGTCGGCCGGGTTCAGTACGATGATGGCCTTGCCGCGCCCGGCGCCGCCGACCACCTCGATGGCCCGGGCGGTGGTCTCGGTGAACTCGTCGATGTTGGCCCGGGTGCCGGGGCCGGCCGACTTCGAGGCGATCGAGGCGACGATCTCCCCGTACGCGACCGGGGTGACCCGGCCGACCGCGTGCACGATCGGCACGGTGGCCTGCCCGCCGCAGGTGACCATGTTGACGTTCGGCTCGTGCAGGTGCTCGTCGAGGTTGACCGGCGGGACCACGTACGGGCCGACCGCGGCCGGGGTCAGGTCGACCACGGTCCGGCCGTGCGCGCGCAGCACCTCGTCGTGGCGGCGGTGCGCGCCGGCCGAGGTGGCGTCGAAGACCAGCTCGACGTCGGCGAACTCGGGCATGGCCACCAGGCCGTCCACGCCGTCGGCGGTGGTCGCCACGCCAAGCCGGCGGGCCCGGGCCAGACCGTCGGAGGCCGGGTCGATGCCGGCCATCGCGACCATCCGCAGGTCGGTACTGAGCCGCAGCACCTTGATCATCAGGTCGGTGCCGATGTTGCCCGACCCGAGCACCGCCACCCCGACACTCATGCCGGCACTCCGCTTCGCTTCGTGCCACCATGAGGCACCAGGCGGCTGCGTTGATGATTCGCTCGCTGACGCTCGCTCATCGCGTCTCCTTGGAGAAACAGGTCCGCACCGAGCCGAGCCCGGAGATCCGCGCCTCGTAGGCGGCGCCCGGCGTCACCGGCACCATCGGGCCGAGCGCCCCGGACAGCACCACGTCCCCGGCCTTGAGCGGGTCGCCGGCGCGGGCCATGGTGCCGGCCAGCCACTCCAGCGCGTGCAGCGGGTTGCCGAGGCAGGCCGCCCCGGCGCCCACCGAGACCGGCTCCCCGGCGTGCTCCAGCACCATGCCGGCCAGCCGCAGGTCCACGTCGGCGAGCCGACGCGGCGCGGTGCCGAGCACGAAGAGCCCGCTGGAGGCGTTGTCCGCCACGGTGTCCACGATGGAGATGTCCCAGCCGGCGATCCGCGAGTCGACGATCTCGATGGCCGGCAGCACGTGGTCGACGGCGCGGAGCAGGTCGACGGTGGTGACCCGCTCGTCGGGCAGGTCCCGGCCGAGCACGAAGGCGATCTCCGCCTCCACCCGCGGTTGCAGCAGCCGCCCGATCGGCACCTCGACCCCGTCCGGTACGGCCATGTCGTCGAAGAGCACTCCGAAGTCGGGCTGGAAGACGCCGAAGCTCTCCTGCACCGCCCGGGAGGTGAGCCCGATCTTCGCCCCCACCCGGCGGTAGCCCTTGCCGAGCCGCTGCCGGGTGTAGACCTGCTGCACCTGGTAGGCGGCCTCGATGTCGCCCTCCGGCAGCAACCGGCCGCGCAGCGGCGGGCAGGGCTTCTCGTCCTGCCGGGCCGTGGCCAGTTCCCGGTTGGCGGCCTCGATGTCGACGGTCATGCCGGCTCCTCGCGTTCGCTCACGGCGCTGCGTGCGGTCCGCCGCTCCGGCCCGCTCCGCGCGCTCACGATGCCGGCCATTCTGCCCGCCGCGCGCACCACCGCCGGTCCCCCGGCCGCTCACGACAGGTCCACGCAGACGTTGGTGAGTTCGGAGTAGAAGTCGAGCGAGTGCACGCCGCCCTCCCGGCCGATGCCGGACGCCTTCACGCCGCCGAACGGGGTGCGCAGGTCGCGCAGGAACCAGGTGTTCACCCAGACGATCCCGGCGTCCAGCCGGGCCCCGGCCCGGTGCGCGCGTCCCACGTCCCGGGTCCAGACCGTCGCCGCCAGGCCGTAGTCGGTGCCGTTGGCCAGGGCGTACGCCTCGTCCTCGTCGTCGAACGGCGCGACGTGCACCACCGGTCCGAAGATCTCCTCCCGGTTGGTGCGGGCGTCCGGCCGCAACCCGGTGAGCACCGTCGGCTGCACGTACGCGCCGCCGTCGCGGGCGTCGCCGAAGCGCGGCGTCCCGCCCCCGGCGCGCACCTCGGCGCCCTCGGTACGGGCCAGGTCGTAGTGGCCGAGCACCTTGTCCCGGTGGCTGTGCGAGATCAGCGGCATGTTCACCGTCGCCTCGTCCGCCGGCCAGCCGTACGCCAGCTCGTCGGCGCGCTTGGCCAGCCGGGCGGTGAACTCCTCGAAGACCGGCCGCTGCACGTAGATCCGTTCGGTGCAGAGGCAGACCTGGCCGCCGTTGGTGAAGCTGGACCGGACCGAGCCGGCCACCGCGGCGTCCAGGTCGGCGTCGGCGAAGACCAGCCCGGCGTTCTTGCCGCCCAGCTCGAAGCTGACCGCCTTCACCCCGTCGGCGGCGGCGCGCATGATGGCGCTGCCGGTGGCCGACTCGCCGGTGAAGGTGATCGCGTCCACGCCCGGGTGCCGGGTCAGGTGCTCGCCGGCCGAGCCGGGGCCGAAGCCGTGCACGAGGTTGAACACGCCCGCCGGCACGCCGGCGGCGGCCATCACCTCGGCCAGCAGGGTGGCCGAGGCGGGGGTCTCCTCGCTGGGCTTCACGATCACCGCGTTGCCGCAGGCCAGCGCGGGGGCCACCTTCCAGGTGAGCAGGAGCAGCGGCAGGTTCCACGGCACGATGACGGCGACCACGCCGACCGGCTTGCGGACCGCGTAGTTCAGCGCCCGGCCGCCGGTCGGGGTGACCGTGGTGAACGACTCGGTCGGCGCTGTCGCCACGATCTCGGCGAACGCCCGGAAGTTGGCGGCGCCCCGCGGGATGTCCAGCGTACGGGCCTGGGAGATGGCCTTGCCGGTGTCCGCCACCTCGGCGGCGACCATGTCGTCGAAGCGGCGTTCCAGCTCGTCGGCGACCCGGCGCAGCACCTCGGCGCGCTCCCGCTCACCCATCCGCCCCCACGGCCCGCGCAGCGCCGCCCGGGCCGCGGCGACCGCGTCGTCCACCACGGACGACGACGCCTCGACCACCTCGAAGACGGGTTCGCCGGTGACCGGGCTGCGCTTGGTGAACCGGGTGCCGGTGTCGGTGAACGCGCCGCCGACGAAGTTGCGCAGCAGGCCGGGGCCGTCCGGCGCCTGCCCGGCCATCAGCCGGGGATCCCAGAGCGTCATCGCCGCCTCCCGCGCCCGACCGCCACCACGGCGCCGGCCAGCATGGCCAGCGCGCCCGCCGCCACCGCCCCCACCGCCCCCACCACCTGGTACTGCCGGCGCACCCGGCGGCGCACCTGCGCGTACGGGGTGGTGGAGAAGGAGACCAGTTCGTACTGCGACACGTACCGGCCGGGCAGGGCCCGCTCCAACGCGTGCTCGATCTTCTTGCGGGTCTGGAACACCGGGGAGGCGACTTTGTCCCGCATCTCCACGAAGTTGGCCAGCGCCATCCGGGCGATCGCCTCGGCGTTGGCCTGCCGGCGGTGCTGGAACAGCGGCAGCGCCGACGCCCACTGGTCCCCGCACTCGTCCAGGCAGCGGTCCAGCTCGACGACATCCTCGAAGGCGCAGTTCGCGCCCTGGCCGTAGAACGGCACGATGGCGTGCGCCGCGTCGCCGAGCAGGCCCACCTTCCCGGCCACCTGCCAGGGCGTGCAGCGGACCGTGCCGAGCACACCGACCGGGTTGTGCTGGTAGTCGTCGACCAGGTTCGGGGCGAGCGGCACCAGGTCCGGGTAGTGGGTGGCGAAGTACCGCTCGATGGCCGCCGGGCTGCCCAGCGAGGCGAAGCTCTCGGTGCCGTGGGTGGGCCAGAACAGCGTGCAGGTGAACGAGCGGTCCGGGTTGGGCAACGCGATCATCATCGAGGTGCCGCGCGGCCAGATGTGCAGCGCGCCCGGGTCCAGGGCGAACTCGCCGCCGATCGGCGGGATGGTGAGTTCCTTGTAGCCGTAGTCGAGGAAGTCCAGGCTCTCGGTCAGCACCCCGTACGCGAGCAGCTGCCCACGCACCGCGGAGCCGGCGCCGTCGGCGCCGAGGACGACCGACGCGGTCTCGGTGACCTTGCCCTGCGGGGTCTCGAAGGTCATCTCGCCGCTGGCCGGGTCGAGGCCGACCAGCCGGTGGTCGAAGGCGAGCCGCACGCCGGGCCGGGCGGCGGCGGCGTTGAGCAGCGCGTTGTTCAGCGCGCCCCGGCTGATCGAGTTGATCGCCCGGTCGCCGGAGACGCTGTACGACTGGAACTGCGCCTCCCCCTCGACCGGGTGGATCATCCGGCCGCGCATCGGCAGCGCGTCGGCCATCACCTGCTCGTCCAGGCCGATCCGGCGCAACGCGTCCAGCCCCCGGTCGGAGAGCGCCAGGTTGATCGAGCGGCCCCGCTCCACCGTCCCGGTGCGCGGGTCGGGCCGCCGCTCGTAGAGGGCGACCGGGTAGCCGCGCCGGGCCAGGAAGCAGGCCAGCAGGCAGCCGGCCAGCCCGGCGCCGACGACGGCGATCTCATCGCGTTCGGTCATCGGTAGTGCCTGCCTTTCGTTCGCGACTGCGGGGCTCGCAGCACCGGCTCACTCCTCGCGCTCACCGGATCTCCACCGTCGCGGCCAGCGCGTCGGCGACCCGCCAGCAGTCGTGGTACGTCGAGTAGAGCGGCACCGGGGCGAACCGCACGATGTCCGGCTCCCGGGCGTCGGCGATCACGCCGTGCTCGTGCCGCAGCCGCCGGGTCAGCTCGTTGGCGCCGCCCGGCGCGCTCCCGGCACCCGCCCCGATCCGGACCGAGAGCTGGCAGCCCCGCCGCTCGGGGTCGCGCGGGGTGACCACGGTCAGCGGCCGGTCGGCGGTCACCTCGTCGAGCAGCCGCTCCAGGTAGCCGGTGAGCCGGAGGCTGCGCTCCCGCAGCGCCGGCATGCCGACCGAGTCGAACAGCTCCAGGGAGGTACGCACCGGCCCCATCGCGAAGATCGGCGGGTTGGAGATCTGCCACGCCTCGACGGTGGCCGGCGGCCGGGACACCGGGGTCATCTGGAACCGGGTGGCCGCCTCGGTGCTCCACCAGCCCTCGAAGCGGGGCAGCGTCGGGTCGCCCAGGTGCCGCTCGTGCACGAAGACGCCGGCCAGCGCGCCCGGCCCGGAGTTCAGGTACTTGTAGGAGCACCAGGCGGCGAAGTCGACGTCCCAGTCGTGCAGGGCCAGCGGGACGTTGCCGACCGCGTGCGCCAGGTCCCAGCCGACCACCGCACCCGCGGCGCGGCCGGCCGCGGTGATCGCCGGCAGGTCCATCAGCTCGCCGGTCAGGTAGTTGACGCCGCCGAGCAGCAGCAGCGCGACGGTGTGCCCCTCGGTGGCCAGGAAGTCGAGCACGTCCCGCGTCCGCAGGGTGTCCTCGCCGGGGCGCGGCTTGAGCCGGACCACCGTGGTGTCCGGGTCGAGGCCGTGGAAGCGGGCCTGGCTGCGCACCGCGTAGCTGTCCGAGGGAAAGGCGCTGTCCTCGATGACGATCCGGGTGCGCTCCCCCGCCGGCCGGTAGAAGCTCACCATCAGCAGGTGCAGGTTGACCGTGAGGGAGTTCATCACCACGGTCTCCGCGGGGAGCGCGCCGACCAGTCGCGCGGCCGGCGCGGTCAGCAGCTCGTGGTACGGCAGCCAGGGCCGCTCCGCCTCCAGGTGCCCCTCGACGCCCAGCCGGCGCCAGGCGTCCAGGTCGGCGAGGAGTTCGTCGCGGGTGGCCCGGGGTTGCAGGCCCAGCGAGTTGCCGGCCAGGTACGCCGCCTCCGGGTAGCGGCCGCCGTCGGCGGGCGGCACCAGGAACAGGTGCCGGTGACCGGGGTCGTCGGCGTCGAGCTTGCGGGCTTCGACTTCTTCGGTGTGCATGTCCTGTTCTCCGGTCACATCGCGGTGCGGGCCGACCACAGCTCGGGGAAGACCACCCGGGCCATGCTGCGCTGCAACCATGCCAGGCCGGCGGAACCACCGCTGCCGACCTTGGCGCCCATCGAACGCTGCACGGCCTTGATGTGGTGCCAGCGCCAGTCGCCGAACCCCTCGGCCACCTCGGTCAGCGCGTCGCCGAGCAGCCGCAGGTGGTTCTCCGGGCCGGCGTCGCCGTAGATCCGCACCCAGGCGGCCTCGACGGCCGGGTGCGCCTCGTGCTCGGCCGACACGTCCCGCGCCAGCAGGTCGTCGGGGAGGTCGAAGCCGCGCCGGGCGAGCAGGGCGACCACGTCGTCCCAGAGGCTCGGCGTGTCCAGCGCGGCGGTCAGCTCCGCGTGCACCTCGGCCTGCCGGCGGAACGGCCGGATCAGCGCCGGGTCGCGCAGCCCGAGCAGGAACTCCAGCTGGCGGTACATCGCCGACTGGAATCCGGAGCCCTCGCCGAGCCGGTCGCGGAACCGGTTGAAGTCGGCCGGGGTCATCCAGCGCAGCCCCTGCCAGGCGGCGTTGAGCCCCTCCAGGTGCAGGGCGGCCCGGCGCAACGGCGGCAGCGCCTCCCAGATCCGGTCGGCCCGCAGCTCCCGCTGGGCGTGCCGCAGCTCGTGACAGGTCAGCCCGAAGTACAGCTCCATGATCTGGCTGACCATCAGGAAGGACATCTCGCCGGGGTCGTCGCTCAGCGGCTGCTGGAGCCGGTGCAGCGTGCTCGCCCGCACGTACGCGTCATAGGGCACCCGGTCGCTGAACTCCAGCGTCGGCTCGCCCCCGTTACGCGCCGCCCTGGCCGCCCGCTGCTGCGGGGTGGCCGGACGGACAACCGTGGTCTGTTCCACCCGTCGTCTCCCTCCGTACGCGCGGTAGAGGCCATGATGCCGGGGGTGGATCGGCAGATGGAATGCCTGTTCAACGGCGGTACGGTGGGAGCACTTCTCACTCTGAAGGCTTCTGCCGCGTTCGACTTCACGGAAGAAAGGTCACCGCGTGGACGACATGGACTGGGCGCTGCTGCGCGAACTCCAGGCCGACGCCCGGCTCTCGTACAGCGAGTTGTCCCGCCGGGTGCACCTGTCCCCGCCGGCGGTGGCCGAGCGGGTCCGCCGGCTGGAGGAGTCCGGGGTGATCACCGGCTACCACGCCCGGGTGGACCTGACCCGGGCCGGCCGGACCGTGCTCGCGATGATCCGGATGTCCTGCTACGGCTCGCGCTGCATCCTCAACGACCCCGAGGTGGCGCACTGGCCGGAGATCATGGAGATCCACCGGATCACCGGGGACGCGTGCAGCATGCTCAAGGTGGCGGCCGGGTCGATGGGCGAGTTCGAGGCGGTCATCGACCGGCTCGCCCCGTACGGCCAGCCGTCCAGCACGATGGTCCTCTCCACCCCGCTGGACTGGCACCCGGTCACCCCGCTGCCGCCGGCCGCGCCGCCCCCGCCCGGCCGCCGCCGCTGAGCTGGAGGGACGGGCCGCCCGGGGGTTGGCCGCCGGGCCCCCGTTAACACCTGAACCCCCCGGGAATGCAGGCCCCCACTGCCCGTCAGCAGGATTCCGGTGCACCGCACCGGAAGGGGGGAATCATGCGAGGGCTCCTGTCCCGCCGCGCCATCTCGGCCGTGCTGAGCGTGCTCGGCCTGGTCGCGGCGTTCGTCCTGATCGGTGTCTCCCCGGCCCGGGCCGGGGAGAACGTCTTCGTCGAGGTGACGCCGAACAGCGCCCAGGCCGGCACCCGGGTGAGCATCCGGGCCAGCTGCGACAACAACAACGACCGGCAGGCCCAGGTGAACTCGGACGCCTTCGGTCGGGTCATGCTCCGACCGAGCAACGGCTTCCTCACCGGCGCGGTCACCATTCCGGGCAACAAGGCGCCCGGCGACTACCCGGTGAACCTGACCTGCTCCAACGGCAACACCGCCTCGACCATGCTCACCGTGCTGAACATGGCGCAGCCGAGCAAGGGCCCGGCGACCGGGGGTGGCGGCACCGCGGGCGGCCGCGGCGCCGGCTCGCTGCTGCTGGTCGGCGGTCTGGTCGCGGTGGCGGTGGTGGCGGGCGTGAGTGCCCGGCGCAAGACCGGTAGCCGCTTCTGACGGGGCACGGCCATGGCCCGCTCATCGCGCCGCCACGACCGCCCCCGGTCGCAGCCGGACCGGGGCCTACGCCGGCCGGGCCGGCACCGGACCGGATCGGCGGCCGGGACCGGCGTCCGCCTGGTGTCCCGCGCCGCGCGCCGGTTCGCCCGCGCCGCCGGGCACGCCTTCTCGGCCAGCGTCACCACCACCGAGCCGCCGACCCGCCCGGTCCCGGTCCGCACCGGGGCCGCCGGCCAGCCGCGGTACGCCGGCCAGCGTGGCCCGGGCGCCCCGGTGCTGGTGGTCGCCGCGCTGATGGCGCTGATCGTGGCGATGCTCGGGGTGGAACGGGTGACCGGGATCAGCGTGCTGCCCGAGCAGCTCACCGCCGGGCTGCGCCCGCCGCCGAAGAAGTTCCCCGTGCTGACCGCCAGCCCGCCGACCGACCTCAGCATCAACGAGATCGACCTGCGGGCGCCGGTGCACCGGGTCGGCCTCGCCTCCGACGGCAGCATCGCCGTACCGGACGTCGGACGCGCCGGCGAGGTCGGCTGGTACGACCAGGGCCCCACCCCCGGGCAGTACGGGCCGGCGGTGATCGTCGGGCACGTCGACACGACCACCGGACCCGCCGTCTTCCACGACCTGAAGAACCTCGACGACGGCGACCGGATCGAGGTGACCCGCGAGGACCACTCGGTCGCCGTCTTCGAGGTGACCCGGATCGAGCGCTACGGCAAGGAGCGCCTGCCGGTGGCGGACGTGTACGGCGACTTCAGCCGCCCCAACCTGCGGCTGATCACCTGCGGTGGGCGCTGGGTGGGCGGCGAGACCGGGTACGCCGACAACCTGGTGGTGTACGCCTCGCTGGTGCAGGCGCGGCGCTGAGCGGCGCGGCCGGGTCAGGCCGCCTCGGACTCGGGCTCGCGCAGGTCGAGCCAGTCCGCCCAGCGCGGATCCGGCGCCCGGTGCCCGAGCACCCGCCACGCCGTCCCCTTGGGGATCGCCGGCGGGTTGTGCAGCCGCCAGCCCAGCTCGGCCGGGGTCTTGTCGCCTTTGGTGTGGTTGCACCGGGCGCACGCCGCCACCACGTTCTCCCAGGCGTGCCGGCCGCCCCGGCTGCGCGGGAAGACGTGGTCGATGGTCTCCGCCGGCCCGCGGCAGTACGCGCAGCGCCAGCCGTCACGGGCGAAGATCGCCCGGCGGGAGAGCCCGATGTGGGTGCGGTACGGGACCCGGACGTAGCGGGTGAGCCGGACCACCGAGGGGACCGGCAGCGCATTGCGCGCGCTGTGCAGGATGCCGTCGCCGTCGGCGACACAGACCGCCTTGGCGGAGAGCACGAGGATGGCGGCACGACGCACCGACACGACACACAGCGGCTCGTAGGTGGCGTTGAGAACCAGCGCACCGGAGCCCGCGGTGGGTCGTATGTCAGGCATCGCGCTCACCCTCCCGGTCCAGCCGCTCCTGCCGCTGTCGCGCCGGGCCCGCCCCCGCGGGCAGCGGGGAACGACACCGACGCCGGCCGGATCACCGACGTCCGTTGCGCCCATCGTCCCTGATCGCGCCCCGGATTGCACGCACGAATCTGGCTTCGGGCCGGCGGATCACCCGCATTGGGCGGATCTCCGCTCCGGCCGGGGTGATTCCCGGCGTTGTCTGCCCTCGTTCCACAACCCTTGTCGGTATCGGTTGCGCCCCTGGCGGACGTCCGTCCGATGATCTTCGGGCTGGCGGTGGGAAGGGCGGTGTGGGTAGGGTGATCAAGTCAGCGATGAGGGGAGGTGAGCCCGGTGAACACCCAAGATCACGTCTGGGCGCTCCACCCGGCCATCCCGGTCCGCTGACTTCGCGTCGGGGAGCGCCCTCCTGACCGGAGGAACAATGACCTTCTCCCCGTTCCGTATCGACGTATCCGACGAGGTACTCGACGACCTGCGGGCCCGACTGGCCCGTACCCGCTTCACGGACCGCAGCGGCGATCGGCCGTGGCAGGCCGGCGCGGACCCCGACTACCTGCGGGACCTGGTGTCCTACTGGGCCGACGGGTTCGACTGGCGGGCTCGGGAAGCCGAGCTCAACGCGTTGCCGCATTACCAGGCCCGGATCGGTGGCCGGCGCCTGCACTTCCTGCACCTGCCCGGGGTGCGTCCGGCCGGCGCGCCCGCGCCGCTGCCGCTGATCCTCGGTCACGGCTGGCCCAGCAGCTTCGTGGAGATGTTGCCGCTGGCCGATCGCCTGACCGATCCCGCGAAGTACGGGGCCGACCCCGCCGACGCATTCGACGTGGTGGTGCCCTCACTGCCGGGCTTTCTGTACTCGGAGCTGCCGAAGGGTCCGCTCACCCGGGCCGCGATGGCGCAGACGCTGCACCTTTTGATGACCGACGTCCTCGGCTACCAGCGTTACGGCGCCTTCGGTGGGGACGTCGGCGGCGTAGTCACCGGCTGGCTGGGCGCCCGGTATCCCGAGCAGGTGGTGGGCATCCACATGATCCACCCACCGTTCCCGGCCAGCTTCGACGCCCGCCCGCTGTCCCCGGCCGAGCAGGCGTTTCTCGATGCCGATGCGGCCTACGACGAGACCGATGGCGGCTACAGCGCCATCATGGGCACCCGGCCGGACACCATCGCCGCGGCGCTGGCGGACTCACCGGCCGGACTGGCCGCCTGGCTCGTCGACAAGTACCGGGACTGGAGCGACAACCACGGGGACCTGGCAAGCCGGTTCGACCGGGACACCCTGCTCACGATCATCACCCTGTACTGGGCGACCGGCGCGATCGGCTCCTCGTTCCGGCAGTATTTCGACTACCACCACAACAGTCCACGACCTGACATCACGGTGCCGGCGGCGTTCACGGTGAGCACCGAACCGTCGATGGTCGACTTCCCGCGCGAGATCGCCGAACGCGCCTGCACCGACATCCGGCACTGGAGTGAACCCGGCAGGGGTGGACACTTCATGCCGCTGGAGGAACCGGACCTGCTCGCCGGCGAACTGAGGCAGTTCTTCACGTCGCTGCGCCCGAACTGATCAGCACGGGAGCCGGGTCACCTCGGCCCGGCTCCCGCGCCCGGTTCGACCCACGTCGATCGAGAGGCTCGGCGACAGGCGTGCATGACACGGTCCGCCCCGTGGGTGCCGGTGGGTCACCGATCACCGCCCGGCCGGCGTGCGGTACGAAAGCAGGGTGAACGTCTCCGAGCTGATCGCCACGTTGTTGTCCGCCGTTTCCGACCGGCGCCCGGACTGCCAGGGCAGCAGCTCCTGCGAGTGGGTGTACAAGGTCACCAACTCCGCCTGGTTCGCCGAGAGCAGCTACTGGATCCTGTTCAAGCCGCTGCGGGTGATCCTGATCCTGCTGCTGGCCGTGGCCGCCCGCTGGGCGCTGCACCGGACGATCAACCGGCTGGTCCGGACCACCACCGAGGGCGCCGTGCCGACCATGCTGCGGCCGCTGCGGGAGCGGATCCCCAGCGCCTCGCTCAGCCCGGAGCAGTTCGTGCCGGAGCGCCGCCGCCAGCGCGCCGAGGCGATCGGCTCGGTGCTGCGCAGCCTGGTGACCGCGTTCGTGTTCGGCATCGCGCTGCTGATGGTGCTCAAGGAGTTCAGCTTCGACCTGGCCCCGCTGCTGGCCAGCGCCGGCATCGCCGGCGTGGCCCTCGGCTTCGGCGCGCAGAGCCTGGTCAAGGACCTGATCGCCGGCCTGTTCATGCTGATCGAGGACCAGTACGGCGTGGGCGACACGGTGGACCTGGGCGAGGCGACCGGGGTGGTCGAGGCGGTCGGCCTGCGGGTCACCACGGTCCGGGACGGCCGGGGCGTGCTCTGGTACATCCGCAACGGCGAGATCGTCCGGGTCGGCAACAAGAGCCAGGGCTGGGCCCTGGTGGTGGTCGACCTGCCGATCGGCTTCGCCAGCACCGAGGAGGCCACCGCGGTGCTGCGTACCGCGGCGGCCTCGGTGGCGATGGATCCCGAGTTGTCTACGCGGATCGTCGAGGAGCCGGAGGTGCTCGGCGTGGAACAGATCACGGTCGACGGCTCGGTGATCCGGACCGTGGTCAAGACCACCGCCGACGGTCAGTTCGCGGTCGGCCGGGAGTTGCGCCGCCGGCTGGCCGAGGCGCTGGAGAACTCGGGCATCACCGCCCGGATCGCGGCGGCCCGGCACTACCCGGGGGTGCCCGCACCGGCGTCGACCCGGGGCGAGACGGGCACCGGCGGGGCCACCTGAGCGGCCGCCACACGGCCCGCTCCGGGGGACCGATTTCGGGGGTCGCGCTCCGTGCGGCCCCTCGGGTATCGTCCGTTCGTTCAGTCGGACAAGCGACGATCGATCCGTTCACCCTAGCCGTGGTTCAGACAATCGGGCAGAATCCGGTGAACACGCTTTCCTGAGCGTGCCCGTGTCCTCGCTGATCCGAGATCTGACGACGGTCCCCGGTCAGGCCATCACGAGTGGCCGGCGCCGGGGGCGATGGAGGCGACGGTGTCCGACGAGCGACCCGCCCCGGAGGGCCCGGCGACCTTCCACGACGTGTTCGGTCAGGCCGAGTTCCGCGCGCTCTTCGCCGCCACCGCCCTGTCCTGGATCGGCGACTACATCGCGAAGGCCGCCGTCACCCTCCTCGTCTACCGGCAGACCGACTCGGTGGCGCTCTCCGCCGCCGCGTTCGCGGCGAGCTACCTGCCCTGGCTGGTCGGCGGCCCGGTGCTCGCCGCGGTCGCCGAGCGGCACCGCTACCGGCAGGTCATGGTGACCTGCGACCTGCTCCGGATGGCGCTGATGGTGCTGGTGGCGCTGCCCGGAGTGCCGCCGTGGGCGGTCCTCGTCCTGCTCTTCCTGGCCACCCTGGCCAACCCGCCGAGCCAGGCCGCGCGCTCGGCGGTGATCCCGCAACTCCTGCACGGCGACCGGCTGGTGGTCGGGCTCTCGGTCATCTCCAGCGCGGGGCAGGCGTCCCAGGTCCTCGGTTACCTCATCGGCGCCGCGATCGCCGCGTTCAGCCCGCCCGCCGCCCTGCTGGTCAACGCGGCCACCTTCGCGGCGTCGGCCGCCCTGGTCCGCTTCGGCCTGCGGAACCGGCCGTCCGCGATGACCGCCGCGCACCGCAGCCACCTGCTACGGGAGACCGCCCAGGGCTTCCAGATCGTCTTCGGCCAGCCGGTCCTGCGGGCCATCGCCGTGCTGGTGTTCAGCGCGATGCTCTTCTCCATCGTGCCGGAGGGCCTGGCCGCCGCCTGGGCGACCGAGCGCAGCGGCGGGGCGCTGAGCAACGGCAGCGCCCAGGCGGTCATCATGGCCGCCAACCCGGTCGGCTACATCCTCGGCGGGCTGGCGGTCGGCCGGCTGGTCGGGCCGGCCCGGCGGCTGACCCTGTTACGCCCGCTGGCGGTCCTCGCCCCGCTGGTGCTCGTCCCGGCCCTGTTCGACCCGCCGCCGGTGGTGGTGGCGTTGCTCGCCGCGGCCTGCGGCTTCGCCGTCGCCGGGGTGGTGCCGACGGCCAACGGGCTCTTCGTCCGCGCCCTGCCGGACGGCTACCGGGCCCGGGCGTTCGGGGTGATGGCCAGCGGCACCCAGATCATCCAGGGCGCCGCGGTGCTGGTCACCGGCCTGCTCGCCGAGCGCTTCGCGGTCCCCGCCGTGGTCGGCGTGTGGAGCGCCGTCGGCGTGGTGCTGATGCTGGCGGCGGCGCTGACCTGGCCGCGCCCGGAGACGGTGGACGCCGCGGTCGCGGCGGCCAGCCGCGCCGACTCGGCGGACCCGGAGGGCCACCGACCGCACGTTCCGGCGCGTGCGGCCGGCGACCGGGCCCGGCGCCGGCACGCGGTCACCTGACCCGGCCGGCGGTGGGCGGCGGCCGGCCCGCGACCGGACCTGGCAGGATGGGTGGGTGACTTCCCCAGGCGAGTCGATGACCCTCTTCGAAGCGGTCGGCGGCGAACCCACCTTCCGCAAGCTGGTGGACGAGTTCTACGCCGGTGTCGCCACCGACCCGTTGCTGCGGCCGATGTATCCCGAGGAGGACCTCGGCCCGGCGGCCGACCGGTTGACCCTCTTCCTCATGCAGTACTGGGGCGGCCCGCACACCTACTCCGAGCAACGCGGGCATCCCCGGCTGCGGATGCGGCACGCGTCGTTCCGGATCGGGGCGGCCGAGCGGGACGCCTGGCTGCACCACATGCGGCGGGCGGTGGACCGGCTGGACCTGCCACCGGAGATCGCCACCGCGTTCTGGGACTACCTGGAGCGGGCCGCGTACTTCATGGTCAACGTGATGGAGGATCCGGCGGCCGGGGCCTGACCGCGCCGGGCCCCGACGTCCCGCCGGTCAGAGCAGCGCGCCCTCGTCGTGCAGCCAGTCGACGAACGTGGTCGCCACCGCGGCGCCGCAGTCGAGCATCTCGACCAGCAGCGCGTCGTGGGTGCCCGCGCCGAGCGGGACCTGGAGTTCCGCGTAGATCGGCAACTGGCCGCGCTCGGTCGGGTCGCCGATGTACGCCTTGCAGAACCGCCGGGTGTGGTTCCACTCGTTGACCACCCGGTAGGCCCGGTCGGCCCAGTCCGGCGGCACCGTCGCGTGCGGCCGGGCCCGCATGACCAGGATCTCGTCCTCCGGCCCCTCCAGGGTGACCAGCACGGCGTGCCGTTCCCACATGGCCAGCAGGTTGCCGTCGCCGTCGGCCAGGTAGCGCACGTCGAGCAGGTCGAGCGCCTCGCAGACCCGGCTGAGCGTGACCGGCGCGACGGTGGCCGGCATGTCGGCGATCACCGACCGCTCGGCGGCCACGTCGTCCGCCGGCTGGCGGGGGGTCGGTGGTCCGACCCGGACGTTCTCCTCCACTGTGATCCCGGTTCGAGTTTCCGGATCGCCGCCGCCGGCGGCGGGACCTGGGCGCCATGACCACCACGGCATCGCTCGCGCACCTCACTCCCCAGCGGATCCAGCCGCCTACGGTGCGTTGGATCCGAGGATGGACGGTACCCGGACAGCCGGGTTGAGGCATCCCCCCAACGGCCGCCCCAAACCGGAAGAACGAATAGGGGTCATCCTTTCGGCTGACCCACGGTCGGCCTCAGCGCGAGTTCCGCGACCTTCCGCGACCAGGTCGCTCCGTACGGTCCCACGAGTCCGACCCATCGGCCGGCCACCCGCACCTGGACGTCGCCCGGGCCGAGAAAGCCCATCCGGACCAGCCCCTGGACCAACCGCTGCGACACCTCCACCGGCGCGTCCGGCGCGTCCGGCGCGTCGTCCGGGGTGACCACCACCGCCACGTGGTCCAGCAGCGCGTCCCGCACCATCCGCTGCCCCACCGCGCGGCCACCCACCCCGTGGGCGACGGCCTCGCGCAGCGTCCCGGCGGCCGCGGTGGCGATCCGGCGTACCTCGTCGGCGGGCAGCGCCTCCACCGCCCGGCTCGCCGCCGGCGGCAGTGCCCAGCGCCACCCGTCGTCCCGGCGCCGGGGCAGCGCGGACCCACCCGCCTCCAGTTCGCCGAGCAACTCCGCGGCGGCCACCGTGACGTCGCCGGGGGCCGAGCCCGCGACGGTACGGACCACCAGCACCTCCCACGGCAGCCGGGCCCAGAGGGCGGTCCGGCCCGCGTCCGGCACCGGCCGGAGCCGGACCAGGGCGCCCCGGTCCAGCCGGACCAGCCGGGCCAGGAAGGCGCCCGCGTCGGCCACCCCGGACAGCCCGTGCCCGACCACCGGCCCGGCGCCCCCGGTCACGGCGCCGTCCCGGGGGCGTACCGGAGCAGGAAGGCCCGCTCCTCCGGGGAGATCCGGCGCGGTCGCTGCGCGGCCAGGTCGAACGGGACCAGCACCGAACGGGCAGTGCTGGCCAGCACCTCGCCGTCGTACAGCTCGTAGGCGACGGTGAACGACGCGGCCCGCAACTGCTCCACCCAGAGCTCGATCCGGACCGCCGGGGCGGCCTCCGCGGTGGCCCGGCCCAGCGCGTAGTCGACCGGGCGCAGGTAGTCGACCTCGTGCCGGCGGATGACGACCCCGTCGGCGAACGAGCCCACTCCCCAGGCCCGGCCGCCGGCGAACATCATCGCCACCCGGGCCTCCTCGTAGAGGGTGAGGAAGCGGGCGTTGTTGACGTGCCCGTACGCGTCCAGGTCGGACCAGCGCAGCGCGCAGTGGTAGATGAACCGGTCAGCCAAGGGTCAGCACCGCTCAGTCACGGGTGAGCTTGCGGTAGGTCACCCGGTGCGGACGGGCGGCCTCGGCGCCCAGCCGGTCGATCTTGTTCTTCTCGTACGCCTCGAAGTTGCCTTCGAACCAGAACCACCTGGCCGGGTTCTGGTCGTCGCCCTCCCAGGCCAGGATGTGCGTGGCGACCCGGTCCAGGAACATCCGGTCGTGGGAGATGACCACGGCGCAGCCGGGGAACTCCAGCAGCGCGTTCTCCAGGCTGCCGAGCGTCTCGACGTCGAGGTCGTTGGTCGGCTCGTCGAGCAGGATCACGTTGCCGCCGATCTTGAGGGTCAGCGCCAGGTTGAGCCGGTTCCGCTCGCCACCGGAGAGCACCTTGGTCGGCTTCTGCTGGTCCGGCCCCTTGAACCCGAAGGCCGCGATGTAGGCCCGCGACGGCATCTCGACCTTGCCCACCATGAGGTGGTCCAGCCCGTCGGAGACGACCTCCCAGACGGTCTTGTCGCCGGCCAGGCCCTGCCGGTTCTGGTCGACGTAGGACAGCGAGACGGTGGGGCCGACCTTGACCTCGCCGCCGGTCGGCTGCTCCAGCCCGACGATGGTCTTGAACAGGGTGGTCTTGCCGACGCCGTTGGGGCCGATGATGCCGACGATGCCGTTGCGCGGCAGCGAGAACGACAGGTTGTCGATCAGCACCCGGTCACCGAACGCCTTGGTCAGGCCGTGCGTCTCGATGACGGTGCTGCCCAGGCGCGGGCCCGGCGGGATCTGGATCTCCTCGAAGTCCAGCTTGCGGGTCTGCTCCGCGGCGGTGGCCATCTCCTCGTAGCGGTCGAGGCGGGCCTTGGACTTGGTCTGCCGCGCCTTCGCGTTGGAGCGGACCCACTCCAGCTCCTCGTCGAGGCGCTTCTTCATCTTCGCGTCGCGCCGACCCTCGACCGCCATCCGGGCGGCCTTCTTCTCCAGGTAGGTGGAGTAGTTGCCCTCGTACGGGTAGGTCCGGCCGCGGTCCAGCTCGAGGATCCAGTTGGCCACGTTGTCGAGGAAGTACCGGTCGTGGGTGATCGCGATCACCGTGCCGGCGTACTTGGCCAGGTGCTGCTCCAGCCACTGCACGCTCTCCGCGTCCAGGTGGTTGGTGGGCTCGTCGAGCAGCAGCAGGTCGGGGGCCTCCAGCAGCAGCTTGCACAGCGCCACCCGGCGCCGCTCGCCACCGGAGAGCTGGGTCACGTCGGCGTCCGGCGGCGGGCAGCGCAGCGCGTCCATGGCCAGTTCCAGCTTGGAGTCGATGTCCCACGCGTCGGCGTGGTCCAACTCCTCCTGGAGCTTGCCCATCTCCTCCATCAGCTCGTCGGAGTAGTCGGTCGCCATCTGCTCGGCGATCTTGTTGAACCGCTCCAGCCGGGCCTTGGTCTCGGCGACCGCCTCCTCGATGTTGCCGAGCACGGTCTTGGCGTCGTTGAGCGGCGGCTCCTGGGCCAGCATGCCCACGGTGTAGCCGGGCATGAGCCGGGCCTCGCCGTTGCTCGGCTGGTCCCAACCTGCCATGATCTTGAGGAGGCTGGACTTACCCGCGCCGTTCGGGCCGACCACACCGATCTTGGCCCCTGGCAGGAAGTTCAGCGTCACGTTGTCGAGCACGACCTTGTCGCCGTGCGCCTTGCGCGCCTTTTCCAGGACGTAGATGAACTGGGCCACGGTGCGGGCTACCTCCGTCGGTTGCGATCGCGAGCTTGCGGGGCGCGGGCGCGGACGGCGAGGTCCGCCCGCCGCCGGCCGGCAGCCGGCCACGCGCACGCCATCGTCAATCCTGACAGGTACGCCGGGCTGCGCCCACATCGCCCCGCCCGGGCGGGCCAGCCGGCGGGCCGGGCCGGGCCCGATGTCAACAAGATCACGAGGGGGGTTCGGTGGATCTGGAACGGGTAGGTGACTCCGGCACGGGGGAACAGACGCCGCAGCTACGCTCAGTACGCTCATCGCGGTGGACCCGTCAGCACCCGGAGGTGGCCGATCGTGACCGTCCGTAGCTCCTTTGTCGTAGTGGCGAACCGCCTGCCGGTCGACGAGGTGAGCACACCCGAAGGGCGGCAGTGGCGGCGCAGTCCGGGCGGGCTGGTGACCGCGCTGCATCCGGTCCTGGCCGAACACCAGGGCACCTGGGTCGGCTGGGCCGGGGGCACCGGCGCCGCCCCGGAGCCGTTCGACCTGGAGGGGATCCGGCTGCACCCGGTGCCGTTGAGCGCCGAGGAGCTCGAGCGCTACTACGAGGGGCAGTCGAACGCGACGATCTGGCCGCTCTACCACGACGCGGTGGAGACCCCGGCCTACAAGCGCCGCTGGCGCGAGGCGTACCGGCTGGTCAACGCGCGCTTCGCGGAGGCCGCCGCGGATGTCGCGGCCGAGGGGGCGACGGTCTGGGTGCAGGACTACCAGCTCCAGCTCGTGCCGGCGATGCTCCGCGAACTGCGGCCGGACCTGCGGATCGGGTTCTTCCTGCACATCCCGTTCCCGCCGATCGAGCTGTTCATGCAGATGCCGTTCCGCACCGAGATCCTGCGCGGCCTGCTCGGCGCCGACCTGGTCGGCTTCCAGCAGCGGCTGGCCGCGCAGAACTTCGTCCGGCTGGCCCGGCACCTGCTCGGCCTCCGGTACGAGGGGCAGATGATCCAGGTCGACGGGCGGCAGGTGAAG
Source organism: Micromonospora sp. NPDC050495 (assembly GCF_040655175.1). Lineage (NCBI taxonomy): Bacteria > Bacillati > Actinomycetota > Actinomycetes > Micromonosporales > Micromonosporaceae > Micromonospora > Micromonospora sp. NPDC050495. The sequence continues at coordinate 128,893 of NZ_JBFAJK010000010.1, read as the reverse complement.
GCCGGCGCGTTCCCCATCTCGATCGACACCAAGGAGATGGAGCGGATGGCCGCCGACCCGGCCATCCAGGCCCGGGCCAAGCAGATCCGCGAGGAGCTGGGCAACCCGAAGACGATCGTCCTGGGCGTCGACCGGCTCGACTACACCAAGGGCATCGAACTCCGGCTGAAGGCCTTCCGCGAACTCCTCGCTGACGGAAAGTTGACAGTTCCGGACGCGGTTATGGTGCAGGTCGCCACGCCGAGTCGCGAGCGGGTCGAGCACTACCAGGCACTTCGCGTCAAGGTGGAACGCGAGGTTGGTCGGATTAATGGCGAATTTGGACGGGTCGGCGTGCCGGCAGTGCATTATCTGCATCAGTCGTACAGTCGCTCCGAACTCGCCGCGATGTACGTCGCGGCAGACGTGATGATGGTGACCCCGCTGCGAGACGGAATGAATCTGGTGGCCAAGGAGTACGTCGCATCGCGCGCCGACCAGGGCGGCGCGCTCGTGCTCAGTGAGTTCGCCGGCGCCGCCACCGAGCTGCGCCAGGCGTTCCTGTGTAACCCGCACGACCCCGACGCGGTGAAGGACGCGCTGCTGCGCGCCGTGCACGTCGAGAAGCCCGAAGCCCGCCGCCGGATGCGGATCATGCAGCGCCACCTGCGCAGCCACGACGTGGGGCACTGGGCGAAGTCCTTCCTGACCGAACTGGGCGTGCCCGATGCGGAGGCCGCGTGAGCGCGAGGTGTGAGCCGATCCTGCGAGCCCCGCAGTCGCGAGCAAAGGTGATGCCGTGAGCGCGAGGTGTGAGCCGATCCTGCGAGCCCCGCAGTCGCAAGCAAAGGTGATGCCGTGAGCGCGAGGAGTGAGCCGATCCTGCGAGCCCCGCAGTCGCGAACAAAGGTGATGCCGTGAACTCCCCTGCCCCCACCACCGGGCACGTCGGGATGCTGGACCCCGAGCTGCGCGCCGCCATCGGCCGGATCGCGCGCGTCCCGCAGCTCCTGGTCGCCTGCGACTACGACGGCACCCTCGCGCCGATCGTCGAGGACCCGAGCAAGGCCGTACCGCTGCCCGAGTCGGTGGCCGCGGTCCGTGCCCTCGCGTCGCTGCCGCAGACCAGCGTCGCGGTGGTCTCCGGCCGCGCGCTGCGCGACCTGGCCACGCTCTCCCGGCTGCCCAGCGAGGTCCACCTGGTCGGCAGCCACGGCTCCGAGTTCGACATCGGCTTCGTGGAGCGGCTCACCCCCGAGCTGATCGCGGTCCGCGCCCGGCTCCGCGCCGAGCTGCGCGAGATCGCCGCCGCGCACCCGGGCATCCGGCTGGAACGCAAGCCGGCCAGCGTGGCCGTACACACCCGGGGGGTCGACCCGCAGGTCGCCGCGGCGGCCGTCGAGGCCGTCCGCAACGGCCCGGCCACCTGGGAGGACGTCACCGTCACCCAGGGCAAGGAGGTCATCGAGCTGTCGGTGGTGGCCACCCACAAGGGCACCGCCGTCGACCAGCTCCGCACCCAGCTCGCGGCGAGCGCGGTGCTCTTCATCGGCGACGACGTCACCGACGAGAACGCCTTCGGCAACCTGCACGGGCCGGACGTCGGCATCAAGATCGGCCCGGGCGAGACCCGGGCCGACTACCGGGTGGCCGAGCCGATCGAGGCGGCCCGGGCGCTCGGCCTGCTGCTGGAGACCCGGCGGCACTGGCTCTTCGGCGAGCGGGCGGTGCCGATCGAGCGGCACTCGATGCTGGCCAACGGGCGGACCGTCGCGCTGGTCACCCCGGCCGCCAAGGTCACCTGGCTGTGCCACCCGAAGCCCGACTCCGCGGCGATCTTCGCCGACCTGGTCGGCGGCAGCCCGGCCGGACACTTCACCGTGGGCCCCGAGCGCGCCGGCATCCCGCTCGGCCAGCGCTACCGCAGCAACACCATGACGGTGGAGACCCGCTGGTCCGGGCTGACCGTGACGGACTGGCTGGACCTGCCCGCGCGGGAGACCACCCCGGACGGCCCGGCCGTCGTCACCGGCGACTCGACGCTGGTCCGGGTGCTCAGCGGCACCGGCCGGGTCCGGGTCGAGTTCGCCCCGCGGCCGGAGTTCGGCCAGGTGGCCGTGCAGCTCCAGCCGCTCGACGACGGGCTGCTGGTGCTCGGCTCCAACGAACCGGCCGCCCTCTACTCCCCCGGCGTCGAGTGGGAGGTCACCAACGACGGCGGGTACGAGTCCGCCAAGGCCGTGGTGGATCTCGCCGCGGCCGGCGGCCAGGTCGTGCTGGAGCTGCGCTTCGGCACGCACAGCCTGGAGCACCACCGGGTGCCGATCCACGAGCGGCAGGCCGCCGCCGAGCAGCCCTGGAAGGACTGGGTCGGCACGCTGCGGCTGCCGACCACCGCCCGGGACCTGGTGGCCCGCAGCGCGCTCACCCTGCGCGGGCTCTGCCACGAGCCGACCGGCTCGATCCTCGCCGCCGCGACCACCTCGCTCCCCGAGGAACTGGGCGGGGTCCGCAACTGGGACTACCGCTACTGCTGGCTGCGGGACGCCGCGATGACCGCCCGGGCGCTGGTCGACCTCGGCTCCACCGAGGAGGCGGAGGGCCTGCTCCGCTGGATCGACGGCGTCATCGACCGCACCGGCGGGCACCCGGAGCGGCTGCACCCGCTCTACACCGTCGACGGCTACGAGCTCGGCGCCGAGGCGGTCATCGACACCCTGCCCGGGTACGCCGGCTCCCGGCCGGTCCGGGTCGGCAACCTGGCCAACCACCAGCTCCAGCTCGACGTGTTCGGCCCGGTCGCCGACCTGATCGCCGCGGTGGCCGACGCCCGGGGCTCGGTCCGGGAGGACGAGTGGCGGGTGCTGGAGAACATGGTCGAGGCGGTCCGCCGCCGCTGGCACGAGCCCGACCACGGCATCTGGGAGGCCCGGCTGCCGCCCCGGCACCACGTCTTCTCCAAGGTCATGCTCTGGATGACCGTGGACCGGGCGCTGCACGTGGTACGCCAGCACGGTGGCGAGGACCGGCCGGACTGGGTGGAGCTGCGCGACCGGATCGCCGACAACGTGCTGGAGCACGGCTGGCACCCGGAGGCGGAGGCCTACAGCGTCGCCTACGGGTACGAGGAGATGGACGCCTCGTCGCTCTGGATCGGCATCTCCGGCCTGCTCGCCGGCGACGACCCGCGCTTCCTCTCCACGGTGCTGAAGATCGAGGCGGAGCTGCGCAGCGGCCCGGTCGTCTACCGCTACCACTGGGACGACGGCCTGCCCGGCCGGGAGGGCGGCTTCCACATCTGCACGGCGTGGCTGATCGAGGCCTACCTGCGCACCGGCCGGCGCAGTGACGCCGAGGAGCTGTTCACCCAGATGATCGACACGGCGGGCCCCACCGGACTGCTCCCCGAGCAGTACGACCCGCTCGCCGAACGCGGCCTGGGCAACCACCCCCAGGCCTACAGCCACCTGGGCCTGATCCGCTGCGCCCTGATGCTCGACAACATGCTCAAGCAGTGACCCTCAGGGGCGGCCGCCCGCGCCGTTGATCATGAAGTTGTGGTCACCCGCACCGCCGCGGCGTGACCACAACTTCATGATCAGCCCTCGGCGTCCTCCGCCGGGGCGGCGCCGGCCGACGGGGTGAGGGCGTGGACGACGTCGCCGATGACCACGATGGCCGGTGGGCGGAGGGCGGCGGCGGCCACGTCGGCGGCCACCGCGCCCAGCGTGGAGCGCAGGGTCCGCTGGCCGCTGGTGGTGCCCTCCTGGATCACCGCGGCCGGGGTCTGCGCCGGCCTGCCGTGCGCCACGAGGGTGGCGCTGATCGCGGCGAGGTTCTTCAGGCCCATCAGGATCACCAGGGTGCCGCGCAGGCCGGCCAGCGCCTCCCAGCGGACCAGCGAGGCCGGCGAGTCGGGCGCGACGTGTCCGGAGACCACGGTGAACTCGTGCGCCACCGCCCGGTGGGTGACCGGCACACCGGCCACCGCGGGCACCGCGACCGCGCTGGTCACCCCGGGCACCACGGTCACCGGCACGCCCGCCGCGGCGCAGGCCAGCAGCTCCTCGCCGCCCCGACCGAAGACGTACGGGTCGCCGCCCTTGAGCCGTACCACGGCCTTCCCGGCCAGGGCCCGGTCGACCAGGATCCGGTTGATCTCCTCCTGGCTGCGGGACGGCCCGTACGGGATCTTGGAGGCGTCGACCAGCTCGACGTCCGGGCGCAGCTCGTCCAGGAGCAGCCCGGGGACCAGCCGGTCGGCGACCACCACGTCGGCCTCGGTGAGCAGCCGCCAACCCTTCAGGGTGATCAGCTCGGCGTCGCCGGGCCCGGCACCGACCAGCGCCACCCGACCTCCGGCCGTCCCGGCCGGCGCGGCCGAACCACCCGGCGCGGCCGGACCACCCGGCGCGGCCGGACCACCAGGGGTGGCCGGACCACCCGGCGCGGCAGAGCCACCGGGCGCGGCGGGGAGTCCGCTCCGGGCCGCCAGTAGCTCGCGGACCGCGTCGCGGACGGCCATCGCGCGGCGCGGGTCGCCGCCGCCCAGCACGGCCACGGTGACCGGGCCGTGCCGGGTCACCGCCGGGGTCCACGCGGAGGCCGCCGCCCGGTCGTCGGCGCGGACGCAGAAGACCCGGCGTTCGGCGGCGGCGGCGCTGACCGCCGCCGCGGCCATCCGGTCGTCGATGGCCACCTGGACCAGCCAGGCGCCGTCCAGGTCCTCGGGGACGAACCGGCGCGCCGCCCAGTGCAGCCGGCCGGCGTCGGCGTGCGCCCGCAGCGCCGGGGTCAGCTCGGGGGCGACCAGCAGGACGTCCGCGCCGGCGTCGAGCAGCGCCGGCACCCGCCGGGTGGCCACCGCTCCCCCGCCCACCACGACCACCCGGCGGCCGGCCAGCCGCAGCCCGAGGGGGTACGGGTTGCCGGCACCGCCCGGCGCACTCACGCCGCCGCCTCGGGCGAGGCGGGGTGCGGTCGCGAGGCCACACCGTGGGCTGCCCGCGACCAGCCTGCTGCCCCGCTCACTTCTCGGCCACCCCGGCCGAGTCGAAGGTGGCCACCTCGTGCAGCACCCGGACCGCCCCGGTCACCACCGGCAGCGCGAGCAGCGCGCCGGTGCCCTCGCCGAGGCGCAGCCCGAGGTCGACCAGGGGTTCCAGGTCGAGATGCCGCAGCGCCACGGTGGCACCCGGCTCGGCGGACCGGTGGCCGGCGATCATCGCGCCGACCGCGTCCGGGGCGAAGGCGGCGGCGGCGAGCGCGGCGCTGACCGCGATCACCCCGTCCAGCAGCACCGGCACCCGGCGGGCGGCGGCACCGAGGATCAGCCCGGCCAGCGCCGCGTGCTCCAGCCCGCCGACGGCGGCCAGCACGCCCAGCGGGTCGCTCGGGTCGGGGGCGTGCCGTGCCAGCGCCGCCCGCACCACGCCGACCTTCCGGGCGTACGTCTCGTCGTCCACCCCGGTGCCACGCCCGGTGACCTCGGCCGGGTCGGCGCCGGTGAACGCGGCGACCAGCGCGGCGGCCGGGGTGGTGTTGCCGATGCCCATGTCGCCGGTGAGCAGGATGCCCGCCCCGGCGTCGACCAGGTCCCCGGCGACCCGGATGCCGGTCTCCACCGCGGCCCGGGCCTCGTCCCGGGTGAGCGCGGCGGTGCCGGTCATGTCCCGGGTGCCGGCCCTGACGTTCGCCGCCACCAGCCGGGGACCGGCGGCGTCCGGGGCGGCCGGGTCCACCGGCAGCGGGGTGGCCACCCCGACGTCGACCACGGTGACCGAGGCGCCGGCCTGCCGGGCGAACGCGTTGACCACCGCGCCGCCGGCCAGGAAGTTGCCGATCATCTGGGCGGTGACCTCCTGCGGCCACGGGGTGACGCGCTGGGCGTGCACGCCGTGGTCACCGGCGAAGATCGCCACCGCGGCCGGCTCGGGCAGCGGCGGCGGGCAGGTGCCGGCCAGCCCGGCGAGGCGGACCGACAGGGGTTCCAGGGCGCCCAGCGAGCCGGCCGGCTTGGTGAGCCGTCCCTGTAGTTCCCGCGCCGCCGCCATGGCGGCCTCGTCCAGCGGTCGGACCGCCGCGACGGTGGATTCCAGCATCATGCCTCCAGGATCTCGGCCAGCACGTCGATGAACGCGTCGGTCGTCGCCGGATCGCGCACCGCGATCCGCAGCCAGTCCGGGCCCAGCCCGGGGAAGGTGTCGCCCCGGCGGACCGCCCAGCCACGCTCGCGCAGCCGCTCCCGGACCTGGTTGGCGCCGGGCCGGTGGACCAGGACGAAGGCGCTGGCCGGGCGGCCCGCGACGCGTACGCCGGGCAGGGCGGAGAGGCGCGCCACCAGGTGCTCGCGGTCGGCGGCGAGCCCGGCGGCGATGGCGCGCTCGGCCGCGACCGCGGCCGGGGAGGCGCAGGCGGTGGCGGCGGCGAGCGCCGGGGTGGAGACCGCCCAGAGCGGCTGGGCGGCGGCGAGCCGGTCGAGCAGCGCCGGCTCGCCGAGCAGGTAGCCGACGCGCAGCCCGGCCAGCCCCCAGGTCTTGGTGAGGCTGCGCACCACCAGGAGACCGGGCAGGTCCCGGCGGTCGGCGAGGGACTCGGGCTCGCCCTCGACGCCGGGCGCCAGGGTGGTGTCGGCGAACGCCTCGTCGACCACCAGGGTCCGGCCGGGGCGGGCCAGTTCGGCGAGCGCGCCGGCCGGGTGCAGCACGGAGGTCGGGTTGGTGGGGTTGCAGACGATCACCAGGTCGGCGTCGGCGGGCACCCGGGCCGGGTCGAGGCGGAAGTCCTCGGCCGGGTCGAGCAGCACCCGCTCGACGGCGTGCCCGGCGGCGCGCAGAGCGGCCTCCGGCTCGGTGAACTGCGGGTGCACCACCACCGGCCGGCGGGCGTCGCGCAGCGCCCGGGCGACCAGCACGAAGCCCTCGGCCGCGCCGGCGGTGAGCAGCACCTCCTCCGGGGGACGGCGGTGCCGGGCGGCGACGGCGGCGCGGGCCGGCACCGGGTCGGGGTACGCGGCCAGCCCGCCCAGCGCGGCGACCAACGGGTCGGCCAGCCAGTCGGGCATCGGGGCGCGGCGCACGTTGACCGCCAGGTCCACCAGGCCCGGGGTGACCTCGGCGTCCCCGTGGTGGCCGAGGTCCGGCTCGACGGCTGCCGGTCGCGGCGCGCCGCGCTGGGGTTGCCGGACGTCCGGCCCGGCTTCGGTCGTTCCGGTCAGCTGAGCACGCATGTCCGCGATCCTGCCGGGAAGGCGACGCCCGGGACAGCAGGTCCCGGCGTGGGCCGCGTCACCACCGCGCCACCCGGTCGCCCGTTTATGAATTCTTCTCATTTCCGAATCGGAAATGTCATAGCTTGACCCTGTGAGCAACCGACCCCTTGCCTCCGCCGGTCGTGCCATTCCTCTCCTCCGCGCCGGGCTGATCGCCGGCATCGTGGTCGCCGCCGCGGCGTACCCACTCGCCGCCGTCACCGGCCTCGGCGCCAAGGCCACCGCGCACGCCGTGCAGCAGAAGACGGACATCCTGAAGACCGCGCTGCCCGCCGAGACGTCCTACGTCTACGCGCCGGACGGCAAGACCGTGCTGACCATGTTCTACGAGGAGTACCGGCAGTACACCAAGATCGAGGACATGTCGCCGAACATCCAGCAGGCGATCGTGGCCGCCGAGGACAACCGCTTCTACCAGCACCACGGCGTCGACCCGAAGGGCGTCGCCCGCGCCTTCGTCTCCAACGCCCGCTCCGGCGGCGTCTCCCAGGGCGCCTCCACCATCACCATGCAGTACGTCCGGATGGCCCTGCGGGACAGCGCCAAGACACCGAAGGAGGTCCAGGAGGCCACCCAGCAGACCAGCCTGCGCAAGGTCAAGGAAATGCGGATGGCGCTGGACATCGAGAAGCACCTGACCAAGGAGCAGATCCTCGAGCGCTACCTCAACTCGGCCTACTTCGGCCACCGGGCGTACGGCATCTACGCGGCCTCGCAGATCTTCTTCTCCAAGACCCCGGCCACCCTCAGCCCGGTCGAGGCGGCCACCCTCGCCGGCCTGGTCAAGTCGCCCTCCGAGTACGACCCGATCACCTCGGACCAGAAGGACGCCACCGCCCGGCGCAACTACGTGCTCGACAACATGGCCCGCCTCGGCTACCTGTCGCCCAACGCCGCCACCGCGGCCAAGGCCGAACCGATCCGGCTCAAGCTCACCGACCCGCCGAACGACTGCGCCTCGATCGACGACAAGTACCGCACCTGGGGCTTCTACTGCGACTACCTGAAGAACTGGTGGAGCGCCCAGCCGGCGTTCGGCGAGAACCGGCTGGAACGGATGGACAAGCTACGCCGCGGCGGCTACCGGATCGTGCTGGCCCTCGACCCGAAGATCCAGGCGGCGGCCGAGAAGAACGTGGGCGCCAAGGACAACACCGGCAGCCCGTTCGCCAACGGCGTGGTGGTCGCCGAACCGGGCACCGGACGGATCAAGGCGATGGCGGTGAACCGCACCTACTCGCTGGACCTCAGCCAGAACGGGCCCAGCTCCAACCCCGAGGCCGGCCCCAAGGTCAAGGCCAACTATCCGAACACGGTCGCGCCACTGCTCGGCGGCGGCACCCTCCCGGGCTACCAGGCGGGATCGACGTTCAAGATGTTCCCGATGCTCGCCGCGCTCAACGCCGGCATGCCGCTGTCCACCGCGTTCAACTCGCCGTACCGGTACCAGTCCGCCGTGTACGACGGCTGGGCCCCGTCCAACGCCAGCGGCGCGATGACCGGCCGGCAGACCATGTGGTCCGGCTTCGGCAAGTCGGTCAACACGTACTTCGTGCAGCTCGAGGAGAAGGTCGGCGCGGACGCGGCCGTACGCCTCGCCGAACAGCTCGGCCTGCGCTGGCGCACCGACGTGGACCGGGACCAGGCGTCACCGGGCAAGGCGAAGAAGTGGGGCGCGTTCACCCTGGGCGTCTCCGACGCCACCCCGCTGGAGATGGCCAACGCGTACGCGGCGGTGGCCGCCGACGGGCGGTACTGCGAGGCGATCCCGGTGAACTCGATCATGAACCGGGACGGCACGCCCGCCACGTACACCACCCCGGGCGGGGTGCAGCGCGAGCTCGCCAAGCCGCGCTGCCGGCAGGTGGTCAGCGCGGACGCGGCCCGGGCGGCCACCGACGCGGCCCGCTGCCCGACCGGCGACACCCCGGCCAAGGGCAGCTGCGGCGGCTGGTCGACCGCGGACAGCGTCCGGGGCACGGTCGGCCGGCCGGTCGCCGGCAAGACGGGTACCACCGACAGCACCCGGTCCGCCTGGTTCGTCGGCTTCACCCCGGAACTGGCCGCGGCGAGCTTCATCGCCGACCCGGACAACCCGTTCAACGCCGTCGGCGACGGCCAGTCCCAGATCCCGGTGAACGCGGTCGCGATGACCCTGCGGGACGCCCTGAAGGGCCAACCCACCCGCCAGTTCACCCCGCCGTCGGACCAGATCGTCGGCTGACCCACCCTGGACCGCCCGGGGGTGCGCCCGGGTTAGTGGATCAAGAGGTTTGCGCGCGGGATCACCCGATACCCGCGGGCAGACCTCTTGATCAACTCCCGAGGCCGTGAGCGCAGGTCGCCCGTGAGCGCAGGTCGCCCGTCAGCGCAGGTCGGCCGAGACGAACGACCACAGTTCCAGGTCGACCCGGGCGCCCCGGACGAAGCCGGCGTTGCGCAGCAACCCCTCGTAGCTGAAGCCGGCCTTCTCCGCCACCCGCCGGGAGGCCACGTTCCCCGGCGCCACCCGCAGCTCCACCCGCTGGAAGCCGTGCTCCAGGATCAACGCGATGGCCAGCGCGTCCACCGCCTCAGCGGCCAGGCCGTAGCCACGGGCGTCCGGGGCGATCGCGTACGACACCTCGGTGAGCCGGGCACCCCAGTCGGTGCGCCGGGTCCACAGGCAGCCGACCACCCGCTGGTCCTCCCGGCGGAGCACCCCGTAGTGGTCGCCCTCCCCGCTGTCGCGCCGCTGCCGGGCCAGCTCCGTGCACCAGGCCCGGCCGTCGATCTGCCCGGACGACTCGGCCAGCGGCAGCCACCGCTGGGTCTGCCGGTCGGCGAAGACCGCGTCGACCGCGTCGGCGTCGCCCGCCGCCAGCGGGCGGACCTCGGTGCGCGGGGTGGAGACGGTCAGCGCCGGAAAGCGGCGCACGGCGACCTGCCCGATCACGCGGTGGCCTCCGCCGGAACCAGAGCCGCCGCGACCAGCCGGGCCGCGATCTCCGGGTACGCGGCCCAGTGCGGCACGAGCTGCGAGGCGTACACGCCCCGCCAGACGAAGCCCTCCGGCGCGCCACCCTCCCAACTCCACGCGGCCCGCTCGCCGGCCCGCGGGGTGAGCACCGCGGCGTGCTGCTTGTGCCCGACCACGGTGGCCCCGGCCGGCGCCACCACGCTGTCGGCGCGCGCGGTCGCCGCCCGGTAGCCGATCACCAGACCGTCCCGGCTGGCGCCCACCGCGTCCAGCACCCCGCACATCGGCAACCCGTCCAGCTCCCGGGCCAGCCAGAGCAGGCCGGCGCCCTCGGCGATCACCGGCCGGCCGGTACGCGCCAGCTCGGCCACGGCGATGCAGAGCCGACGGTTGGCGGAGAGCCGTTCCGCGTACGCCTCGGGGAGGCCGCCGCCGACGACCAGCGCGCGGGTCCCGGCGGGCAGGGCCTCGTCGCGCAGCGGGTCGACGATGACCACCTCGGCGCCCGCGGCGCGCAGCAGCTCGGCGGTCTCCGGATGGCTGTAGCTGCCGCCCGGGCCGCCGGCCAGCGCCACCACCGGCCGCTCCCCGGCCGGCACTGCTCGGCCGGGCGTCGTCCCGCCGGGCACGGTTCCGGTGTCGGCGGCTGCGGTCGGCGCGGCTCCGTCGGGCGTCATTCCGCCCGGCGCGGCTCCGTTGGACGCGGCTCCGTCGGGCGTCATTCCGCCCGGCGCGGCTCCGTTGGACGCGGCACCGTTGGACGTAGCGCCGGCGGGCGGCGCTCCTGCGGGCGCGGCTCCGGTCGGCTGCGGCGACCACGGCGTGACGGTCAGCTCCGGGGCCGAGCCGGCCAGCGCCAGCAGCCGGTCCAGGTCGACGGTGGCGGTGACCGCCTCGCCGAGCCGGCGCACCGCGCGTTCCGCCTCGGGGTCCCGCTGCACGACCGGGACCATGCCGTGCCGCCGGGCGGGCAGCACCGGGGGCAGCTCGTGGCGGCGCAGCGCGCCGTAGACCGGCACGCCGACGTCGTCGAGCGCCTCGCGCAGCATCGCCTCGTGCCGGGGCGAGGCCACCCGGTTGAGGATCACGCCGCCCAGCCAGAGCTGCTCGTCGTACGCCCGGAAGCCGTGCACCAGGGCGGCCACCGACTGGCCCATCGCGGCCACGTCCACCACCAGCACCACCGGGCTGCGCAGCGCGGTGGCCACGGCGGCGGTGGACTCGGTCTCGGGGTGACCGGAGATCGAGTCGTAGAGCCCCATGGTGCCCTGCACCAGCGCGAACCCCGCCCCGCTCGCGCCGTGCGCGAAGAGCGGCGCGATCAGCTCGGGGCCGACCAGCCGCGGGTCCAGCACCCGCCCCGGACGCCCGGCCGCCAGCCCCAGGTAGGCCGCGTCCACCTGATCCGGCCCGATCTTGAAGCCGGCCACGTCCAGCCCGCGGTCGGCGAGGGCGGCGAGCAGGCCGAGCGAGAGGGCCCCGGTGCCATGCCCCGAGGAGGGGGCACTCAGCACCACGCGCGGCACGACGGTCATCATCGACTCCTGGTCCGGGTGGTTTCCGCCCGCGTGACCATACCCGCCCGAGCCGACACGTGGCGGCCGCCGGCCGGCCCGATTCGGCCCGGCGCAGCTCAGTGGCGCCGCTCATACGGGTAGCCTTGGCCAACGTGTACCGGTTCCTGCTGACCCCGCGCTGGCTTGGCTATCTCGCGCTGACCCTGGTCGCCGCCGCGGTGATGGTGTTCCTCGGCAACTGGCAGCTGGACCGCTACCGGGGCCGCACGGCGGTCAACGAGCGGATCGACGCGGGCGCCACGATGAGCCCGGCCCTGCTGCGCGACGCGCTGCCCGCCCCGACCGGTGGGCCCGGCAGCACCGGCCCGGCCCCCGCCGAGCGGGTCACCTGGAGCAAGGTGACCGCCACCGGCCGGTACGACACCGCCAACGTGGTCCTGGTCCGCGGCCGGACCGTCGACAACAAGGTGGGCTTCGAGGTGCTCACCCCGCTGGTCCTCGCCGACGGCACGGCGGTGCTGGTCGACCGGGGCTGGATCCCAGCGGCCCCCGGTGCCGGCGCCACCGCCCAGCCGTCGGTGCCGGCCGCGCCGGCCGGCGACGTGACGCTCACCGGCCGGGTGGTGCCCAGCGAGAGCGGCGGCACGGTCGGCCGGCGCGACGGCAAGCTGGAGACCCGGCGGATCAGCGTGGCGCGGATCGCGAAGCAGCTGCCCTACCCGGTGGCCGGCGGCTACCTCCTGCTCGACGAGCAGACGCCGGCCGCCGACCCGGCCTTCCAGGCGGTCCCGATCGGGCACACCAACAACTGGCAGAACTTCGGCTACGTGGTCCAGTGGTGGATCTTCGCGGCCATGAGCCTGGTCGGCTACGGCTGGGTGGCCCGCCGCGAGGCCCGCCGGCTGGCCGGCCTGGACGGCCCGCGCCAGCCCGTCGACCGGGCCGCCGAACCGGCCCCCGCCACCCCCGCCTGACGGCCCCGCAGCCGTCCCGGCCGGCCCCTCGACCACCCGCCCCGGCCGACCCGACCACCCGTCCCGGCCGGTCCCGGGGATCAGCCGACCCGGCCGGCGTGGATGGCCCGGACCGCGTCGATCGTGTCCGCCTCGGCGGCGGTCTTGTCGTGCCGGTAGCGCACCACCCGGGCGAAGCGCAGCGCCATCCCACCCGGGTAGCGGCTGCTCGTCTGCACCCCGTCGAAGGCGATCTCGACCACCTGCTCCGGCCGGACCCGGACCACCCAGTCGCCCTTCTCGACCGCCAGGTCGAGGAAGCGCTCGGTCTGCCAGCGCAGCAACTCGTCGGTGAGCCCCTTGAACGTCTTGCCGAGCATGACGAACTCGCCGGTACGCGGATCCCGCGCGCCCAGGTGCAGGTTGGACAGCCAGCCCTGCCGGCGGCCGCTGCCCCACTCCACCGCCAGCACCACGAGGTCCAGGGTGTGCCGGGGCTTCACCTTCACCCAGGCGGTGCCGCGCCGCCCGGCGTCGTACGGGGCGGCCGGGTCCTTGACCACCACCCCCTCCTGGCCGGCGTCGATCGCGGCGGCGAAGGCGGCGCCGGCCTGCTCCAGGCCGTCCACCTCCAGTCGGCCGACCAGCAGGGTCGGGTCGACCGCGCCGGCCAGCGCCGCCCACCGCTCCCGGCCGGGCAGGTCGATCAGGTCGGCACCGTCCAGGTGCAGCAGGTCGAAGAAGTACGGCGTGAGCACCGTGTCGCCGGTGCGCTCGGCGGCGGCGAGCACCGCGGGCGCCACCGGGGTGCGGCCGGTGGTGCTGGGCGTGGTGCGCCGGGCCGCCCGGCTGGACGTCTCCTGGAACGGCAGCGGCCGCCCCTCGGCGTCGAGCCCGATCGCCTCGCCGTCGAGCACCAGCTCCCGCGCGGGCAGCGCGCGCACGGCGGCCACCACCTCGGGCAGCCGGGTGGTGATCTCGTCGAGGCTGCGGGTGAACACGGCGATGTCCTGCCCGGACCGGTGCACCTGGATGCGGATGCCGTCGAGCTTGACGTCGACCACCGCCGGGGTGCCGGTGGCGGTCAGCGCCTCGTCCACGGTCGGCGCGCTCTGCGCCAGCATCGGTGCCAGCGGGCGGCCCACCTGGAGCCCGAACCCGGCCAGCGCCGCGGCACCGCCGGAGAGCGCCGCGACCGCCACCGCGCGCAGGTCACCGGCGAGCAGCAGGGCCCGGCGTACGGCGGTCAGCGGCACCTCGGCGGCCCGGGCCACCGCGTCGGCGAGCAGCCCGGCCTGGGCGCCCTGCCGTAGCTCGCCGCTGAACAGGCCGACCAGCATCCGCTGCTCGTCGGCGGTGGCCGCGGCGAAGAGGCGGCCGACCAGCTCGCGCCGGCGGGCCTGCGAGCCGGCACCCTGGACCGCGGCGATCTCCGCGACGGCCGCGTCCACCCCGGCCACGGTCAGGGTCGCCTCGGCGGCCGGCGGCGGCAGGTCACGCAACCCGGCCCAGCCCACCCCGGTCTGTCGTTGGCGCAGCTCACCGGCGAGGTAGCCGGCACCGGCCGGGACCTCGTCGGGGTCGAGCGAGCGCAACGCCGCGGCGAGCAGCTCCACCTTGGCCCGTCGGCCGCTGGTGGCGCCCACCGCGGCGGAGGTCGCCGCCAGGTCGAGGAACCGCACGTCCCTCATCCTGCCAGCCACCACCGACACGGCGGGCTCTCCCCGGCCGGGCGACGGGTCCCGAAACGCCGCCCGACCGCAGCCACCGCCGACAGGGTTGCCGCCCTCGGACCGGTACGCCCCCGGGTCGGCCCGGCCGGGCTCAGGCCGAGACCGGCTCCTCGATCCGCAGGCCCCGGCCGCGCACCTCCTCGGCGATCCGGCTGAGCAGCCCGTCGAGCGCGACCAGCGCGGCCGACAGGTCGCCGAGCTGTGCCTTGAGCGTGTCCTCGGGCCACGCGGAGACATCGACGTCCCCCAGAGCGCTGACGGCGGCCTGCAGCCGCGCCATCTCGTCATTCGTACGCATGTACGAGAGGCTATAACACCCCGTCGCCCGACACACCGCAAACTCCGACATCGACCGCGAAGTTACGGTTCCGACACCTCAGGGTCGATTTCGCGGTCTCCCGTGGCCCGCCGGTCAGCCGTTCCGGACTACCGGTTCGCGCCCGCCTCGGCGACCTTGGCCAGCAGCAGCGCCTCGGCCAGGCAGACCCGCGCGAACTCGCCCAGGTGCAGGCTCTCGTTCGGGCCGTGGGCCCGGGCGTGCGGGTCCTCCACCCCGGTCACCAGGATCGCCGCCTGCGGGAACATCTCCTGGAAGGTGGCGATGAACGGGATCGAGCCGCCGACGCCGATGTCCACCGGGTCGGTGCCGTCCCAGGCGCCCCGGAACGCCGCCCGCGCCGCGTCGAACATCGGACCGGTGGCGTCGATGACGCACGGTGCGCCATCGTGCTCGAAGGTCACGCTGACCCGCGCGCCCCACGGGGCGTGCCGCTCCAGGTGCGCGGTGAGCGCCGCGTACGCCTTCTTCGGGTCGTCGCCCGGCGCCAGCCGTACGCTCAGCTTCGCCTTGGCCGACGGGACCAGCGCGTTCGGCGCCTCCCCGGTCGTCGGGGCGTCCACGCCGAGGATCGCCAGCGCCGGCTTCGTCCAGAGCCGGTCGGTGATCCGGCCGGTGCCGAAGAGCTGCACGCCGTCGGCCAGGCCGGCCTCGGCGCGGAACCGCTCCTCCGGGTAGTCGACGGTGGCGCCCTCCCGGCCGACCAGGCCCGCCACGGTCACGTTCCCGGCCTCGTCGTGCAGCGTGCCGAGCAGCTTGACCAGCGCGGTCAGCGCATCCGGGACGGCGCCGCCGAACATCCCGCTGTGCACCGCGTGGTCGAGGGTGCGTACCTCGACGAAGCAGTTGACGATGCCGCGCAGCGAGGTGGTCAGCGCGGGCACGCCGACGTCCCAGTTGGCGGAGTCGGCGATCACGATCACGTCGGAGGCCAGCTCGTCGCGGTGCTCGGCGAGCAGCCGCTCCAGCGAGTCCGAGCCGTACTCCTCCTCGCCCTCGATGAAGAGCACCACCCCGACCGGGAGCCGGTCACCGAACGCGCGCAGGGCGGCGACGTGCGCCATGATGCCCGCCTTGTCGTCGGCGGCGCCCCGCCCGTAGAGGCGGCCGTCCCGCTCGACCGGCTCGAACGGGTCCGACTCCCACAGCGCGCGGTCGCCGACCGGCTGGACGTCGTGGTGGGCGTACATCAGCACGGTGGGCGCGCCGGGCGGGGCCGGCTTCGTTCCGATCACCGCCGGCTGGCCACCGGAGCGCACGATCTTCGTGTCGAGGCCGCAGCCGCGCAGCAGCTCGGCCACCGCCTCGGCGGAACGCTCGACGTGCGAGTGGTCGAAGCCCTCGAAGGCGATGCCCGGGATGCGGACGAGGCGTTCGAGGTCGGCACGGACTCCGGGCAGTTCACGCTCGACGGCGGCCCGCACCTCGGACTCGGAGATGATCGGTGTGGTCATGACCGGCATCGTATGCCGGCCTTACCGAGGTCATCCCCCGAGCCCGCCGGCCGGTGCCGCCGGCGCGCACCGCCGAACGTAGTAGCGGGCCGGGTCGTGCGGGAGGTCGGGGGCGCCGTCGACCACGACGTCCGCCGCCGGCTCGGTGCCGTCGGCCGCGAAGTGCGCCCGCTCCCCCGCGTGCCAGCGGCGCAGCTCGGGCAGGATCTCCGCGCCGTCGCGGGCGAGGGCGCGGGCCAGCCGCAGCCCGGCCGGCGCGGTGACGAAGACCGACAGGGTCAGCTCCGGCCGCACCTGGGCCCGCGCGGCGCTCACCCCCTCCACGATCAGCACCGGCCCGGCCGGGACCGGCACCGGCCGGTCCAGGAAGGTGCGGCGCACCCAGCTGTACCGGCGGTAGCCGCCGGGCCGGCCGGCGCGTACCGGCGCGAGCACCCCCTCCTCCAGCCGGGGCCAGAAGGTGAGCTGGTCGTGCCAGCCGTCGAGCAGGTCGTCGGTGCGGACCACCGGCGGCCGCTCACCGCCGGGCAGGGCGGCGACGGCGTCCGCGAGGCGGGTCGCGAACACGCTCTTGCCCGCGCCGCTCAGCCCGTCGACCGCCACCAGGCGGGTACGCCCCAACCGCGCCGGCCCGGCCAGCACCCGCCGGGCCAACCCGGCGTACGCCTCGACCACCGCGACCGTCACCCGGCCGAGGCTAGCCGCCGGGCCGCGTACGCCCGGGGCGTCCCCCGTCCGCTGGATCCTGCGGCGGCGCAGCCCGTTCGCCGGGCGCGGCCGCGTCGCCGCCGTCATCATCGGGTGGTGCTCCATGACGTGATGTGTCCGGGCGTCGACGCCCTGCTGGAACAGGCCCGGGCCGGGCTCCGCCGGCTCACCCCGCACCAGACCGTCGAGGCGGTCCGCACCGGGGCGCTGCTGGTCGACACGCGAACCGAGACGCAGCGCCGCGAGCAGGGCGAGCTGCCGGGCGCGATCGTCATCGACCGGACGGTGCTCGAGTGGCGGCTGGACCCGGCGAGCGACTGGCGGATCCCCGAGGCCACCGGTTACGACCGGGAGATCGTGCTGGTCTGCCGGCAGGGATACAGCTCCAGCCTCGCCGCCGCCAGTCTGCAGACGCTCGGGCTGCGTCGGGCCACCGACATGATCGGTGGCGTGCAGGGCTGGCGGGAGGCCGGCCTGCCGATGTCCGACCGCCCGGCCGACGTGCGGTACTGAAGGCTGGCATGCGCGCCGCGCCGAGCATTCCGGCCGGCAAGGTGCTCTCAGGGCACTACCGATGTGATGACCAAAATGAATCAACCTTGGCGCCTCGCTGATCCATCCAGGTCATCAAGTCGGTAGCGGGCATGAGGCGTGGCCTCGCCCCCGGGCGGGAAGTTGACGTTCCACTGCTGGTTGGACTGAGCCGCTGCAGTTCCAGGCCGGCGGAGGCCGGTGCGGCGAGCCGGGCCCGCGCTGAAGTCCCATCGGCGCGTGCCGGGGCATGACGAAGCCCGATCGGTGGACGCTAGTGGGGTGCGCCGGGCGGGATGAACGGCAGGCCCGGCGGCGGGCCTGCCTCGATCAGCCGCCACAGCGCGTCGGTGTCGAGGTGCTCCTCGACCAGGTCGCCGAGCAGGTCCAGGGTGCGCTCGCGGGCGGCGGCGAACTCGGTGTCGGGCGCGACCTTGAAGCCACCGCGCCCGGCGAGCCGGGCCACCTCGGTGAGGAACCGGCGGCGGAACTCGTCGGACTCGAACGCGCCGTGCCAGTGGGTTCCGTGCACGGCGCCGAGCCGGGCGCCTTCCCCGGTGCCGTCGGCGTGGCGCAGCAGCGGCGGCAGGGCCGGGTCGGCCGCCGAGACGTACCCGTGGTGGATCTCGTAGCCGTGCACCGGGACGTCCCCGTCGGCGGCGCCGCTGGCCCGGCGGACGGTCTTGCGCGGGTCGAAGGTGATCTCGATGGGCAGCAGCCCGAGCCCGGGCACGCTGCCCCGCCGGCTCTCCACCGGATCGTGGATCGCCCGGGCCAGCATCTGGAACCCGCCGCAGATGCCCAGCAGGGGCCGGCCGGCGGCGGCGTGCGCGGTCACGGCGTCGGCCAGCCCGGTCTCCCGCAGCCAGGCCAGGTCGGCGACGGTCGACTTGGAGCCGGGTAGCACCACCAGGTCGGCGGCGGCCAGTTCGGCGGGCTCGACGGTCAGCCGGACCCGGACGCCGGGCTCGGTCGCGAGGGCCTCCACGTCGGTGGCGTTGCTGATCCGGGGCAGCCGGACCACCGCCACGTCGAGCCAGTCGGTGCCGCGTGGCGCGGCCGGCCGGCCCAGCACCCGCCCGTAGGCGAGCGAGTCCTCGGCGTCCAGCCAGAGGTCCAGCTCCCAGGGCAGCACCCCGTAGGCGGGGCGTCCGGTGACCCGGTGCAGCATGTCCAGCCCCGGCTGGAGCAGCCCACGGTCGCCGCGGAACTTGTTGATCACGAAGCCGGCGACGAGGGCCTGGTCGGCCGCGTCGAGCAGGGCCACCGTGCCGAACATCGAGGCGAACACGCCGCCCCGGTCGATGTCACCCACCACGATCGTGGGCAGGCCGGCGTGCCGGGCCAGGCCCATGTTCACGTAGTCGCCGGCCCGCAGGTTGATCTCGGCGGGGCTGCCGGCACCCTCGCAGATCACCACCTCGTACGCCGCGCTCAGCTCGGCCAGGGCCGCGTAGGCCGTCTCGGCCAGCCGGGGACGCAGCTCGCGGAAGTTGCCCGCGGTGACCGTGTCGACCGCCGCGCCGAGCAGCACCACCTGGCTGGCGTGGTCACTGCCCGGCTTGAGCAGCACCGGGTTGAAGCGCAGGTCGGGGGTGAGCCCGCAGGCCGCGGCCTGCATGGCCTGGGCCCGGCCCAGCTCGCCGCCCCGGCCGTCCGGCCCGACCACGACCGCCGAGTTGTTGGACATGTTCTGCGCCTTGAACGGCGCCACCCGCACCCCACGGCGGTGCAGCCACCGGCAGATGCCGGCGGTGAGCACGCTCTTGCCGGCGTCGGAGGTGGTGCCGGCGACCAGCAGCCCGCCGCTCATCGGCCCGGTCGCCCGGGTGCCGTCGCCGGGGCCGGACCGGGCCGGGGCAGCGCGCCCCGGCGGTGGTCCGCGCTCCGGCGGCCCGCCCCGCCGCGCTGGTCCGGGTCGGGGTGACGTTCCGCCGCGCGGCCGGCCGAACGGCGCGGGTGCGCCGCCGCGCCGGGCCGGTGCCGGCGCAGGCCGCGCAGCGCGGCGCGGCCGGCCGCGCCGGCCAGGCGGCCCACGGTCACCGGATACGCCGCGGCGAGACCGAGCGCGGCCAGGCCGACGGCACCGGAGATCCGGGCGGCACGGGTCAGGTGCCGGGCCTCGGGACGGGGGCCGTCGCCGAGGAACGGTCGGGTCTCGGCCCGGCCGAAGTAGACGTTGCGCCCACCGAGCCGGACGCCGAGCGCCCCGGCCATCGCCGCCTCACACTGGCCGGCGTTGGGGCTCGGGTGGTCGTTGCGGTCCCGCCGCCAGACGTGCAGGGCGGCCCGGCGGTCCCCGTGCGCGACCGGCGCGACGGCGATGGTCAGCAGCCCGGTGAGCCGGGCCGGGGCCAGGTTGAGCAGGTCGTCCAGCCGGGCCGCCGGGGTGCCGAAGCGGGCGTACCGGGGTGAGCGGTGCCCCACCATCGCGTCGAGCGTGTTCGCCGCGCGGTAGCCGAGCAGCCCGGGCAGCCCGGCGACCGCGCCCCAGAGCAGCGGCGCGACCACCGCGTCGGAGGTGTTCTCCGCGACCGACTCGACGGTGGCCCGGGCCAGCTCCGGCTCGTCCAGCGTCGACGGGTCCCGGCCGCAGAGGTGGTTGAGCCGGCCCCGGGCGGCGGGCAGGTCACCCCGGCGCAGCGCCCGCGCCATCAGCCGCGACTCGTGGCGCAGGGTGCGGCCACCCAGCACGCTCCAGGTCCCGGCGGCCACCAGCGCCGCGCGGGCCAGCGGCCGCCGCCGGGTGGCCAGGGTCGCGGCGACGCCGAGCAGCACCGGGCCACCCACCGCGAGCGCGGTGAACCCGGCCCCGGCGGTCCGGTCGGGCCGGTAGGCCCGCCGCTCCAGCGCGCCGGCGGCCCGGCCGAAGCCGGCCACCGGGTGCCAGCGGCGGGGATCGCCGAGCAGCGAGTCCAGGGCGTACCCCGCCACCAGCCCCGCCGCGTTCGCCATGGCGTTCGCCTGCCGCACCCGCATCACCTCCGGCCGGCCAGCCTAGTCGTACGGCGGGGTGGCCACGTCGGGCTCGTCGCCACCCCGCTCACGGCAACAGGATCCACCGGCTCAGGCCGGCACCGCCGCCCGGCGGCCGCCGCGCCGGCCCCGACCCGTACGGGTGACGCCGTCGGCGGGAACCGACCCGCCGGGCTCGGCCGCCTCGTCGTCGCCCACCCCGGCCGCGTCGTCGACACCGCCGTCGACACCGCCGTCGCCGTCGCCGCCGTCGTCGCCGCCGTCGTCGACACCGTCGACACCGTCGCCGTCGTCGCCGTCATCGCCGTCGTCGCCGGGACCGCCGAGGAGGCCGTCGCCGCGGTCGGCGGTCAGCTCGTCGAAGGGGTCGGCCGGTTCGCCGAAGGCACCCGAGGGGGACTCGTCCAGGCCGTCGTGGATCGCCGGGCCGGTAGCCGGGCCGCCCAGCTCCAGCGGGTCGAACTCGTCGTCGATCGGCCGGTCGTCGAACGAACTGGGCGCCCGGGTGACCGGTACCGGCTCGGTCGCCTCGCCGTGCACCCGCCGTTCCGCCTCGGCGTCCTCGACGGCGCTGGTCGCCAGGCTCGGCCGGTTGCGCACGAAGCGGCCCCGGCCGCGGGACAGGTCGTGCCCGACCGCGACCGCCTCCAACTCGTAGAGGGTGCGGTGGTTGCCGGCGTCGTCGATCCAGTCGCGGGTGTAGAGGCGGCCGGCGACGACCACCGGGTCGCCGACCGCCACCGAGGCGGCCACCCCCTCGGCCAGCTTGCGCCAACAGTTGACCCGTACGCGCAGGCTGTTGCCGTCGACCCAGCGCCCGGAGTCCCGGTCCAGCCGGCGGGCCGTGGAGGCGACCTTGAAGTTGGCGACCAGGGTGTTGCTCTGCGTGGTACGGCGCCACTCGGGCGCGGTCAGCACGTTGCCGACGATGGTGACGTACGTATCGAACATCGGCCCTCCCAGGGACACTCGCTTGTCCGGCCGAGCCTCGACCCGCGACGTCCCCGCGCACCACCCGCGCCGCCGCCGGCTGTGGACAACCAACCGGCCTGTGGACAACTACCTGATCATGGCCCCGGCTGCTAGGGCGCCGTCGAGGCCCGGGCCGACAGGGCGCCGTCGAGGCCCGGGCCGACCTGCGGCGTGACCCGATCGGGCGACCGGCGCCACAGGGCGGTTCCGGACGGGTCCCGACTGGGTATGGAGTTGATCAACCGAGAGAAAGGGAGTGCCGATGCATCTCCGAGACGTCAGCGAGGTTCGGCGATGAGCGCCGTGACGAATCCCGCGACCGTGGCCGAGTGCCTGCGGGTCGGCGCCGGGTTCTCCCAGGGCGACCGGAACTGGATCGCGGAGCGGTTCGCCACCCTCGACGCCCGGCTCGCGGGCTTCCACGCCGACGCCACCGAGCTGGAGGTGTCGGTCAAGGACCGGGACGCCAAGGGACAGAAGGTCACCCTGGAGTGCTGGATCGCCGGCCGGCAGAAGATCGTCACCACCTCCGGGGAGGAGGACCTGCACGCCGCTCTCAACGACGTCCGGGACGACCTGCGGCGCCGGCTCAACGACGCGAAGACCCGACAGGAGCCGCGCCACAACAAGCACATCCGGGAGCTGCCCGAGCCCGACGCCGGCCAGGCGGCGAACGGCGACGCCGGCCCGGACCGGCTCGACGCCGAGACCGCCTGACCGCCTGACCGCGTGACCGCCTGGCCGCCTGGCCGCCCGACCGCCTGACCGTGCCGACGGTCCGGCCCGGTCGCCGGTGGTGATCCACCCATGTTGCGGCAGGTCGGGGTATCCGCGCTTCGGGACACCCCGACCTGCCGCAACCGGTAAAGGACGGCGCCGCCGGGGCTACCGCCCGGTAGCGTGGCGGCGTACCGTCGCGGTCGTGGAACCCGACGTGCTGGGACCGCCGTACGAGCGGCACACGATCGACCTGGGCAGCGACGACGAGGGACCGGTGGTCGCCACCCTGGTCCGCCGCCGGGCCGCGCGCCCGACCGGCCGGGCCGTGCTCTACGTGCACGGCTTCGTCGACTACTTCTTCCAGACCCACGTCGCCGACTTCTTCACCGAGCGCGGCTGGGACTTCTACGCGCTCGACCTGCGCAAGTACGGCCGCAGCCTGCTGCCGCACCAGACCCCGAACTTCTGCCGCGACCTCAGCGACTACTTCCCGGAGCTGGACGCCGCGGCCCAGATCGTCCGCACCGAGGACGGGCACGACACCCTGCTCGCCATGGGCCACTCCACCGGCGGCCTGATCGTCTCGCTCTGGGCGCACGCCCACCGCGCCGACGGCCTGGTCGACGGGATCGTGCTGAACAGCCCCTTCTTCGACATCAACGCCCCCTGGCTGGTCCGTCGACCCCTCGCGGCCGCCGTCTCCCGGCTGGGCCGCCGGGCGCCGCACCGCATCCTCCCCTTCGGGCTGGGCACCGTGTACGGCGAGAGCCTGCACGCCGACCACCGCGGCGAGTGGCGGTACGACCTGGCCTGGAAACCGCTCGCCGGGTTCCCGGTGCGGGCCGGCTGGATCAACGCGATCCGCTCCGGTCAGCGCCAGCTCCGGGCCGGCCTGGACATCCCGGTGCCGGTGCTGCTCGCCTGCTCCACCCGCAGCTACCGGGGCACCCGCTGGCACGAGTCGGCGACCCTCGCCGACGCCGTGCTCGACGTGGAGCACATGGTCCGCTGGGCACCCCGGCTGGGCCGGCACGTCACCGTGGCCCGCTTCGACGGCGGGCTGCACGACCTCACGCTCTCCGGCCCCGCCGTACGCGAGAAGGTCTTCGCGGAGGTCGGACGGTGGGCGGAGGGCTTCCTCGGGGCGGGGCCGACCGGTGCCGCACCGGACGGCCCGCCGGCGGCGCGGCGGCCGGCCGACGACCGGGCCGGCGCGGCCACCGACGGCTGAACCGGACCGGTCAACCGACGTCGGCGGTCGCCTCGGCGAGGGCGGCCCGGATCCGGTCGAACGTCGCCACCGGGTGACCGCCCGACGTGGCCGGCAGCAGCAGGCCGAGGCAGTGCAGCGCGACCTCCCCGTCGGGGCCCGTCTCGACGCCGAACACCGGTGCGCCCACGTACCCGGCGGGCAGCTCCGTGTCGACCCGCAGCCCGTCGCCGTCCCGGACCACCCGCTCGATCACCGCCTCCAGCGGCCGCGACCCGTCCTCGCCGACACCGAGGGCCAGCACGAACGCCGACCCGGGCGCGGCGCCGACCCGGCCCACCGCGTCGGCCCGCGCGGCCACCGCATCGCTCACCTGCTGGGTACGCCAGCGCCAGCCCTGATCCTCGGCGTAGCCGTGCAGCCCACCAGTGGGCATCGCGGCCACCCCGACCTGGGGCAGGTGCAGCCAGTGATCGGCGAAGCGCGGCAGGACGATCGGCTCCGCCGCCGCGTCGGCCGGCTCGGTCACACTCGGCCGCAGCCCGATCTCGCCGTACGCCGGCCGGGTGGTCACGTCCGCGGTCAACAACCACTCGTGCACCACCTCCCCGTCGTCGGTCGCGCCGACCATCTCGGTGTAGAAGAAGGCGGTGCCCACGGTCTCGCCGGTCCCGCCCGGCCGGTCGTACCCGCCGAGCGGCAGGATGGCCCGCCCCAGCAGCTGGCACAGCTCGTAGACGATCTCGTTCTCGGTTTCCTGATCGAGCAGCACGACGCCGAGGGTACGGACGGGAACCACCGCCGCGACCCGGGACCCGGGTATCCCGGATGCGCCGGCACGGGCGCACCTGGCACGCTGATCGAGACGTGGCCGCGACCACCCGTTCCCCCGGTGGACCACAGCTCGGCGGTACCCTCTTGGCGCGACTGCGTCGCCGCGCGCCCGTAGCTCAGCGGATAGAGCAGGGGACTTCTAATCCCAAGGCCGCAGGTTCGAATCCTGCCGGGCGCACCCTTCCCACCGCAGGCCAGCGGCTTTCCGCACCCGGTCGAGACGATCACCACGGCCTCCGGCCAGCCATTCGTGCAGCCACGTCACCCGGAGGAGAGGCGGAGCCAGCTAGATCAGGCCCGAGTCAAGCAGCTCGTACGCCGACATGACTTGAGGCTGGATCTCTGGCGGCCCGTCGGCACGCAGCTCGTCAAGGACGACGCGAGACCGATGCTTGTCGGTCGACATCAGCTCAAGGATTGTGGTCTGGAGCCCATCCTGGTCGTCGCCAAGGTTTCGCGCGGATGCCGTGATCAACAGCGGCAGCACGTCAATCCCGCCAAGACCCGCCAAGGCATCGGCGATGACATCGCGGCCATAGAAATGACCGGTGTTCAGGAAGTTGTCGAGCTCGACCGCCAGCAGGGGCAGCAGAGAGGTGTCGCCACTCCGCGCGATCTCGTCCACAAGCTGGTAGGCCCGCGTGCTGTCATCGTCCGGATCGTCGATGCAGTCGAGCAACTCTGCCATGGTTGCCACGGGCACGAAGGTACAGCGGGCTCCCCCAGCCCGCCGCCGGCGGCCGGCCTCACAGCTTGAGCCGTCGAGGCGTCCCGGACACCAGATCCTCAGCGCGCCTGCGACGGAACTCCACCACGGTCAACGCCGTGGCGATCAACGGTCCCAGCGGCAACCCGAACATGAGGTAGATCGCCCATGGTCTCTCTACCAGCAAGAAGCCGGCAACCAGCGGCACGATCCAGGACCAGGCGAGCAGGCCCGGTCCCCAGAGTCGCCACGGCGATGCCCCTGGTACGGCCTCGCAGAAGTCAAGCCGGCCGAGGCAGGCACCGATCACACCTGACCAGGTAACGAGCAGAAGCAATATCCCCAGCAGGTAGCCGAGCCCTTCCACGGCGGGATTGTGCGCTTCCGGACGAGCCAGAGACAACCCTCCCGGGGTCAGACAACCGAGCGCCGTCGGCCCACGTGCCGGTAGCCGGTGCCCCTGGGCGGTCAGCACACGGGACGATCGGTCACGTCGACGATGGCGCCACCCGCGCCACGAGGCGGTCAGCCGGTCTCCCGGACCAGGCGGTACAGCTCCCGCCGCAGTACCGGCCATTCGTCGACGATCGGGTACCGCGCGGCGCCCACCGCGTCGACCATGGACATCCCCTTGCCCATCGCCGCGTACAGGGCGTAGACGGCGTCGGTGCAGGCTCGATCGTCGGCGCCCTGCGCCGTGAGGCGGAGGATCCGCGACCGGGTTTCCCCATCCAGGGTCAGGCCCTGCTCGACGGCCTCCACCACCTGCCTCGCCAGGGCGTCGTCGCTGAACCTGAACCGCGTTGTCACCGCCCGCACGGCGAGCGCCAGCGCCGCCCGCCGCACCGACTCCGGCGCGGCCCGCAGTCGCGCGTCGAGGTCGGGCTCGTAGTGACCGAAGGTCGAGGGCGGCCTGGGTTCCCGGGGAAACGACCCCAGCCGCACCGTCACCCACGGCCCGGCCTGCGGGTCGGCGCCCTCGTCGTTCATCCACTCCGCCGGCAGCCGCACTCCGGTCCGCCGCTCCACAAACGCCATCACCGCGGATTTCACATACTCGGTGCCCCGCGCGGCGCGCACGTCGTCCAGGTCATCATCGAACACAGCGGGGTCATCGCCGTGTCGGCGGTCGGGATCGTTCATGTCCATCCAGGCGAGCACCTTGCCGTACACCGCGTAGGTGACGCCGCCGTTGCCGTTGATGGTCCAGTCGACCGTGCACCCGTACGCCGTCGCTGAGCCAACGCAGCACGTCAGGCTGGCCCAGCGCGCAGCCGGCGTCCTGGAACACCACCACGTTGCGGCCGACCTGAGCCAGGTCGGCGAACTCGCCGGTGTGGTTGTCACCCGGCTCGACACGTCTGGCCCGCAGGCGTTTGATGACCCCGTCGATCGTGGCCTCGGCACTCGCCGGCTGGACCACCGCCCAGCTCAATCCCTCGGCGAGCCACTCCCGATCGGTCAGGAAGTCGTCGTAGTAGCGCAC
The DNA here is from genome assembly GCF_040655175.1 of Micromonospora sp. NPDC050495. NCBI lineage: Bacteria > Bacillati > Actinomycetota > Actinomycetes > Micromonosporales > Micromonosporaceae > Micromonospora > Micromonospora sp. NPDC050495. The sequence goes on along the minus strand of NZ_JBFAJK010000010.1, from coordinate 102,548 downwards.
CATGTCCGACACCATCCGCAGACAGTACGACGATCGTGGCCAGCGTCGGCGTCCGTGCAGAGCCCACGAGGGCGGTGAAACCAGCGCCACCGAGGCGGACACCCGGCGCGGTCCGTGGGTCGCCGGGGCGCGCCCGCCGAGCAGATCCGCTCCACCCCGCCGGTACGGTTGTCGGTCATGCAGCGGTTGGCGCTCTTCGATCTCGACAACACGCTGGTGGACCGTACGGAGGCGTTCCGCCGCTGGGCGGTCGAGTTCTGCGCCGATCACGGGCTGCCGGACGACGAGGTGGCGTGGCTCCTCGCCCGGGATCAAGACGGGTCCGTGCCCCGCGACTGGTTCTTCGGTGAGGTGACGGCGCGGTTCGGACTGGCATCGGCGGACGACACCTGGCGGCGGTACCGACGCCGGATGCCGGAACTGGTGAGCTGCCGCCACGAGGTGCTGAGCGCGCTGAGGCTGCTGCGTGCGGAGGGCTGGACGGTGGCGATCGTGACCAACGGCCAAGCCGACAACCAGTTGGGCAAGATCAGGCGCACCGGGCTGGACCGCTGCGTCGATGCCTGGGCAGTGTCCGGAGAGCTGGGTGTCCGGAAGCCGGCACGCGAGATCTTTGCGGCGGCGGCCCGTGGCTGCGGCCTGGATCTGCGGCACGGTGGCTGGGCGATCGGTGACAGCCCGCTACTCGATGTCGAGGGTGGCCGCGCGGCAGGGCTTGCCACCCTCTGGGTCAGTCGAGGGAAGGAATGGCCGGCGGAACTCGCGCCGCCGGACCGCACCGTCGCGGACGTCGTGGCCGGTGCCGAGGTACTGCGCGGCTGGGACGCCGCCGGGTAGCGGACGAGGAGATCCGCGGGACAGCCATGCTTGGAGGTGGCGATCCAGTCGGCCCCGCCAAACAGCCACGGTTACCACGGAGGCCGGTTTGCGTAGGGTGCTGTCCATCGTCGGGACCGTCTTCGGCCTGATCATCGCGCTGTACTTCATCGTCCGGGCCGTGGTCGAGCCGTTCATCATCGACTTCTCCGACCCGGCCAGCTACCAGGACGACTGGGGCGGGCCGAGCCTGCCAGGCCGGGTATGCCTGCGTCAGCCGTGGGCAGGCGCGGCAGGCGGGCCGTGAACGCTACAGACGGGTTCAGCACATGGTCATGGCGTCCCGGTGCCATTCGCTCCCGAACAGGGCGACGGGATAGCTGACCTCTCTGGTCCGCGCGTCCCCGGTCTCCACCGAGAGCCGCAGCGACAGTGGATCCGACTGGAAGGCGGTCGTGCAGTCGAACCGCAGCTCGACCACGACCTGACCGGTGCCGCCGGCGGGTAGCAGCCGGGAATCCTCGATGCTGCGCAGCACGACGCCGGGCCGCTCCGCGGTGACCCCACGGACGGTGACCGGCGCGGGTCCGGTGTTGACCACCATCAACAGTCCGGACAGTTGGACGGAGCCCTGGACGGACGAGCCGCCCAGGTTGGCCGATCGGGGCACGGCAACCAGCGCGACCACCGCGTTCCGCTCCCGCTGCGCACGCGAGTCCCGCAGCTGGCTGATGCCGACCCCGCCGAGCACGACGCCGGCCACGAAGGCGGCGACGAGCCCCAGGGCGACCTTCCGACCGTCCGTGACGGGGTCGGCGCCCGGCCGCGCCGGCCGCTGGTCCTGGTCGTCCAGGTCGATCATTGGCTGCTCCGCGACATGGCGTGAGCCTAGGGTGCGCCGCGCCGACGCGCGGCCCGCCGCAACGATGGGCCGGCAGCGCGCGGCCTGCCGCAACGGTGAGCGGGCGGCGCACGGCCCGCCGCGACGACCGGGCGGGCTGGGTCAGAGGTGCCCGGTGTCGTTGAAGCACACCAGCGCGGGCGACCGCTCGGTCTCCCACCGCACGATGGTCAGCCCACAGTTGGCCTGGTTGAGGCCCGCCCACCGCCACGTCGGGGCGTCCAGGACATGCCGGACGAACCAGCCGATCACGAAGTTGTGGGTGACCACGAGTTCGTGCCGGTCCTCCGTGCCGACGGCGCCGAGCTGCTCGACGGCGGCCTGCAGGGCGGTGGCGTCCTCGTCCCGCTCCTCCCCCGGCACCCCGTCCAGCCACGGCAGCAGGCGGCTCGGGTAGTCGCCGCGGCGTGCGGCGGAGGGCACCGGCGTACGGTCTGCGGCGAGGTCGCAGGCGTGTCGGGGAACGTCCGGCAGGTAGTCCGCGATCACCTCGGCGGTCTCGGCCGCGCGGGACAGCGGACTGTGGTGGATCGTCGTGAACGGCACGCCCTTGAGCCGGCGGCCGAGCCGATCCGCCTGGGAGCGGCCCAGCGCGGAGAGGCCACCGGGCGCGGAATGGCCGTGCGCCGGATCCTGCTCACCGTGGCGGACCAGGTACAACAGCGTGCGAGCCATCCATGCCCCCTCGTCGGAACCGGCGTTCCGCCCGATCCTGCCAGACCGCGGCGCCGCCGGCGGGGCCGGACGGTCCGCGCTCCGCTCGCGGACCCCTCGACCGCCGTGCAACCTTTCCCGGGCCGGCACCGACATAAGGACGGCAGAGCCCACCGTCCATGCCGTCTGAACAAGGGAGCAGGATGCGGCCCGACCTCGAACGGGACTACGTCGAGTACGTGCAGGCGCGGCTGCCTCGCCTGCACCGCACGGCGTACCTCCTCTGCGCCGACGCGTTCCAGGCCGACGACATCGTCCAGGCGACGCTCACCGCGCTCTACGTCAACTGGAAGCGCGCCACGAGCGCCGACAACCTCGACGGGTACGTGCACCGGATCCTGGTCCGGCGCTACCTGGACGAACGACGGCGCGGGTGGTCCAGGGTGCTGCTCGGCGACCGCCTGCCGGAGGTGTCCGCCCCGGCCGGTCACGACATCGAGGAACGGGACGCGCTGGTGACGGCCTTGCGGGCGTTGCCGAAGGGCCAGCGGGCCGCGGTGGTGCTGCGCTACCTCGACGACCTGTCGATCGAGGCGACTGCGGCGGCCCTCGGCTGTTCGGCGGGGAACGTCAAGAGCCAGTGTTCGCGAGGGCTCGCCGCGCTGCGCGAGGTGCTCGACGGGCGGCATCCGGTCGCGGTCGCAACGGAAGCGAAGGAGCGCTGATGAACGAGGAACAGGAACTGCGGGCCCGGTTCGAGGCGGTGGACGTGCCGCCCAGCCGCCTCGAGGTCGACGCGCTCGTCCGCGCCGGCCGGCGGCGTGTCTTTCGCCACCGCTCGTTTCAGGGGGCCGGCGGCGTGGCGCTGGCGACAGCCGTGCTGCTCGCGGCGCCGTCGATCCTGACCGACGCGGGGGGCGCGCAGCCGGCCGCGGGGCCGGCCGACCCGTCGGCCGCGACCGGTCCGGCCGCCGGGCCTGCCAGGCCGCCGGCTCCGACCGAGCGGGCCGTGCCGGCGTCGGCTGGCGGCGCCAGCCGGGCGCCGACCCGGCCGGGTGTGAGCTGCCCGGTCACGGAACTGCCCGTGCCGCCCGGGATGACCGACGTCGCGGTCGCCGCGGTGGACCCGACCGGCCGGTACGTCGTCGGCAACAGCACGGTCGGCCAGAACTTCCGGCCGGTGCTCTGGACCGACGGGCAGCCGCGGGCGTTGCCGGTGACCGCCGAGTCGATCCAGGCGACCGCCGTCAACCCGGCCGGGGTGGTGGTGGGCCTCGTCCAGGACGGGCCGGTGGAGTACGTCTTCCGCTACGAGAAGGGCCGGTACACGCGGCTGCGCACCCCGGCGGGCAACTGGCACGTGTACCCGAGCCCGGCGATCAACGAGGCCGGCGACATCGTGATCAACGCGGAGCCGAGCGGGAACGTGGGCGGCAAGGGCAGCATCGTGCTGCTGTGGCGGGCGGGCTCGACGGCGGCGCGGAAGCTCCCCCTTCCCCAGGGCGCCAACGCCTTCGCCGTCACCGACGACGGCACGATCGTCGGCGCGATGTACCGCGACGGCACGGCCGTGGCCGGGTACGCCTGGGACCAGCGCGGCAAGGGCCGGAAGCTGGCGGCGCCGGCGGGCGAGAAGGCGGCCGCCTACGCGGCTCGGGGCGGCTGGGCCACGGGTGGCCTGTGGCCGTCGCAGACCGCCGCGCGGTGGGATCTCCGCACCGGCAAGGTCGACCAGCTGAAGACGGCGGGGCCGGGCGACGCGGTCAACGCGGCCGGCTGGGTGGTGGCGCAGGGTTCGCTCCTGAGCGCCGGTGGGACCGTCGGGCTCGACGTGCCGAGCGGGCAGCAAGCGGTCGCGGTCGCGGTGTCCGACACCGGGCTGGTGGTCGGCCAGGCCCGCAGCGACGACGGCGCCGGGTGGCAGAACCTCGGGCCGCGCGCCTGGCGGTGCTGACCCGGCGCCATGCGGTGGCGGGCCGACCCGGCCCGGAGCCCGGCCGGCCGGAAAACGGCGTGATCCGCCGGCCGGGCTCGGCGACCGTCGACGGATGCCCCACCACCGACCGGCGGAGCCGGACATCCAGCGCTACTACACCGAGGTGTTCGCCGAGGCCGACCGGCGGCACGCGACCCCGCGGGGCCGGCTCGAGGCGCGACGCACCCGGGACCTGCTGGCCCGGCTGCTGCCCGACGGCTCGGCCGACGCCACCCTGCTGCTCGGCCCGCTCTACCACCTGACCGGGGCCGCCGACCGGGTGGCCGCGCTGCGCGAGGCGGCCCGGCTCACCCGGCCCGGCGGGCCGGTGGTGGCGGCGGTGATCAGCCGCAACGCGCCGCTGATCGACCTGACCGCCAAGGGCCGGGTGGACCCGGGCAACCGGCCGCTGCTGCGCGCGGCGTACGCCTCCGGGGTCAACGATCCGGAGACGGGCTTCACCACCGCGTACTTCCACGGACCGGAGCAGGTGGTGGCGGAATTCCGGGCGGCCGGCCTGCCCGCGCCCGCGGTGTACGGCGTGGAGGGTCCACTCTGGCCGCTGCTGAACGCGCTCGGCACCGGCCCGGAGGAGCCGCTCTTCGCCGACGCCGTGGTCTGCGCCGAAACCGTCGAGCAGGACCCGGCGGTGTTCGGGACCAGCGCGCACCTGCTCGGGGTGGCGTTCAGCTGACCGGCGGCGGATCGGCACAGCGACGCGCCGCGTACGGTGGGTGACCGATTGTCGGTCGACATGCTATTCTCCGTCGTCGATCTAGGCCGTGCGGACCCGACCGGGTCGCTGCCGGAAGGACCCTCCCCCGATGCCGGTCGTAGCCGCCACGACCTCGCCGCCGACTCCGCTGGACCGGCCGGCCGGCGGCGCGTTCACGTTGATCTTCACCACCCTGCCGGCGCTGCTGCGGCTGACCTGCGGGGTGGCCTGCGGGGTGGCGGCGCTCGCGGTGAGCAGCCCGCCGGTCCGGGTCGCGCTGCTGTTCCCGGCGGTCGCCGCGCTGACCGCCTGGTCCGTCTGGTACGCGGTCCGCGCGTTCCGGCACGGCATCGGCGGCGCGCTGGTGGCCGGGGACGTCGCGCTCACCACCGCGGCCGGGTTGGCGATGCCGTGGCTGGTCGCGCCGGAGGTGCTGCCCGGCGAGGGAAGCTGGATCGCGGTGCTGGCCAGCACCACGGTGATCAACGCCCAGGCCACCGCGCCCGCCCGCTGGTCGGTGCCGGCCGGGTTCCTGGTGACCGCCGGTTACGTCACCGGCGCGACCGCCGCCGGCAACCCGGCGGAGGCCCGCGCGCACGCGGCCACCCTGCTGGTGCAGATCGCCTGCACGGCCGTGATGACCGCGGTGATGCGGCGCCGGCTCGGCCGCGCCGACGCCGCCTTCGCCGACTACCAGCGGCTGGCCCGCGACGCGGTGGTGGCCCGCACCGCCCGGGAGGCGGAGCGGCGCCAGAACCGGGACCTGCACGACACGGTGCTCAGCACGCTGACCATGGTCGGGCTCGGCGCGGTGGCCGGCCCGTCGGCCGGGCTGCGCGAGCGGTGCGCCGCGGACCTGCGCAGCCTCACCGCCCTGGCCGACGCCCGGTCCGCGCCGGCCGGCGGCGCGACGGCCCTGGACGAGCGGCTGCGCGCGGTCCTCGCCCGGCTGCCCGAGCTGCCGGTCACCGCGACGGTGGCGCCGTGCACGGTGCCGGCCGTGGTCGCCGACGCGCTCGCCGAGAGCGCGGCCGCCGCCCTCGCCAACGTGGCGCGGCACGCGGCGGGCGCGCCCGCCGCGCTGCGCCTGGACCGGATCGCGGGGACCGTCGTGGTCGAGGTGGTCGACGACGGGCCGGGCTTCGACCCGGCCACCGTCCCCGCCCACCGGTACGGCCTGCGCGAGTCGATCCACGGCCGGATGTCCACCGTGGGTGGCCGCGCCGTGGTGACCTCCGCCCCTGGCGCCGGCACCCGGATCCGGCTGGAGTGGTCCGGTGGCGACTGATTCCGGCACGGCGCTGACCCCGGCCGTCCCCGCCGGGGCGGCCCGCCGGGGCGTCCTGCGGCCCTGGGGGTCCGCGCCGGGCACGGTGCCGGCCGCCCGGCCCGGGGCCGCGACGGTGGCCAGCGCCGTCGCCGACGCCTCCGACCGGGGCGCCCGGATCGCCGCGGTCACCATCGCGCTGGCCTGGCACCTGGCCATCAGCCTGCCCGGGGTGCTCGGCGCGTGGCCGCGGCTGGCCGCCCCGGTGGTGGTCGGGGCCGGCTGGCTGGTCACCGCCGGGGTCGGCGTGGCGACCGGCGTACGCCTGCTGCGCGGCGGCCCACCCCCGGCCCGGCGGCTCGCCGTGGTGCTGCTGGTGGTCGACGCCGCGGTCTTCGCGGCGGCCGGCGAGGGCGTCCTGTTCACCTCGGCGAACTGGGTGTGGAGCGGGCTCGCCTGGTTCTTCCTGCTGGTGATCTGGCGGCGGCCGGTGGGGTGGCTGCTCATGCTGCTCGGCGCGCACGCGGTGATCGCCCTCGGCGCGGTGCTCGCCCACGGCGCCACCGCCCCGGCCGACCTCACCCGCTACGCCATGTACGTCTACGGCACCTCCTCGCTGCCGGTGGCGGTCTTCGCCGGCGCGGCGGCGCTCGCCGCGCTCGCTAGGGACCGGACCCGTACCGCGGCGGCGGCCGGCGCGGTGGCGGCGGAACGGGTCGCGGCGGAACAGGCCCGCCTGGAACGGCAGGCCCGGCTCGCCCTGGTCAGTGGCACCGCCGAGGAGGTGCTGGCCGCCCTCGCGGCCGGCGACGCCGACCCGGCCGATCCGGAGGTACGCCGCCGGTGCGTGCTGGCCGCGGCCCGGCTGCGCCGGCTGATCGCCGAGGCGGACGACGTGCCGGACCCGCTGCTGCACGAGTTGCGGGCCGCCGCCGACCTGGCCGAACGCAACGGCCTGCCGATCGAGCTGATCGCCGTCGGCACCCCGCCCGCGCTGCCCGTCGAGGTACGCCGGCGGCTGGCCGACCCGCTCACCGCGGCGCTGGCCGCCGCGCGAGACTGGGCCCGGATGACCGTGCTGGCCGGGCCGGACGAGGTGGTGGTCAGCCTGGTCACCCCCGACCACGACGGCCCTGACCCGATCGGTCTCGATCCGCCCCGGGACACCACCTGCCGGCGGGACGACCCACCGGCCGACGGCCCGCAACCGGTCCCGAGCGCCGCCCGCCGGCGCGGCGGCCAGGTCACGGCCGACGGCCCACCCGAACCGGGCGGCAGCGGCCCGGTGGAACACGTGCACGAGCGGGACGGGGAGATCAGATGGACGCAGACGCGGTGGCGGAGGACGTGACCGGCGGACGGCCGATCGGGGTGGCCATCGTGGACGACCATCCGGTGGTGATCGACGGAGTGCGGGCCTGGCTGGCCAGCGAACCGCGGCTGCGGGTGCTGGCCACCGGCGACGATCCGGACGTGGTGCTGCGGGCCGCCCCGGAGGCCGACGTGGTCCTGCTCGACCTGCGGCTGCACGGGCGGATGGTGCTCGACAAGCTGGCCGAGCTGAGCGCCGCCGGGCGGCGGGTGGTGGTCTACTCCGAACACGGCGACCCGGAGACGATGCTCGCCGCGCTGGACGCCGGCGCGGCCGCCTTCCTGGCCAAGCACGAGGGGCGCGAGCACTGCGTGGCGACCGTGCTGGCCGCCGCGACCGACCGCCCGTACGTGCCGCCGACGCTGGCCGGCGCGATGGTCGGTGACCCCCGCCCGGACCGGCCGGCGCTGTCCGACAAGGAACGCGAGGCCCTGCTGCTCTGGTTCCAGTCGATGTCGAAGGCGTCGGTGGCGCGCCGGATGCGGATCAGCGAGCACACCGTGAAGCAGTACGTCGACCGGGCGCGGATTAAGTACACCCGGGCGGGTCGACCGGCCGCCACGAAGGCCGCCCTGCTCGCCCGGGCGATCGAGGACGGGCTCGTCCGGCCGGAGGAGATCGGCATCTACCGGTCACACGCGCAGACCGACCGGCCGACCCCCTAACGGCTGTCATGACAGCGGCTGTCGGGTGGGCGACGCTCGACGTACCGCCGACAGACTCCGGGGAGGTCGTGACCGTGCTGGAGGACGCCGCTCCCTTCTTCATCGGCCCGCACCGCTTCGACGCGGACGACGAGCCGGCCCTTCCCGTGCTCGACCGGCGCTACACGCTGGTCCCCGAGCCGGGCGAACGGGTGCTGGGGCAGCACCAGCTGCGGGTGACCGGGCACCTGCTCGGGCCGACCGAGCGCACCCGTGTCTGGCGACTCCCCTCGCCGGCCACGGTCACCGTGACCGATCGGCGCCTCGCGTACGTCTGCTCCGGGTCGGAGCTGTCCCTGGTCCCCGGGCGGGGCGGCCGGACGGAGGCCCGGCACCGGCGCCCGGCCCGGCTGTCCCGTCTGGTCAGCGGGCAGATCCGCTGGCAGTGGCCGTCCCGGCTGGAGCTGGTCGACGGCCCGGACGGCGGAGTCGAGCTGCTGGTGGTGTGCGACGCGCTGCGCACGATCCGGCAGCCGGCGCTGGCGCTCACCGGCCCGGTCGCCCAGATCGGCCCGCTCTTCCGGCAGGTACGCCGCGCGGTGGCCACCTTCCGGCTGGTGCACGCCGAGCTGGTGGACCTCTCCCCGCCGGAGCGGGACGCCCTGCTGAGCCGGGTCGACGCGGCCGGGCCGGCCCGCGGCGCGGTGACCCTGCCCGGCGCGCTGCCGGTGGAGTTCCTGTCCCGGGACGACTACTACCGCCCGGCGGCGCAGGAGTCGCCGGCCTGGGCCCGCCCGGGGTCCCCGGCCCGGGACCGTCCCGGTTCGGCCTGCTGACCCCGCCCCGACCGGTCAGGTCCGGGGCCGGGGTCGGCCGTCAGGAGGCGCTGGAGGTGCGCCGGCCCGCCCGGTCCAGCTCGGCGGCCCGCTCGGGGGTGGGCGCGGTGCCACCCAGGTGGGCCGGCTGCCACCAGGCGTCGTCCGGGCCGGCCGGCTGCTCCGGGTAGTCCCGCTGCGCCTGGTCGACCAGCGCGGTGAGCCGGCTGCGCAACGCGGCGGTCATCGCGTTCGCGTCCGGGTGCTCGGCCGGGTCCATCGGCTCGCCGACCAGGATGGTGATCGGGGTGTGCCGCCGGGTCAGGGTGCGCGGCCGGCCCTTGGTCCAGAGGCGCTGGGTGCCCCAGAGCGCGACCGGCAGCAGCGGCACGCCGGCCTCCTGGGCCATCCGGGCCGCCCCGTTCTTGAGGTCCTTGACGGTGAAGGAGCGGCTGATGGTCGCCTCGGGGAAGACGCCGACCACCTCGCCCCGGCGCAGCGCGCTGACCGCCGTGGCGTACGAGCCGGCGCCGGCCGACCGGTTCACCGGGATGTGCTTCATGCCGCGCATCAGCGGGCCGGAGATCTTGTGCCGGAAGACGGCGTCCTTGGCCATGAAGCGGACCAGCCGGCGGGACTCGTGCGCGCCGTACCCGCAGAAGATGAAGTCCAGGTAGCTGACGTGGTTGCTGGCCAGCACGGCGCCGCCGGTGCGCGGCACGTGGTGGCTGCCCCGCACGTCGAGGCGCAGGTCGAGGATCCGGAACATCGTCTTGGCGGCGGTGATCACGGGCGGGTACACGAGTTCCGACATCCACCAACTTTACCCCGAGTAGGTTACGGGACCGTAGGGGCGAGCTGCGTTCCTCGACACCGTCCTGCCGGCCGGCGGGGCCGACTACGGTGCAAGGCATGCCCGAGCTCGCCTCGATCGTGATCCACTGCCGCGACCCCTACCTGCTCGCCCCGTTCTGGAGCGTGGTGACCGGCCTGCCCGTGGTCGACGAGGACCGGGTGAAGCTCGCCGAGCGCTCCCTCGACCCGGACGAGGCGGTGCTGCTGCGTGACCCGGGCGGGCGCCGCCCGGACGTCTGGCTCACGCCCGTCGCGCTGCTGCCCGGCCCGGGCCGGATCCACCTCGACCTGGTCGGCGACGCCGAGGAGCGGGCCGCCGTGCTGGAGGCGGGCGCCACGGTGGTCCGCGAATTGCCCCGCTGGACCGTGCTGGCGGACCCGGAGGGCAACGAGTTCTGCCTGATCCCGCGCAACGAGCCGGACCCACGACCAGCGGACTGACCGTCCCGGGGCGCCACCGACCCGGCGGCACCCCACGACCCGCGGCACCCCACGACCCGCACCGCCCCACGACCGGCGGCGCCCCACGACCAGCGCCACGACCGGCCAGCCCGGGTCAGCCGTCGAGCTTGTCCAGGTCCAGCCGGCCCCGCGCGAAGGCGTCCACCCGGCCCCACCGGCCCGGGATGTCCAGCACCTCGATCCGTCCCATGCCGATCGGCAGCCGCGGGTCGACGGCCAGGTGCCCCTCGTGCGGCTCGAGCCCCAGCATGGTCCGCAGCAGCAGCAGCGGCGCCCCCGTCGACCAGGCCTGCGGGCTGCACGCCGTCGGGTACTCGACGGGGAACTTCGTCAGCTCCCGCTGGTAGCCGCCGAACGCCTCCGGCAGCCGGCCGTCGAAGTACCGCGCCGCGTCCAGGATGCCGCTGGCGATCTGGGCCGCCTCCTCGGTGAAGCCGTACCGGCGCAGGCCCCAGGCGATGAAGGAGTTGTCGAACGGCCAGATCGTGCCGTTGTGGTAGCCGATCGGGTTGTAGCGGATCTCGCCCTCGGCCAGCGTCCGCACCCCCCAGCCGGACCAGAGCCGGGGCCCGACCAGGTGCTCGGCGATCTGGGCGGCCCGATCGTCGGCCACGATCCCGCTCCAGAGCAGGTGCCCGATGTTGGAGCTGAGCACGTCGCACTGCCGGCCGTCGGGGTCCAGCGCCAGGGCGTAGTAGCCGCGGTCGGCGACCCACCAGTCGCGGTTGAACCGTTCCTTGAGCGCCGCCGCCTCCCGCTCCAACTGCTCGGCGTACGCCGGGTCGTCCCAGAACTCCCGGGCCAGCCGGGCGGCGCGCATCTTCGCGTCGTACGCGTATCCCTGGACCTCGCAGGTGGCGCGCGGGAACGGCGGCAGCGTGCCGTCGGCGTACGAGATGGAGTCCCAGGAGTCCTTCCAGCACTGGTTCTCCAGGCCGGTGTCGGTGTTGCGGCGCTCGTACCAGATGTAGCCGTTGCCGAGCAGGTCGGCGTAGGTGTCCACCCAGCGCAGCGCGGCCCGGCACTCCTGCTCCAACTCCTTGACCAGCGCGACGTCCCCGGTCCACCTCTCGTACTCGTCGAGCAGCACCACGAACAGCGGCGTGGCGTCCACCGAGCCGTAGTACGGCGAGTGCGGCTGTTCCTCGAAGGCAGACGTCTCCCCGTAGCGCATCTCGTGCAGGATCCGGCCCGGGTCCTCGTCCCGGAAGTCGTCGAACCGGGTACCCTGGAGGGCGCCGAGTACGCGCAGCGTGGTCTTGGACAGGTCGGGCGTGAACGGCAGCACCTGCAGGCAGGTGAGGATGCTGTCCCGGCCGAACATGGTCATGAACCAGGGCAGGCCGGCGGCGGGGAGGGTCTGGCCGCCGAGGGAGAGCGGCGAGAAGCGCAGCGCCGCCAGGTCGATCAGGCTGCGCCGGTACGTCGAGCCCAGCTCGATGTGCTCGGTGTTCACCTTCGGCGCCCGGCGGATCCACTCCTCCAGGTCGTGCTGGAGCGCCGACCGCTCGCCGCCGTGCGCCCGCAGTCCCATCCGCAGGTCCCGGCCACCCGGTCCGACGGCGAACGTCTGCACGTCGATGGCGGTGTCCCACTGCTCGTTGGGCTCCAGCCGGATGCTGTACGCGAAGCCGTTGCGGTCGTACCGGGCCGGCTCGGAGGACGAGATGACGGTTTCCCGCTTGAAGTTGCCGCGCCGGTAACCCAGCCGCAGCTTGTCCGGCTCGGCCTGGCTGTAGATCTCGCCCTTCTTGTTGAGGATCTCGTCCTTGACCTGGAAGAGGTCGGCGAAGTCGGAGGCGGCGTCCATCCGGATCTCCAGCTCGACCGGCTTCTCGTCGTGGTTGAGGATGGTCAGCCGCTCCCGGAAGCTGCCGCCGACGGCCCGCTCCCGGATGATCGACAGCTTGGCGTCCACGTAGTGCGTGGCCATGCCGGGCACCAGGAAGAAGCGCGCCTCGTAGTACTGGAGGTCGTCGTAGGAGAGGGCGTTGAGTCGCTCACCGTTGACCGTCAGCACCCACTTGGACAGGAAGCGGGTGTCGATGGAGAAGAGCCCGGTCGGCTCGGTCGGGGTGGCCTCGATGTCGCCGGTGTCCTCGGACACCACGAAGGTGTTGCCGTCGAGGATCCGGATCGTGTTCGTGTCCGCCATCAGCGGGCCTCCTCTCGGAACGCGTGGTGCGGACCCTGGGAGTCCGGCGGGCCGGGAAAGAGCCGCTCGACCTGGAGCACCAGGCGCAGGTCGCCGGTGACGGTCATGTCCCCGCGCAGCAGCGCGGCGATGGCGTTCTCCTCGCCGGTGACCAGTTCGCCGAAGAGCCGCGGATCGGCACCGACCACCGTGTCCGCCTCCTGGTCCTGCTGCCGGACCCGGAGCTTGCCCCGATCGATCTCCAGCAGCCAGTGCGTCGTGTGCGCCCCCTCGTGCAGGTCGAACCGCAGGGTGCCGGCGGTCTTCGCCAGCAGGGGCTCGTACCCCCGCCGGTCCATCTCCTCGAAGAACCTCGTGGTCGCGTCCAGCATCGGGTCCACTCCTCCCGCGATCCGCGGCGTTCGACGTCGGAGAAGGGGTCCCCGCCGGGCCCGGCGTCAACCTCGCCCGGTTGGGGTGAGCTGGTCGGGGTGCGCGGCCGGGCCGCTCCCACCCGGGCGGACGGCACGCGAACGCCGGCCCCCGAACCGGGGGCCGGCGTCATCGCGGCGGGTCAGCTCAGTTGTTCGGATCGTCGGCGCTGATGTCGGCCAGCACCGACTGGGGCTCCCGCTCCACGGCCAGGTCACCCACCGAGACCAGCCCGATCAGCCGGCCGTCGTCGACCACCGGCAGCCGGCGGACCGCGTACGTCCGCATCAGGTCGGCGGCGGCCACCGCGTCGTCGTACTGGCTGACCGTCACCACGTCCTTGCTGGTGATCTCATTGAGCCGGGTGGTGTTCGGGTCCAGGCTCTCGGCGACGCCCCGTACCGTGATGTCCCGGTCCGTGACGATGCCGACCACGTTGTCGCCGTCGGTCACCACCACGTCGCCGATGGCGCTGTTGCGCATCTCCTGGGCCGCGGCGGTCAGGGTGTCGTTGCCGTCCATCGTCACCAGCCGGGTCGTCATGAATTCTCCGACCGTTGTCATGGTGCTCCCCTCTCGGTGTCGGCACCGCCGTCTACCCGCCGCCCGGGGCGGGGTAACCGTCCCGGGCTCACCGCTGGCGCGGGCCGCGCGGAGGTGCACCGACGCCGGCCACGGCGCCGGGCGGGGTCAGCGGCGCTCGGCGGCGACCAGTTCGGCGAGCTGCACGGCGTTGAGCGCGGCGCCCTTGCGCAGGTTGTCGTTGGCGCAGAACAGGGCCAGGCCGTGCTCGGCGGTCTCGTCGGCCCGGATCCGCCCGACGTACGTCGGGTCCTGACCGGCGGCCTGCAGCGGGGTCGGCACGTCGGAGAGCGCCACGCCGGGCGCGCCGTCGAGCAGCTCGCGGGCCCGCTCGGGGCTGATCGGCCGGGCGAAACGCGCGTTGATCTGCAGCGAGTGGCCGGTGAAGACCGGCACCCGCACGCAGGTGCCGGAGACCTTGAGGTCCGGGATCTCGAGGATCTTGCGGCTCTCGTTGCGCAGCTTCTGCTCCTCGTCGGTCTCGAAGGAGCCGTCGTCCACGATCGAACCGGCGAGCGGGAGCACGTTGAAGGCGATCGGCCGGGCGAAGGAGCGCGGCGCGGGGAACTCCACGGCCGACCCGTCGAAGGTGAGCCCGGTGGCGTGCTCGGCCACCTTGCGGACCTGCTCGTCCAGCTCGGCCACCCCGGCCAGGCCGGCGCCGGAGACCGCCTGGTAGGTGGCGACCACGAGGCCGACCAGCCCGGCCTCCCGGTGCAGCGGGCGCAGCACCGGCATCGCGGCCATGGTGGTGCAGTTGGGGTTGGCCAGGATGCCCTTGGGGCGCTCGGCGATGGCGTGTGGGTTGACCTCGGCGACCACCAGCGGCACCGCCGGGTCCATCCGGAACGCCGACGAGTTGTCGATGACGACCGCGCCGGCCTCGGCGACCCGGGGGGCCAGCTCCCGGGCGGTGCCCTTACCGGCGGAGAAGAGCGCGATGTCCAGGCCGCGGTAGTCCGCGGTGGCCGCGTCCTCGACGGTGACCTCGCCGTCGCGCCAGGGCAGCGTGCGCCCGGCCGATCGGGCCGAGGCGAACAGCCGCAGCTCCTCCACCGGGAAGCCGCGCTCCGCCAGCACCTGCCGCATCACGCCACCGACCTGGCCGGTGGCCCCCACAATGCCGATCCTCATGCCCGCGAGGCTACCCAGCGGGGCGGCCGGACCGGGAACGCTTTCCCACCGCCCGGGCCGCTCGGGCGCGTCCGGGGCCGGCGCCGGCCGGGCGCGGCACCGGCAACGATCGGGCGGCCGGAGCGCGGCGCCCGGAAGATCGCCCGCGGCCGGCCGGTCCGGCCGCAGCATCCACGGCCGCGACCGGCCGGCCCCGACCATCCGACGCGACCAGGATCACACGTCAGGCGGTGTGGTCGATCACCTCGCCGAGCCCGGCGGCGACCAGCTCGTCGCGGATGACCGCCGCGTCGCCCTCGACCACCAGGGTGAGCGAGTCCGGGTGCAGGTGCGCCGCGGCCGCCGCGGACACCTCCTCGACGGTCGCGGCGAGCAGCGCCTCCCGCAGCCGGGCGTGGTAGTCGTCCGGCAGGTCGTGCACCACGAGCGTGGTCAACGCCGACGCGATCGCCCGCGGGCTCTGCAGCTCGACCGAGAGCTGGCCGGCCCGCCAGGACCGGGCCACCGTCAGCTCGTCCTCGGTCACCCCGGTCAACTGGGTACGCGACACCTCGCCGACCGCCTCGACCAGCGCCGGCGCGGTCACCGCGGTCTGCACCCCCGAGCTGATCCCGAACCGTCCGAACCGGCGGGACGAGGCGAAGTCACCGCGGATGCCGTACGTGTAGCCGCGCACCTCCCGGATCAGGTGGTTGAGCCGGGAGGTGAACGCCCCACCGAGCACCGTCCCGGCGAGCGTCATCGGCACGTGGTCCGGGTGGGCGCGGTGCGGCGACGGGTGGCCGAGCCGGAGCGTGGACTGCACCGAGCCGGGCCGGTCGACCAGGATGACCTTGCGCCGGCCGGCGAGCGGCACCTCGATCGGCTCGCCCTTCACCACCGGACCGCCGCCGCTGCCCGCGAACACCGTGGCGGCGAGCGCGTCCAGGTCGATCCGGTCCAGGTCGCCGGCGACGATCAGGGTGCCCGGCCGGATGAACCACTCGGAGTGGAAGACGGTCACGTCGTCCACGTCCAGGGCCGCGACGCTCTCCGGGTCGCCGTACATCGGCCGGCCCCAGCGGTTGTCGGCACCGAACAGGTCGGCCCGGAGCACCGCGTCGGCCCGGGGGCCCGGGTTGGCCCAGTCCATCCGCAGCGCGGTGGCCTCGTCGTCGCGGACCCGCAGCACGTCGGCCGGGTCGAGCCGGGGCGTCCGGACGGCCTCGGCGAGCAGCGCGACCGCGGCGCTCAGCCGGTCCACCGGGACCTGCGCGCTGACCTGGAACGAGTCCCAGTCCAGCCCGGTCACCAGCTCGGTGCCGAGCGCCTCGATGGCCAGCGCGTACGCGGTGCCGTCCCGCTGCGCGGTGCCCTCCTCCAGGGCCTTGGCGAGCACCCCGCCGAGCCCCTCCTTGCCGACCGGCTCCCGCCCGGCGCCGGCGTCGAGGAGCAGCAGCGCGACGGCCAGATTCTGCCCGGGCAGGTGCGCGGCGACGACCTGGCCGCCGGCCGCGCTGCGGCGGACGACCTGCGGGAACCGGTACGGTCGGGCCGCGCCCGGGCCGGGGCGGGTGGCGATCAACGTCATCGGGGCTTCCTCTCGTTCGCGGCCGCCGGGCTCGCCTGCGGGCCGCGTCGCGTCGCCGGGGCGCGTCGCTCGGCGCCCGCGCTCACCGGTTCTCCTCGGGCAGGTAGGTCAGGGTCGCCCGGTCGGCCGCGCCGAGCAGCTCGGCGGCCTGCTCGGCGATCTGCTCGGCGGTGACCGCGAGCCAGCCGGGCAGCCGCTCACCGATCTTCGCCGGGTCACCGAACTGGGTGGCGTACCGGCCGAGCACGTCGGCGCGGCCGTCCACCGTGGACATGTGCCGCCACCACTGGGTGCTCAGCAGCGCCTTGGCCCGGTCCAGCTCGGCGGCGGTCACCGGCACGGTGGTCAGCTCGTCGACGACCTCGGCCAGCCCGGCGCGCAGCCGTTCGGCGTCCACCCCGGGGCGGGCGGTCGCGGTGGCGATCAGCGGGGCCGGCGCGTACGCCAGGTCCACCCCGTACGCCCCGACCAGGTCCGGCTGGGCGATCCGTTCGCCGTCGGCGAGCCGCTGGTAGAGGCGGCTGCCCCGGCCGGTGCCCAGGACGGTGGCCAGCACGGTGGTCACGTCGTACCCGGGGGTGCCGTAGGGGTGGGTGCGGTGCGCGATGTACACGCGGGGCGCGGGCACGTCGGCGACGACGGTCTCCGTGGCGGGTTGCCCGGTCGGCGGCACGCTGCGCCCGTCCGGCGCGGCGGGGATCTCCGCACGCGCCGGGATGGCCCCGAAGTACTTCTCGGCCAGCGCGAACACCTCGGCCGCCGGGGCGTCGCCGACGACGGTGAGCACCGCGTTGTTCGGCGCGTAGTAGGTGGTGTGGAAGGCCTGGAAGGTGGCCAGGTCGGCGGCGTTCAGGTCGGCCATCGAACCGATGGTGGCGTGATGGTAGGGGTGGCCGGGCGGGTAGAGCAGCGGGAGCAGCCGCAGCCAGGCGTCGCCGTACGGGACGTTCTCGTAGCGTTGGCGGCGCTCGTTCTTCACCACGTCGCGCTGGTTGTCCAGCGTCTCCTGGGTCAGCGCCGGCACCAGGCCGCCCATCCGGTCGGCCTCCAGCCAGAGCGCCAGCTCCAGGTGCTCGGCCGGGACGGTCTCGAAGTAGTTGGTCCGGTCCGGGTTGGTGGTGGCGTTCAGCGAGCCGCCGGAGCCCTGGATCAGCTTCATGTGCTCGGTCTTCGCGACGTTCACCGAGCCTTCGAACATCAGGTGCTCGAAGAGGTGGGCGAAGCCGGTCTGTCCGTCGGGTTCGTGCCGGGAACCCACGTCGTACCAGAGGTTGACCGCGACCGCCGGCGCGGTGCGGTCCTCGCTCACCACCACCCGCAGGCCGTTGTCCAGTCGGGTGGTCTCGATCGGCCAGGGGTAACCGCTGTCGGGCATGGCACCGACGCTATCCGATCTCGCGGGCGGAAAGGGGACACGTGGGAGCATCGTCGGCCCGTGCCGGGGTACCCGCCCAGCATGCCCACCCCCACCTCCGCCGCCCGTCCGCTGCGGGCCGCGGCGCGCCGCCGGGCCGGCGCGGCCGTCGAGCGGGCGGCCGCCGCGCTGGCCCGCCGCCGGCACGCCCGGCTGCTGCATCCGGCCGGCCGCACGTTCGCCGGCGAGGTCCTCGTCTGGGGTACGCCCGGCCCGCCCACCGGGATCGACCTGCTCGACCGGCCCGGCCGCTGGCCGGCCACGGTACGGCTCTCCAAGGGGGTGCCCACCCCGGGGAGCTGGCCCGACGTGCTCGGCCTGGCGGTGCGGCTGCACCGGGACCCGGAGCCGCCGGTGGACCTGCTGGTCAGCTCCAGCGGCGCGGCGCCGGTGCTGCGCCACCTGCCGCTGCCCCGGCGCCGCTTCACCGGGACGTACACCTCGATCATGTCGTTCCGGGCCGGCCGGCGGCGGCTCTACCTGGCCGCGCTGGCCGACCCGGAGTCGCCGGAGCTGGGCCGCGACCTCGCCGGCGTCGCCGCGACGGTCGCCACCGACCAGCCCCGGCTGGTGCTCGCGGTGGCCTCGGCGGCCGGACCCTGGCGGCTCTTCGGCGAGGTACGCCTGGACCGCCGGCGCGGCGCCCGGGAGGACGCCGCGCTGGCCTTCGATCCGATCGGTAACGCGCCTCCGGGGCTGCGCGTCGGGGGCCTGCTGGGCTGGCTGCGGAACACCAGCTACCGGGGCTCGCGGCGGGCCCGGGGCGCGAGCGCTCAGTCGGGCGGCTCGACCGGGGTCACGGTCTGATCGGAGGTGCGGTGCTCCAGCACCGTGTCGGGCGCGACGTTGCGGTGCTCCAGCACCGTGTCGGGCGCGACGTTGCGGTCCTCCTCCCGGATGTCCGATTCGGTGAGGATCGCGTCGGCCTGGGCCTCGGGATCGTCGCTGCCCGCCGCCGCCTCCTCGGGCAGCAGGTGGGCGCGGGACTCGATGCGCTCCTGGTCGCTCTGCTCGTGCGTCATGCCGTTCCCCATACCCCCGCCGGCCCGGCCCGGAACGACCCGGGCGGCGCGGGGGCCGCGTCGGGCCCGCGTCCCAGCATCCGATACCGGTGGCCGGTGTGACCGCCGACGGGGTGAGCGGGGCCGTCGCGTCGGGTACGCTGGCCCCCGTGACGCGGTCGTATCGATGGTTTAGGCAGCCGGCTGGAGGAGCCGGTGACTCGACCATGAACTGACGTCACTTCCTCTTCGAGCCGGCCGGGCAGGGATCATTCCCTGCCCTTTCGCGTACGAGCAGCCGGCTCGACCTCGGGCGCCGGCCCCGGGGCACGGTCGGCGGAAGGAACCCCACCGTGACGACCCCGGACGCCCATCGGGTCATCGACCAGCGGATCGACCGTGTCGTGCCGCTGACCACCCCGGCCCTGCTGCTGCACGAGCTGCCCCTGGACCCGGCGCTCGCCGACGCGGTGCTGGCCGGCCGGCGTGCCGTCGGCGGCGTGCTGGACCGCGCCGACGACCGGCTGCTGGTGGTGGTCGGCCCCTGTTCGGTGCACGACCCGGCCGCCGCCCTCGAGTACGCGGGCCGGCTCCACGCGGCCGCCGACCGGCTCGCCGACGACCTGCTGGTGGTGATGCGCGTCTACTTCGAGAAGCCGCGCTCGACCGTGGGCTGGAAGGGGCTGATCAACGACCCGGGGCTGGACGGCTCCGGGGACGTCAACGGCGGTCTGCGGACCGCCCGGGCGCTCCTGCTCGACGTGCTGCGGCTGGGCCTGCCGGTGGGTTGCGAGTTCCTCGACCCGATCACCCCGCAGTACATCGCGGACACCGTGGCCTGGGGCGCGATCGGCGCGCGGACGGTGGAGAGCCAGGTGCACCGGCAGCTCGCCTCCGGCCTGTCCATGCCGATCGGGATGAAGAACCGTCCGGACGGCAGCATCTCCACGGCGGTGGACGCGATCCGCGCGGCCGGGGTGCCGCACGTGTTCCCCGGCATCGACGTCTCCGGCACCCCGGCGATCATGCACACCCGGGGCAACGCCGACGGGCACCTGGTGCTGCGCGGCGGGGGCGGCCGGCCCAACTACGACGCCGAGTCGGTGGCCGGGGCGCTGGACCTGCTGCGCGCCGCCGGGCTGCCGGAGCGGGTGGTGCTCGACGCGAGCCACGCCAACAGCGGCAAGGACCACCGCAACCAGCCGCGGGTCGCCGCCGACGTGGCCGCCCAGCTCGAGGCCGGCCAGCGCGGCATCGTCGGCATCATGCTGGAGAGCTTCCTCCAGCCCGGCCGCCAGGACCTCGACCCGACCCGCGAGCTGGAGTACGGCAAGTCGGTCACGGACGCCTGCATCGGCTGGGACACCACCGCCGACGTCCTCGACCACCTCGCCACCGCCGTCCGCGCCCGCCGCGCCACGCTGCCCACCCCCGCCTGAGCGCGCCCCCGACGCACAGCGCCGCCCGGCCCCAGAGGGGACGGGCGGCGCTGGGTGTCGGTGTGCAGGTCGCCTCTCGGCGAGTGGCGCGACGCGGCTCCAGCCGGACGGTATTCCGCGAAGGCGAATTGGGTGAGGCCCGGGGACACTGGACACACCGACGCTCTGCACAACGGCGGTACCGGGTCCGGTGTTCCGGCCGGTGCTGTGGCGGCCGTCACCCCTGCCCGGACCCGCTGACCGGGCACGGCGGCGACGTTTGACCGATTCGGGCCCGGGTAGCTGATCGGCGTGACCGACGACGCGCCCGTGACCGAGCAACCGGACACCCGGCAGCTCGACGAACTGCTCGACGACCTCTACCGGGGCCAGGAACGGATCACCCAGGCGATGATCTACCGCCGGGCGGTCGCCGCCGAACTCCCCGCCGAGCTGCTCGCCCGAATCGCCGCGCTCCCCGAGGGCGAGTACGCCGTCGACGAGGCGGCCGACCTGCTCGGCGGGACGGTGGCCTGAGACCCCGGCAGCCCCCGACCGGATCACGGAGAGGACAGTGGGATGACCGACAGCGACGACGCACGGCGGCACCACATCGAGGCGCTCGGCCAGCCACCGGAGGGCAGGGACACGCTGCCGGAACCGGACTTCGCCAACGAGCACGACCGCACCGCGGTGGACCGCGAGGTGATCACCGGGGCGGACGAGGACGAGCGGGAGCCGGAGGCGTCGCGCGGCTGGGCCGGCGAGGACCACGGCACCACCCCCACCTGAGCCCGTACGCCGCCGGTCCGGCGCACCCGGGCCGCCCGCACACCATCCGGACCGGGACCGTACGACCAGGGGCCGGCGCGTTCGCGCCGGCCCCTGGTGTCGTTCGTCGGTTACTTCTCCCGGTGGCCGCCCTCGGCCGCCTGCTGGGCGACGGCGTACCCCATCTGGAGGAAGTCGGAGGCCGCGACCGCGGTGAGCGCCGTGGCGATCAGCCGGGTGAGCCGGGGCGCGAGGACCAGCCCACCGGTGAGCCCGGTGGCCACCCAGACGGCCAGGCAGAACGGGCAGCTGACCAGCTCGCCGACGGCGTGCCGGGTGGGGCTGCCCTGGTCCCGGACCTGCTCCATCACCTCCCCGCTGCCGATCGGGTGGTCGTAGCGGGTGAACGGCGCGCGCAGCGGGCTGGTGATCGCGTCCTTGGACAGCAGCCGGCTGAGCTTGTGCGTCGCCACCGAGAGCAGCACCACGTCGGCCGGGCTGGGCCGCTCCGGCACCGGTCGCCCGGTCGCCCTCACCAGCCCCACCAGCGACGCGGTCACCGTCGCGTACGTGCCCATGGCCACCAGATAGCCGCCCAGCGGCCGCTGCTCGTGCGGCGCGTACGCCTGGCGCAGACGCGCCACCTTCTGCTTCAGGCCACTCCCGGTCACCCGGCCTCCTTGTTGGTCGTCGTGCCGACGCCGGCTCAGCCGGCCGTCAGGATTCGATCGTGGCGCCGGCTCAGCCGGCCGTCAGGGTCGGTCGTCGTGGCGCCGGCTCAACCGGCCGTCAGGTTGTCGGCCACCTCGCGGGCCAGGCTGGCCAGGATCTCGTCGGCCATGCCGTGGTCGGTGCCGGAGAGGTCGAGCCGGACCCGGGCGCCGCCGGCGTCGGCCGGCTCGACGTCGATGTCCGCCGACCAGCCGGCGGCCTCGGAGCTCCACCGGGCCCGCATGTCCTCGGCGTCGACGACCTCCACCCGGTGCGTGCCCGCGCGCCGCAGCTCCTCCGGCAGCCAGGCGGCCGACCGGTCGGGGTCGGTGGCGGTGTTGAACACCACCTCGGGCGGCGCGGACATGCCGCGCTCGGCGTGGTTGGCCATCAGGCGTCCCGCAGCCGGCTCGGGTCGACCTCCCGGCCCGGGTGCCGGGCCAGGTACTCGGTCTCCAACTCGGCGGTGCGGCGCAGGTGGTTGGCGAGCGCCGAGTCGGTGGCGTGCCGCAGCGTGTCCAGCCGGGTCCGGTGCAGGCTCTGCATCTCCCGGATCAGGTCCTCGTCGCCGAGCTCCGCCGGGTCGATGCCGAGCAGCTCGCCGTCGACGTCGGCGGTCACGGTGTCGGTGCGGGCGTGGTCGCCGTCCCACTCGGGCAGCCGCTGCTCCGGGCTGGCGTCGCCGGCACGGCGTACGGATTCGGTCATCGTCGGCCCCCTCGTCTCGTTCGGGCTGGCGTCTAAACGGATGCCCACCCGCGGTGTGGCCAAACCCCGCCACCTACGACACCGCGTCGGAGACGGCCGCAGGCCCCGGTACCCTCGATGGCATGAAACGGCTCTGGACACCGGCGTGGATCGCCCGCCACGTGGCCATGGTCGTGCTGGTCGTGGGCTTCCTCGGGCTCGGGTGGTGGCAGGTCACCCGGGCCGCCGAGGGCAACTCGCTGAGCTTCGGGTACGCGATCGAGTGGCCGGTCTTCGCCGGTTTCGTGGTCTTCGTCTGGTGGCGTGAGGTCCGGCACGCGCTGCGCGGCACGCCCGACGCGGCGGCCACCCCGGCGCCGCCGGCGGCCGCCGGGCCCGAGCCGCCCGCCACCACCCCGGCGGTACGCCGGCCGGTGCGGGTCGGCCGGACGCCGGCCGCCCCGGTCAACGGCGCGGAGGACGGCGACCTCGCCGAGTACAACCGCTACCTGTCATGGTTGAACGCCAACCCGGGCGCGAGGCCCGGTGACTATCCCGGCTGAGGCCGGCTTCGGAAGGACGGACGACGGTGGGCGGAGCCCTTACCCGGTACCGCGTGATCGCCTGGATCGTGGGCGTGGCGCTGGTGGTGCTGGTCCTGATCGGCATGCCGCTGAAGTACTTCTTCGACGACCCGACCGTGGTGGCGGTGGTCGGCACCGCGCACGGCTGGCTCTACATGATCTATCTGGCGCTCACCTTCGACCTGTCCCGCCGGGTGGAGTGGCCGTTGCGGCGGATGCTGCTCGTCATGCTGGCCGGCACGGTGCCGTTCGTGTCGTTCTACGCCGAGCGCCGGGTGAGCCGCTGGCTGGCCGCGGACGACCGGGCGCCGGCCCCGGAGCCGGTCGCCGGCTGAGCCGGCCGGCTCAGCGGGCCCGGCCGCCACACCCCGGCCGGGCCGTCCGGTCAGCGGTTCGGCCGCCACACGCCGGACGAGGCCACCGGGTCGGCCCAGCCGCCGCCCAGCCGCGCCCCCTCCCGGGCCCGTTGCAGGGCCCGGGTGACCTGACCGAACTGCCGCTCGTCGTCGCTGCTGAACAGCAGCACCTCGGCGTCGCGGTGCCGGCCCCACAGCTCGTACGCCGGCGGCCGCCAGCGGTCGCCGGCGAGCACCAGCAGCAGCGGCAGCAGCCCCACCGCGCCGAGCATCAGGTACGCGGTGGCGGTGAGCCGTTGCAGCCCGCCGGTGAAGCCGAGCAGCACCCCGACCCCGCCGATCAGGGCGCCGGAGATCGTGACGGCCCGCAGGGCGAGCCGGTCGTGCGGCCCGCGGGTGGTCCAGACCTGGGTGAGTTCGGCCACCGGCCAGCTGGCCCGGCCCACGCTGAAGCGTTCGGCGGTCACCACGATGCCCGGTTGGGCGTACAGCAGGGTCGGGGCGGCCGGTCGGGTCGACCGGGGTGGGCGGGTGGTGGAGCCATCGGTCTGCACGGCGTCCTCCCAGGGCTCGCGCGCCGGGCTCCCCCACCACCGACGAGCTGCGCCGACGCCGGTGGCGGGATTCCCGGCTCCGCGCTTCATTGTGTTGCCGGCGCGCCACCCGGGCCGGTCGTTTCCCCTGCTCACCGGTGCGCCGCCCGGCCGCCTCGCACGGTTACCAGCGCCCATTTACCGCTTTGTCGATATTTTGCGGCGCGAGGCCTGGCGACATCCGTCCAGAACGACGAATCGGGCCACCCGCGCTATTCACCCAACCGGCACCCGCGCCCGTACCGTCCGCCCGGTAGACGGTCACCGGACGTCACCGGCACCGCCTGCACTTCCTGACACTTTGCCAACATTCGCCCCTGCTTCCACTCCCGCCCCCACCCGTCCCGGGTTAGGTTGGGCGAGCCGGTCCGGTCCACCGCCATCCACCGGGATGGCCCCGGGCGGTGTCGCCGGGCGGCTCAGCGCGGCCCGGGCGACCGTGGGAGAGGAGCCTTCCGCTCTTGTCGTCACTACGGATCCTGCTGCGCAGCCTCGCGGTGGCCGGCCTCTCGGCCGTGCTCCTCGCCCCGGCGTCGGTGGCTCGGGCCGAGCCCACCCCCGCCGAGCTGACGAAGCAGATCGAGAAGTCCTCGACTGAGCTGGAGCGAATCGTCGAGTCCTACAACAAGCTCAACGAGCAGATCAAGGCGAACAAGGCCACCGCGGCCTCGTTGCAGGCCCGGATCGGCCCGCTGCAGGCGCAGGCCGAGCGGAGCCAGGCCGACGTGGGCCTGCTCGCCGCCACCGCGTACAAGACCGGTGGGATGCGCACCGCCCAGGCGCTGCTGGAGCCGGGCGGGTCGACCTCGCTGCCGGAGCGGCTCGGCGCACTGGACCAGTTGAGCCGGCAGCGGCAGCAGACCATCGACGGTTTCACCACCGACCAGCGGAAGCTCATCGATCAGAAGAGCCAGCTGGACACCACGCTGGCCCGGCAGGCCGCGCAGGCCAAGCAGCTCACCGCGGGCAAGAAGAAGATCGAGGCGGATCTCGCCCGCCTCTACCAGCTCCGCCGCCAGGCGTACGGGCGGGCCACCGAGGCGCCGTCCAGCGCCGGCTCGGCCGGCAGCCCGCCGGCCATCTCCGGCTCCGCCGGCACGGCGGTGCGGTACGCGTACGGTGCGGTCGGCAAGCCGTACGTCTACGGGGCGGACGGCCCCAGCGGCTACGACTGCTCGGGGCTGACCCTGGCCGCCTGGCGGGCGGCCGGCAAGTCGCTGCCGCACAACGCCGCCATGCAGTGGGACGCCACGGTCCGGATCAGCCGCAGCTCGCTGCGCCCCGGCGACCTGGTCTTCTATTCGGGCCTCGGGCACGTGGCGATCTACGTGGGCAGCGGCCAGATCATCGACGCGCCCAGCGCGGGCCGCAACGTCAGCAAGCGCGGCATGGGCATCATGCCGATCGCCGGCTACGGCCGGGTCCGCTGATCGCCTCCAGATACGGCGAACGGCCGGCGTCCCCCTATCGGACGCCGGCCGTTCGTGTTGCCATTGTTCCCTGGTCAGGCCGCCTGCAGTCCCTCGGCCCGGGCCAGCTCGCGGAGCCGGCCGAGGGCCTGGATCTCCAGCTGGCGGATCCGCTCCCGGGAGAGCGAGAACCGCGAGGCGACCTCGGTGAGCGAGTGCTCCCGGCCGTCCTCCAGGCCGTACCGGGCCCGCATGATGCCGGCGGACCGGTCGTCGAGGTGGTTGAGCAGACCCTCGATCCGCTGCCGCTCGAGGCCGGTGAGGACGATCTCCTCCGGCGACGGGGCGTCGCTGTCGGCCACCAGGTCGCCGAGTTTGGTGTCGCCGTCGTCGCCCACCGGGGTGTCCAGCGAGACGGTGTCCTGCGACCAGCGGACCAGCTCGTTGACCCGCTCGACGGTGACCCCGAGCGCGGCCGCGATCTGCTCCGGCTCCGGGTCGCTGCCCAGCTCGCGGGTGAGCTGGCGGGCGACGTTGCGCATCCGGTTGACGTCCTCCACCAGGTGGACCGGCAACCGCACGGTCCGCTCCTGCTGGGCGATCGCCCGGCTGATCGCCTGGCGGATCCACCAGGTGGCGTAGGTGGAGAACTTGTAGCCACGCTCGTAGTCGAACTTCTCGACCGCCCGGACCAGGCCGGTGTTGCCCTCCTGGATCAGGTCCAGCATGGGCATGCCCGAGCGCACGTAGCGGCGGGCGATCGACACGACCAGTCGCAGGTTGGCGCGGATGAACAGGTCCTTCGCGCGCTCCCCCTCGACGACCAGCCGCTCCAGCTCGTCCCGGCCGACGCCGGCGGGCACCCGGTCCTCGCCGAGCAGGTGCTCGGCGTAGAGGCCGGCCTCGATCGCCTTGGAGAGTTCGACCTCCTTGGCGGCGTCCAGCAGCGGCGTCCGGGAGATCTCGTGCAGGTAGACGCCGACCAGGTCCCGCTCCTCGGCGACCTCGTCGGTACGCATGCCGATGTTCTTGTCCACGATTGCCACGGTCCCCTCGCTCGCGCCGGTTGCCCGGTTCCTTGCCATCCCCACGTTCATCAGCCCTCCCCGTAACCTCCGCTGTGCCCGTAGGTGCTGACACCTACACAACAGATGAGACGCGTCGGGGATTCCATGTCGTGAGTCGAAACTGTCACGAATGCCTGAGTAGTAGCTGAGAGCCCGATCCATGTTCCCTGTCAGGACCCCTGCTCGGACGACTCGCGTACACCCCGCTGAACCGGGTGTCGGAGCTGCGGAATCGTCGTCCGCCCATGGAACCGCACCATTGCGAGATCCATGAGCCCGCCCGACCCGCGTCACCGGGCACTGCGATCCTGGTCACTGCGAGATACGCGTCCGCGGACCGGTCGGTTCAGCCTCGGGAGAGGATTACCCCACGCCTGGTTGAACAATCCGCAGGGCCGCGGACGTCCCCCCGTACGAGTGATCCGCGTCGCACCCCGCGCCGCGGGCGGCCCGGCGGGCCGGGGCGGCTCAGGAGGCGAGCAGGGCGAGCGCGCCGCGGACCTGGTCGGCGGAGCGGGCCAGGGCGGCCCGGGCAGCGGAGATCTCCGCGCCGGAGACGAGTGCGACCAGCGCGGTCTTGAGGTCGCCGTCGGCCTCGTGCAGGGCCGCCTGGCAGACCTCCTCGGCGCAGCCGGTGGCCTCCATCAGAATCGAGATCATGCGGCCACGGAGTTTGGCGTTGGTGGCCACCATGTCGATCATCAGGTTCGAGTAGACCCGGCCGAGTCGCACCATGACGGCCGTGGAGAACGTGTTGAGCACCAGCTTCTGCGCGGTGCCCGCCTTCATCCGGGTCGAACCGGTGACCACCTCGGGCCCGGTGTCCACCCCGATGAAGACGTCGACCGACGAGGCGGCCTCGGCCTCCGGATTGGCGCAGAGCAGCACCGTCGAGGCACCCTGGGCCCGGGACGCGGCGAGCGCCCCGAGGACGTACGGGGTGCGCCCGCTGGCCGCCAGGCCGACCACCAGGTCGCCGGGGCCGACGCACTCGGCGGCCTCGGCGGCGCCGCCGCCCTCGGCGTCCTCGGCGTCCTCCACGGCGTGCCACATCGCCTCGGGCCCGCCGGCCAGGTGGGCGCAGAACCAGTGCCGCGGCGAGTTGAAGGTGGGGGCCAGCTCGGCGGCGTCGAGCACGCCCAGCCGGCCGGACGTGCCGGCGCCGAAGTAGTGCACCCGGCCTCCGCCGCGCAGCGCCGCGACCGCCAGGTCGACGGTCTCGGCGATCTCGTCGAGCACGGCGGCCACCGCGGCCGGCACCCGCCGGTCCGCGTCGTTGATCACGGTGAGCACGTCCCGGGTCGACATCAGGTCGAGATCGACGCTGTGCGGGTTACGCCGCTCGGTGGGGGCCCCGACGCGCACCACGGGCCGCACCGTGGCCACCTCGTCCGGCTCCACCCGACCCGCCGTCATGCCCGCCTCCGCCCGGCGCCCACCCGGTGCGACCGGACGGCCTCGGCCGTCGCCTCCAGGGCCTTGCGGGCCTTGGCCCGGTTGCGGGCGGCCACCCCCACGAAGAGGCAGTCGACCACGGTCAACTGGGCCAGCCGGCTGGCCATCGCGCCGGAGCGGTAGGTGGTCTCCCGGGCGGCGGTGGTGAGCACGAAGTCGGCGACCTCGGTGATCGGCGAGCGCGGGAAGTTGGTCAGCGCCACCGTGGTGGCACCGCGCGCCCGGGCCTGCTCCAGCACCTCGATCACGTCGGAGGTGGTGCCGGTGTGCGAGATGCCGACCGCGACGTCGCCGCGGCCGAGCAGCGCGGCCGAGGTCAGCGCCGTGTGCACGTCGGGGAAGTAGAAGGCGGTCCGGCCGATGCGGTGCAGCTTCTGCTGGAAGTCGGAGGCGACGAAACCGCTGGCGCCGGCGCCGTAGACGTCGATCCGTCCGGCCGCGACGATCGCCTCGACCACCTGCTCGCAGGCCGCCGGGTCGAGTTGCTCCGCGGTCTCCTCGACGGCGCGCGCGTCGTTGAAGGCGATGGTCGCGATGATCTGGGCGAGGTCGGCGCCGGGCGGGATGTCACCGCCGACCACCCGGGCGTCCGGCGGCTCGATCCGGCGGGCGGCCTCGGCGGCGAGCCGGATCCGGAGTTGCGGGTAGCCGTCCATGCCGACCGACCGGCAGAACCGGATGACGGTGGCCTCGGATGTCTCGGCGGCGGTGGCGAGGTCTGTGATGGTGCGCCGGGCGGCGTCGGCCGGATCGGAGACGACCAGCCGGGCCACCCGCTGCTCGGCCGGGGACAGCGAGGGGAGCAGCCCGCTGATGTGGACGATCAGTCCACCGGGCTCGTGACTCGCAGAAATCTTCGGACTCTTCGCCACGGATGAAACTTACTTTCACGAGCGCGGACCGTCAACCATGACGCCGCGTATCGGGAAAAGTACCGCCTTCCGCACGCGGCCCGCCCGGCAAGGGTCCCATTCCCGCAGCCCGGCCGCCTCCTCCGGACCGGTGGACTCGACCGCCCCGGCCCACCCGCGGCTCGGCTGTCGTGCACGCGACGCAGACCGGACGGCCGGGTCCGGGTCACCGGACGGTGTGGGCGGACCCGGCGGCGCCCGCCAGCCCTCATCGATCGGCGCAAATCCCGCCCCGCGCACCCCCGGGTCCGGGCCGGCCGCTAGCGTGGGCCCCATGGCGGAACGCACGGTGCTGGTGACCGGAGGCACGGGCGGGCTGGGCGGTGCGGTCACCGCGGCCTTCCTGACGGCCGGCTGGCGGGTGGTCGTACCGGAACGGGCGAGTGCGGGGCCGGCGCCGGCGGGCACCGCGCCCGTCCGGGTGACCGCGGACCTGCTGGAACCCGCCGGGGCGGCCCGGGCGGTCGAGGCGGCCACCGCCGACCCCGCGGCGCCGCTGCGCGCCGTGGTCAACCTCGTCGGCGGGTACGCCAGCGGCGGGCTGGTGCACGAGACCCCGGTCGACGAGTTCGACCGGATGCTGCGGCTCAACCTGCGCCCGACGTACCTGGTCACCCAGGCGGCGCTGCCGCACCTGGTGGCGGCCGGCGGCGGCGCGGTGGTCTGCGTGTCGGCCCGGGCCGCGGTGGCGCCGTTCCCCGGCGCGGCCGGCTACGTCACCGCCAAGGCCGCCGTGCTCGCCTTCGCCAACGCGGTGGCGGTGGAGTACCGGCAGCGCGGCGTGCGGTGCAACACGGTGCTGCCCAGCGTCATCGACACCCCGGCCAACCGGGCCGCCCAGCCGGACGCCGACCACCGGCGCTGGGTCCCGCCCGCCGAGATCGCCACGGTGATCCGCTTCCTGGCCTCCGACGACTCCGCGCCCACCAGCGGGGCGAGCATCCCGGTCTACGGCCGGGCCTGAGCCGGCACCGGGCCACCCCGGTCCGCACCGCCACCCGGCGGCCGGGTGCCGGCCGGCGACGGTCCGGGCGACGCCGGTGGATCGTCCGGGAACCACTCGGTGAGGTGGGCGCGGATCCGGTGGGAGACCTCCTCCGGGCTGCCGTTGGCGTCGACCACCACGAAGCTGGCGTACTCCGGCAGGGTCCGGTAGGCGGTCGCGGCGGCGGTGAGCCAGCGCATGCTCTCGTGGTCCGTGCCGCGCCGTTCGATCCGCCGGTACGCCTCGACCGGATCGACGGCGAGCAGGAAGGTGACCTGGGGCGCCGGGAAGAACCGGTAGCCGGCCCGGGCCAGCCGCTCCCAGCGCTGCCCGCCGTGCGCCCGGATGCTGGCGTACTGGCAGGCCGCGTAGCGGTCCATCACCGCGGTGCGGCCGGTCACCAGGCAGCTCAGCAGGGCCAGCGCGATGGCGAGCCAGCGCAGCACGGACTCGACGGCGAGCAGGCCGTCCCGCCCGACGAGGCGTTGCGCGTCCGGCCGGCCGAGGCGGTGGGCGAGCCGGCCCAGCCAGCGGCGACCGCCCGCGTTGCGGTGGTAGGTGGCGGGGTGGCCGGCGGCGGAGAGCGCCGCGGCGAGCCGGTGCGCCTGGGTGGTCTTGCCCGAACCGTCGATGCCGATCAGGGCGACGGCGCGCAGTCGGGCCCTGCCGCGCCGCACCCGCAGTGACCTGGCCACCTCCCCGAGGTTATCCGACCCGCACACCACATCGCCGATTTGTCCGCTGCCGTCCCCCTCCCGCACCTGCGGGGCGGGGACAGGTGTGACCGACCGGTACGCCGGGTACGCAAGTTCATTCCCACCGCCACCCACGACGACGGGAGAACCAGACATGGCCGAGCGCGGGGACGAGACCCTGGTGCACACCTTGAAGAAGGTCGCCGCCGTGCTCAAGCAGACCGACATCCCCTTCGCGCTCGGCGGCAGCTTCGCCGTGTACGCCCACGGCGGCCACTCCAGCGACCACGACGTCGACTTCCTGATCCGGGAGCAGGACGTCGACCAGGCGCTGGAGGCCCTGGTGGCGGCCGGTTTCACCGCCGAGCGCCCGCCCGAGGACTGGCTGGTCAAGGTCTATGACGAGGGGCGGATGGTCGACCTGATCCACCGCCCGATCGAGACCCCGGTGACCGAGGAGACCTTCGCCGACACCATCGTGCGGCCGGTGGACGCCATCCACATGCCGGTCCTCTCGGCCAGCCAGCTCATGGTGCACAAGCTGCTCAGCTTCTCGCAGCACTACTGCGACTTCGCCCGCGCCCTGCCACTGGCCCGTTCGCTGCGGGAACAGATCGACTGGGACCGGGTACGGAAGGAGACGCAGCACTCGCCGTACGCCGAGGCGTTCCTGGTGCTGCTCGACCGCCTGGACGTGCTGCCCGGCGCGTCCGCAGGAAGGGAGACCCCGTGACCGGACCGCACGGCGACGCCCCGCCCGACGAGTACCTCGAGGCGGAGATCCAGAGCATGCTCGCCGAGGACCCGTCCGTCGCCGAACAGGGCATCACCGTGGTGCACCGCGAGCGCGGGCTGGTGATCTACGGCGAGGTGGAGAGCCCGCACCGGCGGGAGGAGATCCTGCGCCGGGTCGCCGAGCGCTTCCCCCACGTGCCGATCACCAGCGACATCGGGGTGATCCGCACCCAGGCGCCCAGCCAGGTCGAGGAGCTGCCGTGAGGGAGGTTCGATGGTGATCCGGATCGCCGCCGTCGGAGACGTGCACCTGGACGAGGACGTGGTGGGCCGGTTCCGGCCGGCGCTGGAGGAACTGCCCGACTGCGCGGACGTGCTGCTGCTGGCCGGGGACCTGACCCGGCACGGCACCGAGGCCGAGGCGCGCTGCGTGGCGCAGGAGTTCGGCAACCTCGGGGTGCCGGTGATCACGGTGCTCGGCAACCACGACCACCAGTGCGACCAGGTGCCACAGGTGGTGAAGGTGCTGGAGGACGTCGGGATCACCGTGCTGGAGGGGACCGGGATCGTCCTCGACTGCGCCGGCGGGCGGCTCGGCGTGGCCGGGGTGAAGGGCTTCGGCGGCGGCTTCGCCGGCCGCTGCGCCAGCGACTTCGGCGAGCCGGAGATGAAGGCGTTCGTGCGGACCACCCGGGAGAGCGCCGACGCGCTCGCGGCGGCGCTGCTCGGGCTCGACTGCG
This sequence comes from Micromonospora sp. NPDC050495, assembly GCF_040655175.1. Lineage (NCBI taxonomy): Bacteria > Bacillati > Actinomycetota > Actinomycetes > Micromonosporales > Micromonosporaceae > Micromonospora > Micromonospora sp. NPDC050495. The sequence continues at coordinate 70,688 of NZ_JBFAJK010000010.1, read as the reverse complement.
ACCGGCTGGTCGCGTTGACCCACTACTCGCCGGTGCCGGACACGCTGGCCGGCGAACCGCTGGAGATCTATCCGTTCCTCGGCTGCTACCAGCTCGGCCAGGCGATCGACTCGGCGCCCACCGCGCTGGCCCTGCACGGGCACGCCCACCACGGCAGCGAGCGCGGCACCACCCCCGGCGGGGTGCGGGTCCGCAACGTCGCCCACCCGGTGATCAAGCAGGCGTACAGCATCTTCCACCTGGGAGATCAGCTGGACTGACGGGCAGGTTTCCTGGATCGGACCACCGGGTATTCAGCCGCCATGGAGCTGATTCTCTGGATTCTCGCAGTCGTACTGGTGGTCGCCGGCATCCTCGCGCTGTTCCGCCGGCAGATCCTCTGGGGCATCGTCCTCATCATCGTCGGTCTGCTCGTCGGCCCGGGTGGCGTCAGCATCTTCAATTAGCCGACAGGTCGTTTCCACCCCTGACCCGCCGGGGTCGTCGGGCCCGGATCTCCGTCCTCCCAGACAGGAGCTTCCGGCCCCGGCGACCTCGGCGTTCGGCGTGTCCGGCCCGGTTTGCCGACCGGTCGGCCGGGGCATGCCGGGGTATGACGATCTCCGGGAGCATCCGGCGCGCCGGCCGCGGCGCGCGGCGGTGGTGGGCCCTGCTCGGCTTCGGCGCGGCGGTGACCGCGGCCGCGGCGGTGGGTGGGCTCGGCGTGCGGGGCACCAGCGAGCAGTACGCGGGCCTCGCGCAGCCGTCCTGGGCGCCGCCGTCCTGGCTCTTCGGCCCGGTCTGGACCGTGCTCTACGGGCTGATCGCGGTCGCCGGCTGGCTGGTCTGGCAGCGGGCCGGTTGGGGCCCGGCGCTCTGGGCCTGGGTGGTCCAGCTGGTACTGAACGCGATCTGGACCCCGCTCTTCTTCGCCGCCGGCCGGTACGGCCTCGCGTTCGCCGAGATCGTGCTGATGTGGCTGGCCGTCGGGGCGACCGTGGTGCTGTCCGGGCGGGTCTCCCGGCCGGCGGCTGGGCTGCTGGCCCCGTACTGGGCCTGGGTCACCTTCGCGGCCGCCCTCAACTTCACCATCTGGCGGCTGAACAGCTGAGCCCGTGGGGCCCCGGGTCGGGGCCCCACGGCCCGGGTCAGCAGCGGGGCACGCCCGGGATGTAGCCGTCGTAGCCGGTGTAGACGTAGGCGTCGGAGATGAACCGACCGGAGCCGATCCGATCCCAGATCGTGCTGGTGCCGTAGGTGCCGCTGACCGAGGTGCCGCTGGTCTGGCAGTAGATGGTCACCTTCGCGCCGTCGGCCACCGTGCCGACCGCGCTGTAGCCGGTGCCCGGGCCCGAGCGGACGGTCAGCGCCACACCGGAGGTCGTGTTCACGGTGCCGGCGCCGGTGTTCGCGCCGGAGCAGCCGTTGTCGCTGGTGTAGGTCTTGGTGCCCCAGTAGAGGGCCAGGGCCCCGTTGAACCGGACCTGGACGTCGCTGCCGTTGAGCCGCTGCTCGTAGTGCAGGTGCGGGCCGGTGGAGCCGCCGGTGCTGCCCACGTACCCGATCACCCGGCCGTAGCCGACGGTCTGCCCGACCGAGACGTTGAAGCTGCTCAGGTGCGCGTAGTAGGTGGTGTAGCCGTTGCCGTGGTCGATCCGGACGTACTTGCCGTAGCTGGTGCCGCCGAGGTCGGTGACCCGGTCGACGGTGCCGGGGGCGCTGGCCACCACCGGGTCACCGAGGTCGTCGGTGCGGTTGAAGTCGACGGCGTACGCCGGGCTGTGGTCGGACCGGGTCTGCCCGGACCAGGACTGGTTGCACGGGAACGGGACCTTGAAGGTCGGCGCCGCCATGGCCGGGGCCGCCGGCACCAGGGTGGCCGCGAGGACCGCGCCCACGGTTGCGAGGCTGAACCACCGCTTGCGCATCCACTGCCTCCTATGTCGAATTCTTTCGATGGGATAGGGACAGGGTGACAGAAACCTCCATCGATGGGAAGGGACCGCCGGTGATGGCTCGATGGGCGGAGTGTGGGAGCGTGTCCAACTGCCGGTGGGCGGGTTTCTGGATTGTTACCGGGCCGTGTCCGCCAGGGGGTGGACCTGGGCGGATGCAAGCGCTTACATGTGGGGACGACCATCGGACCGGCGCGGGTTCGATTCCCTCCACGCGCCGGCTAGGAAGGAGATCGGCATGGCGTTTGCCAGATCGCGCCAGGCTCTCGCGATCGCCGGCGTGCTGGGCCTGGCGCTCGGCATCACCGCCTGCGGCACGGGCAACGACAAGAAGAGCAGCAAGGCGGGCTCCGCCGAGTGCGCCGCATACGAGAAGTACCAGGGCCACGACGGCAAGAAGGTCAGCATCTACTCGTCGATCCGGGACATCGAGGCCGACCGCCTCAACGAGTCCTGGAAGCAGTTCGAGGAGTGCACCGGCATCGACATCGACCACGAGGGCAACGCCGAGTTCGAGGCGCAGCTCCCCGTGCGGGTCGACGGCGGCAACGCGCCGGACCTCGCCTTCATCCCGCAGCCGGGCCTGCTGAAGCGGTTCGTCGACGCGGGCAAGCTCAAGCCGGTCGGCGCCGACACCAAGGCCATGGCGGAGCAGAACTACTCCCCCGACTGGCTGAAGTACAGCACCGTCAACGGCCAGCTCTACGGCGCCCCGCTCGGCTCCAACGTGAAGTCCTTCGTGTGGTACTCGCCGAAGACCTTCAAGGAGAAGGGCTGGACCGTCCCCACCACGTGGGACGACATGATCAAGCTCTCCGACCAGATCGCGGCCAGCGGCACCAAGCCGTGGTGCGCCGGCATCGAGTCCGGTGACGCCACCGGCTGGCCGGCCACCGACTGGATCGAGGACGTGCTGCTGCGTACCGGCGGCCCCGAGGTCTACGACCAGTGGACCACCCACCAGATCCCGTTCAACGACCCGAAGGTCGTCGACGCGGTCAACCGGGCCGGCACCATCCTGAAGAACGAGAAGTACGTCAACGGTGGCTTCGGCGGCGTGAAGAGCATCGCCACCACCGCGTTCCAGGAGGGCGGCACGCCGATCACCACCGGCAAGTGCGCGCTGCACCGGCAGGCGTCCTTCTACGCCAACCAGTGGCCGCAGGGCACCAAGGTGGCCGAGGACGGCGACGTCTTCGCGTTCTACTTCCCGGCCATCGACCCGGCCAAGGGCAAGCCGGTGCTGGGCGGCGGCGAGTTCGTCGGCGCGTTCAACGACCGGCCCGAGGTCCAGGCGGTGCAGACCTACCTGGCCTCCGGCGAGTACGCCAACAGCCGCGCCAAGATCGGTGACTGGGTGTCCGCGAACAAGAAGCTGGACCTGAACAACGTCCCGAACCCGGTGGACAAGCTCTCCGTGGGCATCCTCCAGGACGAGAAGACGGTCTTCCGCTTCGACGGCTCGGACCTGATGCCGGCCGCGGTCGGCGCCGGCACCTTCTGGAAGGGCATGGTGGCCTGGATCAACGGCAAGGACACCAACTCCGTCCTGAACGGCATCGAGGGTAGCTGGAAGTGAGCTGAGCAGGTGGCCCGGTCCGCGTCGTGGACCGGGCCACCGCTCACAACCGAACCCTTGAAGGAGGGTTGATGGAGTTCGACTTCGCGGCGGAACAGCCGAAGTTCCTCATGCTGATGTACGGGCTGATCGCTTTCGTCGCGGTGGTGGGCGGACTGCTCCTGCTCCTCGACGTGGTGCCGAGCTGGTTCGCCCGGCGCCGGGAGGCACAGCTGGTCGCCGCCTCGATGGCCGGCGTGCCGCTGCCCCGCCGGCGCAAGCAGCGCGAGGGCGCGTTCGCGTTCTTCTTCCTGCTGCCGACGCTGCTGTTGCTGGCCATCGGGCTGGTGGTCCCGGCCATCCGCACCACGCTGCTCTCCTTCATGGATTCCAGCAGCACCAACTGGGTGGGCCTGCAGAACTACGCATGGATGTTCTCCGAGGAATCGATCGTCCGGGTCCTGACCAACACCCTGATCTGGGTGATCCTGGTGCCACTGGTGGCCACCGGGTTCGGCCTGATCTACGCGGTCCTGGTGGACAAGGCCCGGTTCGAGGCGGTCGCCAAGTCCCTGATCTTCCTGCCGATGGCGATCTCGTTCGTCGGCGCCTCCATCATCTGGCGGTTCGTCTACGCCTACCGCGGTGAGGGCGACCAGATCGGCCTGCTCAACCAGATCGTGGTGAGTCTCGGCGGCGAGCCGAAGCAGTGGCTGCTCGAATCGCCGCTCAACACGTTCCTGCTCATCGTGATCATGGTCTGGATCCAGGCCGGTTTCGCGATGGTGGTGCTCTCGGCCGCCATCAAGGCCATCCCGGCCGACATCGTCGAGGCGGCCCGGCTGGACGGGGTCAGCCCGTGGCAGATGTTCTGGCAGATCACCATGCCGAGCATCCGGCCGGCGCTGGTCGTCGTGGTGGTCACGCTCTCCATCGCCACGCTCAAGGTCTTCGACATCGTCCGGACCGCCACCAACGGCAACTACGACACGAACGTCATCGCGACCGAGATGTACAACCAGGCGTTCCGCTACCAGGAGAACGGGCAGGGCTCGGCCCTGGCGGTGTTCCTGTTCGTCCTGGTGATCCCGATCGTGATTTACCAGATCCGCAACCTGCGCAAGCAGCGGGAGGGCTGAGATGACCACCGCCACGCCCACCGTCGGAGTCGGCGCCCAGGCCACCGAGCCGATCACCCGGGCCGCCCGGGTCCGCAAGCGCCTGAACAGCCGTACCGCCACGCTTGTGTCGATCGTCATCGCGGTGCTCTGGACGATCCCGACCTTCGGCCTGTTCATCTCCTCGCTCCGGCCGGAGGACGAGATCAAGACCACCGGGTGGTGGACGTTCTTCAGCAACCCACAGGTCACCCTGGAGAACTACCAGGAGGTGCTGTTCAGCACCGGCTCGTCCGGGCAGCTGGCCAGCTACTTCATCAACTCGCTGGCGATCACCATCCCCTCGGTGCTCTTCCCGCTCGCGTTCGCGTCGCTCGCGGCGTACGCGCTGGCGTGGATGAACTTCAAGGGGCGGGACTGGGTCTACATCGGGATCTTCGCGCTGCAGATCGTGCCGCTGCAGATGGCCCTGGTGCCGCTGCTACGGTTCTTCTCCACCGGCGTCACCCTCGGCGGCGTGCAGATCCTCCCGGCCTGGGACCTGGTCGACGAGCAGAAGTTCGCCCAGGTGTGGTTCGCGCACACCTGCTTCGCGCTGCCGTTCGCCGTGTTCCTGCTGCACAACTTCATCTCGCAGCTGCCCGGCGACCTGATGGAGGCGGCCCGGGTCGACGGGGCCACCCACCCGAAGATCTTCCGCACCATCGTGCTGCCGCTGATCGCGCCCGCGCTGGCGGCGTTCGGCATCTTCCAGTTCCTCTGGGTCTGGAACGACCTGCTGGTGGCGCTCATCTTCGCGGGCGGCGGCAACGAGACCGCCCCGCTCACCGTGCGGCTGGCGGAGCTGGCCGGCACCCGGGGCAACGAGTGGCAGCGGCTGACCGCCGGCGCCTTCGTGTCGATCGTCGTACCGCTGATCGTGTTCCTGTCCCTCCAGCGCTTCTTCGTGCGAGGTCTGCTCGCCGGCAGCGTCAAGGGTTGATCCGCGCCGCCGCCGCCGGCCTCCGGCGGCGGCGGTCGCGGACCGGAGGCGGGAACACCGATGACCAAGATTGACGACGTCGCCCGGCTGGCCGGGGTCTCCACGGCCACGGTCTCCCGGGCGCTACGGGGCCTCCCGACGGTCTCGGCCGCCACCCGGCACCGGGTGCTCGCCGCCGCCGAGCAACTCCAGTACGCGGTCTCGCCGAGCGCCTCCCGACTGGCCGGCGGGAAGACCGGCACCGTCGCCGTGGTGGTGCCCCGGATCACCCGCTGGTTCTTCGCCACCGTGGTGGAGGCGGTCGAGGCCCACCTCCACGAGCACGGTTACGACCTGCTGCTCTACAACCTGGGCGGCCGGGAGCAGACCCGGCGGCGCGTGCTGCGCACCGCCAGCCTGCACAAGCGGGTCGACGCCATCGTGCTGGTGGCCACCCCGCTGCGCCCCGCCGACGTGACCGCGCTGACCAAGCTGGAGCTGCCGGGGGTGACCGTCAGCTCCGGCAGCGGGGTGCCCGGCTGGCCCTGCGTACGCATCGACGACGTGGCGGCCGCCCGGACCGCCACCCGGCACCTGCTCGACCTCGGCCACACCCGGATCGCGCACATTTCCGGCGACCCGGACGACGAGCTGGCCTTCACCACCCACCTGGACCGCCGGCGGGGCTACCAGGCGGAGCTGCGCGCGGCCGGCATCCGGCCCGACCCGACCCTCGACGTCGAGTCGACGTTCACCATCGACGGCGGCACCCGAGCCACCGCCGAGCTGCTGGCCCGGGGCGAACCGCCGACCGCGATCTTCGCCGCCTGCGACGAGATGGCGATGGGCGCGCTGACCGCGCTGCGCGACGCCGGGCTGCGGGTGCCGCAGGACGTCAGCGTGATCGGCGTCGACGACCACGACGTGGCGGCGGCGCTCGGGCTGACCACCATCGCCCAACCGGCGGCCGAGCAGGGGCTGCTCGCCGCCCGGATCCTGCTCGATCCGCTCGGCGTCGGCGCTGCCGAACCGTACCCGGGGCTGGTGCCCGCGCCGCGCGGCGCGGCGGCCACCGGCGACCCGCCGACGCCCCCGGTGATCCTGCCCACCCGGCTGGTGGTGCGGGAATCGACCGCGCCGCCCCGGGCACACTGAAGGATCCGGCCGCCCGCGCGACGGCCGGGAACGACCGAGACGGTCACCGCACGACACAGGGAGAATGCTCTGAACACCGACGCGACGCAGCAGGAACCGGCCACCGGCTGGTGGACCGAGGCCGTCATCTACCAGATCTACCCGCGTTCGTTCGCCGACTCCAACGGCGACGGCATCGGTGACCTCCCCGGCATCACCGCCCGCCTCGGTCACCTCGCCGAGCTGGGCGTCGACGCGGTGTGGCTGTCGCCGTTCTACCCGTCGCCGCAGGCCGACGCCGGGTACGACGTGGCCGACTACCGGGACGTCGACCCGCTCTTCGGCACCCTGGCCGACGCCGACAAGATGATCGCCGAGGCGAAGGCGCGCGGGCTGCGGGTCATCGTCGACCTGGTGCCCAACCACACCTCGTCCCGGCACCGCTGGTTCGAGGCCGCGCTCGCGGCCACCTCCGGCAGCGCCGAGCGGCAGCGGTACGTCTTCCGGGACGGCAGGGGCCCGCAGGGCGCGCAGCCGCCCAACGACTGGCAGAGCGTCTTCGGCGGCCCGGCCTGGACCCGGGTGCCGGACGGGCAGTGGTACCTGCACCTGTTCGACTCCGGCCAGCCCGACCTGAACTGGGACAACCCCGAGGTGCGCGCCGAGTTCCTGGACATCCTCCGGTTCTGGCTGGACCGCGGGGTGGACGGCTTCCGGGTGGACGTGGCGCACGGCCTGATCAAGCAGGCCGACCTGGCCGACTGGCAGGAGCCGCAGGAGATCCTCTCCGGCCAGGAGGTCGACCAGCCCCGCCCGCCCATGTGGGACCAGGACGGCGTGCACGAGATCTACCGCGAGTGGCGCCGGGTGCTCGACGGCTACGACGGCGAGCGGATCCTGGTCGCCGAGGCCTGGGTCGAGCCGGCCGAGCGGCTGGCCCGCTACGTCCGCCCCGACGAGATGCACCAGGCGTTCAACTTCGAGTACCTGCTCGCCTCCTGGACCGCCCCGGCCCAGTACGCGGTGATCACCCGCTCGCTGGAGGCCACCGACTCGGTCGGCGCACCGACCACCTGGGTACTCTCCAACCACGACGTGGTCCGGCACGCGTCCCGGCTCGGCCTGCCGGTCGGCGGTGGCCGGCCGAACGGCATCGGCATCGGCGACCCGCAGCCGGACGCCGCGCTCGGCCTGCGCCGGGCCCGGGCGGCCAGCCTGCTGATGCTGGCCCTGCCCGGCTCGGCGTACCTCTACCAGGGCGAGGAGCTGGGGCTGCCGGAGCACACCACGCTCCCGGACGAGGCCCGGCAGGACCCGACCTGGGAGCGCAGCCTGCACACCCAGCGCGGCCGGGACGGCTGCCGGGTGCCGATCCCGTGGGAGGCCGACGCCCCGTCGTACGGCTTCGGGCCGACCGACGCGAGCTGGCTCCCCCAGCCTCCGAGCTGGGCCGAGTACGCGCTCGACCGGCAGCAGGGCGTGCCCGGCTCGACCTACGAGCTGTACCGCACGGCGCTGCGGCTGCGCCGCGAGCACGGCCTGGGCCGCGGTCCGCTGCGCTGGCTCTCCTCCGGTGACGAGGTGGTCATCTTCACCAACCGCGACCTCACCGTGCTGACCAACTTCGGCGCGGAGCCGGTGCCGCTGCCGGCCGGCGCGGAGGTGCTGGTGGCCAGCGCCCCGCTGGAGGGCGACGCCGTCGGCACCGACGTCACCGTGTGGTACCGCGGCTGAGGTGTGCGGCGGGCCCCCGGTCCACGCCACGCGGCGTGGACCGGGGCCTTTTGCTCACAGGCGGTCGGCGCGGGTGTGCAGGAGGTCGTGGACCGACTCGATGTCCCCCGGCGAGGTGCGGGCGGCCAGCCAGTACATGACGCCGGTGGGAATGAAGAAGAGCTGGAACGCGGCCAGCCCGACGGCATAGTTCAGCGGCGGCGGGAACGCCGCCCGCAGCCCGGCGAACGCCACCCCGACCAGCCCGTTGCCGGCCGCCCGGCCCACCCCGTTGACCAGGTTGCCGAGGCTGTAGACGGTGCCCCGGTGCTCGGGCGGGTTGACGTCCGCGATCAGCGCGAACCAGTTCGGCGAGTTGGCCGAGGTCAGCGCCAGGGCGAGCACGGCGGTGAGCAGGCTCAGCCCGACCGTGGGCTCGGTGACCACGCTGCGCAGCACCGCGCCGATCACCGCGCCGGAGCTGCCGCCGTCCGGCACGTCGATCCGGATCGGCACGAAGAACAGGACCAGGTAGAACGGCACCGCCACGAGGATGCCCACGGCCGCGACCAGGGCCCGCCCGCTCGGGGTACGCCGTTGCAGCGCGTCGCCGGCCAGCCCGCCCACGATCGACAGCACCCCGCCGAGCTGGAACAGGGTGGCGAAGACGCTGCCGACCACCACGGCGGTGGCCGCCGAGTAGCCCTGCGCCTCGGCCCGCTGGCTGAACAGCACCGGCAGCCAGACCAGCGAACCGAACGCGGCCTGCGCGGTCAGCCCCTGCAGGATCAGCCAGCGGTTGGTCCGCCGGGCCAGGATCCGGGGCAGGTCGGCGCGGCTGATCCGGTAGTCGTACTCGCCGCCCGCGTCAAGCGCCGCGGCCAGCTCCGGCTCGCTCTGCCCACGCCGGATGTCGTAGGTGAACAGGTACGCCATGGTGGCGGCCAGCCCGACCACGGTGAGCACCAGGAACGGGCGCCGCCAGTCGACGGCGCCGAGGATGCCGCCGGCCAGCGTGCCGGCCAGCGTGCCCACCCCCTGCGACAGCCCCCAGAAGCTCATCACCAGGCCCCGGCGGCGGGGCGAGATCAGGTCGGTGACCACCGAGAAGCCGACCGAGCCGACCGCGCCCAGCCCGACCGCCGCGACCAGCTGCGCGGCCAGGAACGTCGGGTAGTGCTGGGCCAGCGCGCTGCCCCCGGTGCCGGCCGCCCAGATCAGCGTGCCCACCATGAGCAGCGGCTTGCGGTTGGTCCGGTCACCCACGTACGCCCAGCCGACCGCGGCGACCGCGCTGACCAGGAAGCTCACCGCGGTGACCAGCCCGAGCAGCCGCTGCGGCACGCCGAGCGCACCGGAGATCGGCCCGTACAGCGGGGGAACCAGGCCGATCGCCACGTTGTCCAGGGAGGCCAGCAGCACGAACACGACCACGCTGTAGAGCCGGTGGGTCGCTCCCCCGCCCCGGGTGGTGCGCTCGGTGCCCAAGGTCATGCCTGGCACCCAACCAGGATCGGCCGCCGGCCGCCACCCGTCCCGGACTATCGCCGAGCACTCGCCGGCGGTCGCCGGGACATCGCCCCGGGGGGCCGGGCCGGGCGGGGCGCCGCCGGCGGTACGGGACCGCCGGCGGCGCCCGCGACTCAGCCCGCTACCCGGTCGACGACCAGGTCCCGGGCGCGCGCGTAGCGCTCCCGGATGGCGGGCACCGGCTGCGCCGCGTACTCCTCGGTGTCGGCGAGGGTCCACGACGGCGGCGCCGCGCCGCCGAGGGCGACCCAGGCGGCCTGGCGGGCGGCCCCGTCGGCGACGTACTCGCCGGGCGGCGGGACCACCACGGGGCGGCCGAAGACCTGGGGCGCGATCCGGCGTACGGCCGCGGAGCGGGCCCCGCCGCCGACCAGGATGATCCGGTCCGCGCGGGCCCCCTGCGCGGTCAGCGCGTCGAGGCCGTCGGCGAGCGCGCAGAGCATGCCCTCGACGGCGGCCCGGGCCAGGTGGGCCGGGCTCGACGTGCCCAGGGTGAGGCCGTGCAGGGCGCCGGTGGCGGTGGGCCGGTCCGGCGTCCGCTCCCCCTCCAGGTACGGCACCATGACCAGCCCGTCCGCGCCGGGCGGGGCGGCCAGGGCCAGCTCGCTCAGCTCGTCGTGGCCGACCCCGAGCAGCGCCGCGGCGGCGTCCAGCACCCGGGCCGCGTTGAGCGTGCAGACCAGCGGCAGGAACCGGCCGGTGGCGTCGGCGAAGCCGGCCACCGCGCCGGTCGGGTCGGCGGCGGGCGTGTCGGCCACCGCGAACACGGTGCCCGAGGTGCCGATCGAGACGACCACGTCGCCCGGCCCAGCCCCCACGCCGAGGGCGGCGGCGGCGTTGTCCCCGGTGCCGGGGCCGAGCAGGACGGGTCCGGCCGCGCCGTCGGATCCCGGCAGCACCGCCGGGTCGAGCCGGCCGGCCGGCTCCGCCGGGCCGAGCACCTCCGGCACCCGCACCCGCCGCCCGAGGGCCCGCTCCAGCAGGTCCAGCCGGTATCCGCCGGTTCGCGGTGACCAGTAGCCGGTGCCGCTGGCGTCGCCCCGGTCGGTGCGCAGCGCGTCCAGCCCGGGCGCGCCGGCGAGCCGCCAGGTGAGCCAGTCGTGCGGCAGGCAGACCGCCGCCACCCGCTCGGCGTTCGCCGGCTCGTGCCGGGCCAGCCAGCGCAGCTTGGTGGCGGTGAAGCTGGCCACCGGCACGGAGCCGGTCTCGTCCGCCCAGAACCGGCGGCCGGCCTCGCCGGCGCCGGCCTCGGCGACCAGGTCGCGGGCGGCGTCGGCGGACCGGGTGTCGTTCCAGAGCAGCGCCGGCCGGACCACCTGGCCCGCCTCGTCCAGGCAGACCATGCCGTGCTGCTGGCCGGCGACCGCCACGGCGGCCACGTCGGCCAGCCCGCCGGCCTGGCCGACGGCCGCCAGCAGCGCGTCCCACCAGGCGTGCGGGTCGACCTCGGTGCCGTCCGGGTGCGGCGCGCGGCCCTGCCGGACCAGCGCGCCGGTCTCCGCGTCCCGGACGACCACCTTGCAGGACTGGGTGGACGAGTCCACCCCCGCGACGAGCGGCATGGCGGCCGGCCTCAGCGCGCGCCGAGCAGGTGCTCGACGGCGAGCTGGTTGAGCCGCACGAAACCGAAGCCCTTCGCCCCGGCGGCCGCCGGGTCGAACTCCTCGAACGCCGAGCGGTCGGCGAGCAGCTCGGCGTAGCCCTCACCGTCGCCCAGGGTCGGCGTGGCCAGCTCGCCGACCTTGCTGGCGGCCAGCGCCTCGGCCACCTCCGGGTCGGCCCGGAACGCCGCGGCCCGCTCCTTGAGCAGCAGGTAGGTCCGCATGTTCGCGGCCGCCGAGGCCCACACCCCGGTCATGTCCTCGGTCCGGGACGGCTTGTAGTCGAAGTGCCGGGGCCCGTCGTACGCGGGGCCGCCGTTCGGGCCGCCGTTCTCCAGCAGGTCGACCAGGGCGAACGCGTTGATCAGGTCGCCGTGGCCGAAGACCAGGTCCTGGTCGTACTTGATGCCGCGCTGGCCGTTGAGGTCGATGTGGAACAGCTTGCCCTGCCAGAGCGCCTGGGCGATGCCGTGCGCGAAGTTCAGCCCGGCCATCTGCTCGTGCCCGACCTCCGGGTTCAGCCCGACCAGCTCCGGGCGGGCCAGGGTGGAGATGAAGGCGAGCGCGTGCCCGACGGTGGGCAGCAGGATGTCGCCGCGCGGCTCGTTCGGCTTCGGCTCGAGGGCGAAGCGCAGGTCGTAGCCCTGGTCGACGACGTACTGGCAGAGCAGGTCCACGGCCTCCCGGTAGCGGTCCAGGGCCGAGCGGACGTCCTTGGCCAGGTCGTACTCGGCGCCCTCCCGGCCACCCCACATGACGAACGTCTTCGCGCCCAGCTCGGCGGCGAGGTCGACGTTGCGCAGCACCTTGCGCAGCGCGTACCGGCGCACGTCACGGTCGTTGCTGGTGAAGCCGCCGTCCTTGAAGACGGGGTGGGTGAAGAGGTTGGTGGTGACCATCGGCACCACCAGGCCGGTCTCCTCGAGGGCCTTGCGGAACCGGGCGATGTGCTGGTCCCGGGTGGCCGCGTCGGACCCGAACGGGACCAGGTCGTCGTCGTGGAAGGTGATCCCGTACGCGCCGAGCTCGGCCAGCTTGTGGACGGCCTCGACCGGGTCCAGGTCGGGCCGGGTCGCGTCGCCGAACGGGTCACGGGCCGGCCAGCCGACCGTCCAGAGCCCGAAGGAGAACTTGTCGGCAGGGGTGGGACGGGGTGCCATGGCGGACCTCCGGTGGTGTTGTCGCCAATTTGTTCAACGGTTGAATTAAATGACCGCGGTGTGGCAGTGTCAAGGGGTGACCAGCACGAGCACCGCCGGGGCGGTCCGGCAGGGCAGCCTCCGCGAGCTCAACCTCGCGGTGGTCCTCCGGCGGATCGCGGCCGCCGACCGCCCACCCTCGCGCGCCGAGATCGCCGCCGCGACCGGGCTGACCCGGGCCACCGTCTCCGCCGTCGTCGACGACCTGATCGCCGGCCGGCTGGTCGCCGAGGCGGACCCGGCGCCGCGCAGCGGGGCCGGACGGCCGGCCCGCGGGCTGGTGCTGGCCGCCGACGGCCCGGCCGGGCTCGGGCTGGAGATCAACGTCGACTACCTGGCCGCCTGCGTGGTCGACCTGACCGGCACGGTCCGCCACCATCTGGTACGCCGGGCCGACCTGCGCCCGGTCTCCCCCGCCGACGCGCTGGCCCGGCTGGCCGCGCTCGCCGCCGAGGCCCGGGCGGCGGCGGTACGCGACGGGCTGACCCTGGCCGGCGCGGCGCTCGCGGTGCCCGGCCTGGTGGGCGAGGGCGGGCGGGTACGGCTCGCGCCCAACCTGGGCTGGCGGGACGTGGACGTTCCCGGGCTGCTCGCCGGCCGGCCGCTGGTCGAGCCGGTGGCGGGGATCCCGCCGCTGCTGGTGGAGAACGAGGCGAACCTGGCCGCCCTCGGCGAACTGCACGCCGGGCCGCCCGGACCGGCCAGCTTCCTGCACGTCTCCGGTGAGATCGGCATCGGTGCCGGGATCGTCCTCGACGGGGCGCTCTACCGGGGCGCCCGCGGCTGGAGCGGCGAGATCGGGCACATCCCGGTGGACCCGCGCGGGCGTCCCTGCCGCTGCGGTGGCCAGGGCTGCCTGGAGCGGTACGCCGGTCAGGAGGCGATCCTGGCCGGCGCCGGGCTGGCCGGCGCCGACCTGCCCGCCGACACCGCCGCGGCCCGGCTGGCGGACCTGGCCAGGGCCGGCGACCCGGCCACCCTGGCCGCCCTGGCGGACGCCGGCACCGCGCTCGGGGTGGCCGTGGCGGGCGTGGTCAACCTGCTGGACCTGGACACCGTGGTGCTCGGCGGCGGGTACGCCCCGCTCGCCCCCTGGCTGCGCCCACCGGTGGTCGCGGAGGTCTCCCGGCGGGTCCTCACCGCCGCGTGGTCACCGGTCACCATCCGCCCGGCGGCGCTCGGCGCCCAGTCCGCCGCGGTCGGCGGGGCCGCCTCGGTGGTCCGCCGCATCGTCGATCAGCCGGTCGGCTGGCTGGCCCGGTCCGGCTGACCCGGGCGCTGCCCGGTGCGGCTCCCCGGCCCCCCTCGGTACGCTTGCCGGCAGGCAACCGAACCGGCAACCGAGGGGTGTACCGACAGCATGCGTACAGGTCCACCGGCCGGGGCGCGCCGCGAGCGGCGGTGACGACGGCACCCCGGGGTGGCCCCGCCGGGCCGGTCAGCGGCGGCGGTCAGGCCGCCCCGTCCCAGGTCCGCCCGGTGGCCGGGAGCACGCTGCCGGCCGACCCGCACCTCGCCCGGGAGCTGCTGGACGGCCTCGCCGAGGCGGTCGTCACCACCGACCACGGCGGCCGGGTGACCCTGGTCAACGCGCTGGCCGGCGCGCTCTTCCCGGAGCTGCGCCCCGGCACCGACCTGGCCGGTGGCGCGCTGCCCGGCCTGGCGGACGCGGTCCGCGCGGGCGCCGACACCTTCGACGCCGAGCACCACGGCCGGCACCTGCACGGGCTGCGGCGTGAGCTGCCCGGCGGGCGCAGCGCCTGGTACGTGCGGGACGTCACCGAGGAACGGGCCCGCGCCGCGGCGCTGCTCGCCGAACGCTCCCGCACCCGGTTCCTGGCCCAGGCCGGCAGCCGGCTCGGCCTCTGCCTGGATCGGGAGCAGGCGCTGCGGGCCGCCACCACCCTGCCGGTGCCCTACCTGGCCGACGCGGCGCTGGTCGTGCACCGCCCGCCACCCCCGGCCGGGCCGGTCCCGCACTGGATCCGGTACGCCGCCGGGGACCCCGGTCCGGCCGCCGGCGTCGGCGACCCGGCCCTGCTCGGCGCCGTACCGGGGCTGGTCGGGGCCCTCGACGGCGACGCACCGGAGCCGGGCCCCTGGCGGGGGGCCGAGCTGACCGGGGTGCTGCCCGCCGGCTTCGGCCGGCCCGGCGCCGTGCTGGTCAGCCCGATGGGCGGCGCCGGCGGCCCGGCCGGCGCGCTGATCCTGGTCCGCCGCCCCGACCGGCCCGGGTTCGACCGGCGGGAGCTGGCCCTCGCCCGGGAGTTCGCCGCCCGGGCGGGCGCCGCGCTGGCCGCCGCCCAGCTCTTCGGCGAGCAGGCCCACCTGGCCCGCGTCCTGCAGCACAGCCTCCTCCCGCCGGACCTGCCCCCGGTGGCGGGCATGGCGCTGGCCGGCGGCTACCGGGCGGCCGGCGACGGCCTGCGCATCGGCGGCGACTTCTACGACCTCTTCCCCACCGGGGCGGGCGCGCTCTTCGCGCTCGGCGACGTGTGCGGAAAGGGGGTCGGGGCGGCCGTGCTGACCGGCCGGGTACGCCAGTCCCTGCGCACGCTGCGCCTGGTCGAGCCGCGGCCGCGGGAGCTGCTGGGCCTGCTCAACCGGGCACTGCTCGACGCGCCGGACGCGGCCCGGCGGGCCCAGTTCACCACCCTGCTGCTGGGCGCCCTGACCTGCGAGCCGGACGGCGGGCTGCGGGTCCGGCTGGCCGGCGGCGGGCACCCCGACCCGCTGGTGGTCCGGGCCGGCGGTGGGATCGAGCCGGTGCGGGTGGGCGGCATGCCGGTCGGTGCGCTGGCCGCCGCCCGGTTCGGCGTGGCCGAGGTACGGCTCGCGCCGGGCGACCTGCTGGTGGCGTACACCGACGGGGTGACCGAGGCCCGCGGCGGCCCGGGCGGGCTGGAGATGTTCGGCGAGCCGCGGCTGCGCGCGGCGCTGGCCTCCGTCGCCGGCCGGCCGCCGGCCGACCTGGTGGACCGGCTGCTCCGGCTGGTGGACGGGTGGCTCGGTGGGCAGGTCCACGACGACATCGCCATGCTCGTCGTGGCCCCGGCCCCGGCCTGACCGCCCAGCCTGACCCGCCCAGCCCTGACCCGCCCGGCCGACCGGGCCCCGGCGGGGGCGCCGGGCCGACGGTCGGTGGAGCCGGGGCAGGGACGCCCGGGCCCGGAAGGGGCCGCGGTCAGGCGGTGCGGGCCACAGGTGGCTCGCCGGTCTGCGACGGGCCCAGCTCGCCCGGAGCGGCGCCGGCCGGTGCGGTCCCCACCGGCTCGCCGGCCGGCTGGAGCAGCACCACCCCTTCCGTGGCGGCGGCCTCGCCCCGCCGGGCGGCCTCGTCGAACTCCCGCATGCCGCGCAGCAGGGCGGCCCGGCCCTCCGCGCTCATCCCGGCCAGGATCCGCTCCAGCCGCTGCCGCCGGTCGGCCCGCAGCTCGTTTAGGAGCCGGGTCGCCGCCGGCGTGAGGTGCAGGGAGATCTCCCGCCGGTCGTACCGGCCGGGCTCCCGCTCGAGCATCCCGGCGGCCACCAGGCGGTCGCAGAGCCGGCTGGCCGAGGAGAGCAGCATGTCCGTCAGCGTGGCGAGACGGCGCAGGTTGATCCCGTCGTACTGCTCCACCACCATGACCGCGCGTAACTGGGCGCCGGAGAGCCGGCTCGTGGTCCGCTCCCGGGCGGCCTCCCAGACAGCCAGCAGGGTGGCCGCCGCCTCGTCCAGCGCGGCGGCCATACTCGCATCAGGTCCGTGCGGACCGCGTTCTTCGGCCATGGTGGGCCCGAGACTACCCGCCCCACCAGGCCGACGACCTGTGCAAAGGAGCAAAGATGAGCGGACCAGAGGATCTGGCGCGGCGGACTCTCACCGGCGCCCCGACGGATCTGCTCGTCGACCGGCTCGCCACCGAGCTGGAACGGTCGTACGGCATCACCCGGACGGTGCTCTACCAGGTCGACTACCGGCTGGCCGTACTGCTGCCGCTCGGCGAGGGCGAGCCCGTCTCCGGGCCGGGCCACCCGGCCTGGCGCTGCTTCGACCACCAGGAGCCGGTCGTCGCGGCGGGCACCGGCTGGTTCCCGGTGGGGATGCGCGGCGAGCGACGCGGGGTGCTGCACGTCTCGCCGGTGCCGAGCGATCCGGACGCCCTGCGCGAACTGGACGCGATCGCCACCGCGCTCGGCCACGAGCTGACCGCGGTGGCCGCCACCACCGACATCTACCTCACCGCCCGGCGCGACCGGCGGCTGACGCTCGCCGCGGAGATGCAGTGGGAGCTGCTGCCCGGCCGCAGCCGGGTCCGGCCCTCGTTCAGCCTCGCCGGCCAGCTCGAACCCGCGTACGCGGTGCGCGGCGACGGCTTCGACTGGTCCGACGACGGCTCCCGGCTCTGGCTCTCGGTGATCAACGGCAGCGGCGAGGGGGTGGCCGCGTCGATGCTCACCTCGCTGGCCACCCACGCGCTGCGCAACGCCCGCCGCGCCCAGCTGGCCCTGGCCGACCAGGCCGCCCTGGCCGACCAGGCGATCTACGCGCTGCACCGGGGCGGGCAGCACCTCTCCGCGCTGCTGCTGGAGCTGGACCTCGCCACCGGGACGATGACCGTGGTCGACGCCGGCTCGCCCCGCCTGCTGCGGCTGCGCGACGCCGAGGTGAGCGAGCAGGTGCTGACGAAGCAGTTCCCGCTCGGCATGTTCGACGGCACGGACTACCAGGAGCAGCGGTTCCAGCTCCGCCCCGACGACCGGCTCTTCGTGGTCAGCGACGGGGTGATCGACGCGACCGCCGAGCGGGTCCGGTACGGCGAGACCGCGCTGGACCGGTTCCTGCGCCGGACCGGGCCGATGGAGCCGCTGGAGGCGGTCCGCTCGCTCATCGGCGACCTGCGCGCCTTCGTCGCCGGCGACCTGGTCGACGACGCCGTGGTGGTCTGCCTGGACTGGTTCGGCCCGCAGCCCTGACCGGCCGCCGGCTCAGTACGCGCCGCGGCTGCGCAGCACCGCGCCGAAGGTCTTCCAGAGGATGGTCAGGTCGGCGGCGAGCGACCAGTTCTCCACGTAGTAGAGGTCCAGCCGGATGCCGTCCTCCCAGCTCAGGTCGGACCGGCCGCTGACCTGCCAGAGGCCGGTCATGCCGGGCTTGACCAGGAGGCGGCGGGCGACGTCGCCGTCGTAGCGGGCCACCTCGGAGGGCAGCGGCGGCCGGGGGCCGACCAGGCTCATCTGGCCGAGCAGGACGTTGGCCAGCTGGGGCAGCTCGTCCAGGGACCATTTGCGCAGCAGCCGGCCGACCCGCGTGACCCGGGGGTCGTCGCGCATCTTGAACATCAGCCCGTCGGTCTCGTTCCGCGCGGCCAGCTCGGCCAGCAGGGCGTCGGCGTTGACCACCATGGTGCGGAACTTGAAGACGCCGAACTCGCGGCCGCCCTGGCCGACGCGGACCTGCCGGAACAGCACCGGCCCGCGGCTGTCCAGCTTGATGGCGAGCGCGATCAGCAGCAGCGCGGGCAGCAGCAGGAGCAGCGCGACCAGCGACACCGACCGGTCCACGAAGCCCTTGACCAGCTTCCGGGCGCCCCGGAACTCGGGCGCCTCGACGTGGATCAGCGGCAGGCCGGCGACCGGGCGGGTGTGGATGCGCGGGCCGGCGACGTCGGTCAGCGCCGGGGCCACGACCAGGTCGACCCCGGTGCCCTCGAGCTGCCAGCCGAGGCGACGCAGCCGGGTGGCGGTCAGCTCACCCGAGGCCGTCACCGCCACGGTGTCCGCGCCGATGGCGGTGGCCGCCTCGGGGATGCCGCGGAACGACCCGACCACCGGCACGTCGCCGAGCCGCTGCGGCACCGGGGCGAGCAGCGCGTCCGGGATGCAGGCGCCGACCACCCGGTAGCCGGCGTACGGCTCGCGGTGCAGGGTGTGCACCAGCTCCAGCACGTGGGCGGTGTCGCCGACCACCAGCACCTTGCGGGACCAGCCCCGGCCCCGGTACCGGGCCCGGTGCAGCCGCTTGCGGGCGCCGAACCGGGCCACCTCCAGGCCGAGGGTGCCCACCACGAAGGAGATGGCCAGGAAGCCCCGGGAGACGCCCACGTCGGCGATGTACCCGGTGATCGCGATCCCGCCGGCCAGCCGCAGGCTCGCCGAGCTGACCCGCCGGTACTCGTCCGCGCCGTAGCCGAGCATCCGGTCGTCGTAGCAGCCCATGGCGCGCAGCGAGATCAGCCAGACCACCAGGAGCCCGGGCGCGAACAGCACGTACGGGATCTCCGAGCCGCTCGGCCGGTCGTCACCGAACCGGCCGGCGTACCCGACGAGGATCGCCACGGCCAGCACGGCGGCGTCCAGCACCACGAGGATCCGGATGTACGCCCGTTCGGCGGCGCGGGTGGCGGAGCCGGGACCGCCCCCGCCGGGCCGCGCCGAGGTGGTGGCGGGGGTCAGCAGCGTAGCCGCGCTCATCGGCCCTCCCCACCTCGCGCTGGACGGCTCCACGGCGGGCGGCGCCGACGGACGGTCGCCGACCCGGAGCACACCGACATCCTGCCTCGATAATTATCGATGATGATTAATACCGACGTGTTGCTGTCACTTTTCCCCGGCCCGGAAAGCGTTCCGCCGCACCGGGTTCACCGGTACGGCGGACGCCTGTCGCGGGCCGGCGGATCAGCGCGGCGCCTGGGGGCGCAGCGCGATCGCCTGGAGGAAGATTTCACCGATCTTGGTCGGGTCGGTCGCCACGAACGCCGCCCCGTCGGCCTCGTGCGCGATCGCGTCGAGTTCGGCCTTGTTGACCTCGGTGCCGATGCCGATGACGATGGCCCGCACCGGCTGCTCCGGGTCCTTGATCTTCCTGAGCTGCTGGATGAGCTGGGCCCGGCTGATGCCGTTGTCGTCGTCGTTCTTGCCGTCGGTGAAGAGCACCACCGAGTTGACCTTGCCCGGCTCCCAGTCCCGCTGGACCGCCTTGTAGGCCGCCAGCAGCGTGTCGTAGAGCCCGGTGTCGCCGCTGGAGGGCTTGATCGAGGCCAGTCCGCGCTGGATCGGAGCCCGGTTGCTCGACAGCGGCTTGATCCCCACCACCTCGTTCCAGTCCTGCGAGCCGTGCAGGTTGGTGGAGAAGGTCCACAGCCCGATCGACCAGGAGTCGTCGAACAGGTCCAGGCCGCCGGTGGCGGCGGCCACCGTGACCTGCTCCCGGCTGGCGCCGTTGGCGGTCGGCACCGGCTTCTTCATCGAGCCGGAGACGTCGATGACGCAGAGCATCCGGCCGGACTGGGTGGCCGCCGACCAGGTGGTGGTGGCCTTGGCGATGGCGATCGGGTCGAGGTCCGCCGCGCCGCCCTGGCCGACCGGCGGGACGGCGCTCGCGCCGCCGTTGGCCGGGCTCGGGGCACCCTGCGGCGCCTTGAAGCCCGCACCCCAGTTGCCGTCCGGGGCGCGCAGCGCCTGCGCGGCCAGCCGGTCCTTGAACTTCGGGGTGGTCAGCACCTCGAAGAGCACCCGCGCGGCGGACGCCTTGGCCGGCTCGATGCCCGGCAGCACCGCGAACGGGTAGTCCAGCGGCATCGGTGACGGCTGGGGGTAGAGCGCGGCCAGCGGGATCGGCGGCTTGGTGTTGTTGTACGCGATCACGTCCTCCTCCGACAGCGCCGCGGCACCCAGGCCGTTGATGACGGACGTCGGATCGGACGAGCGTGGGAAACGCGCGAGCAGGTCCTGCCGGAGCGAGGAGCGGTTGGTGGCCAGCGCCCGCAGCGCCCCCACCATGGCCTCCTGGGCCTTCGGCGAGCCGGCGGAACCGCTGGCGCTGGCCGCGGCGGTCAGCGAGAGCAGCCCGGACAGGCCGGCGGCGTCCTGGGTCGGCTCGACGATGCCCGCCCGCAGCGGCTGCTTGCCGGTGGTCACCTGCCGCAGCAGGTCGGTCCAGGTAACGGGCTTGTCCGGCCAGCCGATCCGGGACGCCAGCGGCTCCGGCATGGCGACCACCACCGGGCTGCGCGCGATGGACACCCCGTTCGCCGGGGCGAAGGCGGTCGCGCCGCCGCTCTTGAGCCGCAGCAGCCAGGTCGAGGAGTCCGGCACCCAGACGTCCGGGGTCACCGCCGTGCCGTTGGCCTGCCCGACGCCGGCCAGCGTGGCGCCGTGCTTGCTGGCCACGGTGGCTGCCACGTCCACCGGGTCGGAGGAGATCACGTTCACCGCGATGCACGTCCCGCCGACCGCCGCGCCGTCGGCGACCCACTGGTCGGCGGCCCCCTTGATCGCCGGGGCGATCTCCGGCGCGGCCGCCACGGACAGCTGGATCCGGCCGGAGCAGGACGGACCCGCCAGCTGCTGGTAGCCGAACCAGGAACCGGCTACGACGACGACGAGCGCGGTGGCCGCCGCGGCGGCACCTGCCCCGCGGAGGCTTGAACGCATGCGATGGCGGCCAGACACGGTGACCATCTTGCGTATCTCGTGGGGTTACTGCCACAACCGTTCGGACGAAAGTTACTCAGGAGCAATAGTGGATCGCCAAAATACAACTTTGAGTGATCAGTCAGTCATCGGGCGTGGCCGGCATCCATCATGGACAGCGCTCCGGAGCCGGTCCGTCACGGCAGCACGCAGGTCGGGCTCGGCACCGGCACCGGCTCGCCCAGCGGCTCCGGAATCCCGGTGTCCGGGTCCACCCGGAAGATCCTGATCATGTCGGCCCGCTCGTCGGCCACGTAGAGGTGCTCGCCGGTGAGCGCGAAGTGCCGCGGCCACTCCCCGCCGGTGTCGACCTCGGCGACCAGCTCGGGCACCACGCCCACCAGCGCGAAGACCGCCACCGTGCCGACCCCCCGGTTGCCGACGTAGAGGAAGCGGCCCCGCGGGCCCACCGCCACCTCCGAGGGCTGGACGTGGCCGGTCCGCTCGCTGGCGTCCACCCGGACCCGCTGGTGCAGGGCGCCGTCGTCGGTCAGCTCGTACCCGGTGACCGTGGCGTCCAGCTCGCCGACCAGCCAGCAGCGCCGCCCGTCCGGATGCCGGGCCAGGTGCCGCGGCCCGGTACCCGCCGGGGTACGCAGCCGGGGCGCCCGGGGCACCAGCCGGCCGGTGGCGGCGTCGAGGTCGTACCGGTAGACCGAGTCGGTGCCCAGGTCCACGGCGAGCAGCGGGCCGCCCGGCGGCCCGGGCGAGACCATGTGGCAGTGCGCCCGCTCCTGCCGCCGCGGGTCGGCCCCGTGGCCCTCGTGCCGGACCAGGTCGGTGCGCTCCCCCGGCGCGCCGTCGCCGTCGAGCGGGAAGACGGCCAGGCTGCCCCCGCCGTAGTTCGCCACCACGAGGTACCCGCCGTCCGGGGTGACCGCGAGGTGACAGGGCTCGGCCCCACCGGTCGGACGGACGCCGAGCGGAGCGAGGTCGCCGTCCGCGGCGACCCGGAACGCGCTGACCCGGCCGTCGGCCAGCTCGTTGACCGCGTACAGCACGGGCAGCGTGGGGTGCCGGACCAGGAACGAGGGCGCGGGGGTGACCGCCGCGGTGCCGAGCGGGGTCAGCGAGCCGGTCACCGGGTCGCGGCGGGCCGCGACGATGCCCTCGGCCCGCCCGCCCGTCTCCGCCGTGTAGCCGCCGATATGGACGATCGCGCCCGTTCCGGTCACCGCTCCCACCTTCCGCCGTCCCTGCGTCGATCCAACCAGAGGCATCCGGACGAGCCGGCGGGTTGGCCGGCTTTCCCGCCGACCCCGTCCGCGTCCGGGGGCGGTCAGCCCACCGGCACCGGCTCGCCCCGCTGCCGGGCGACGTGCTCGACCAGGGAGATCAGCACCAGCTTGCCGGACTGCCGGTCCCGGGCGTCGCAGAGCACCAGCGGCACCTCCGGATCCAGGTCCAACGCGTCGCGCACCGCCTCCAGGCTGAACCGCCGCGCCGCGTCGAAACAGTTCACCCCGACCACGAACGGGATGCCGCGCTGCTCGAAGTAGTCGATCGAGGGGAAGCAGTCGGCCAGCCGGCGGGTGTCGGCCAGCACCACGGCGCCCAGGGCGCCGAAGGCCAGCTCGTCCCAGAGGAACCAGAACCGGTCCTGCCCGGGGGTGCCGAACAGGTAGACCTGGAGGTCGTCGGTGATGGTGATCCGGCCGAAGTCCATCGCCACCGTGGTGGTCGACTTCTCCTCGACCCCCGCGGTGTCGTCGGTGCCGATCGAGGCACCGGTCAACACCTCCTCGGTCTGCAACGGCCGGACCTCGCTCAACGCGCTCACCAGCGTCGTCTTGCCGGCGCCGAAGCCACCGGCGATGAGGATCTTGAGGGCCAGCGGGACCCGCGGGCTGGCCGCGTCCCGGTCAAAGCGCACGGAGTCCACTGACCACCGCCTTGAGGATGTTGTCGTCGGGCAGATACGCGGCGGGCGGCGGCTGGTGCACCGCGACGAGCCCCCGGGCGAGCAGATCGCCGAGCAGCACCCGGACCACGCCGACGGCGAGGTCCAGGTCGGCGGCGAGGTCGGCCACCGCGACCGGTTGCCGGGCCAACTCGACCAGGCGCCGGTGCTCCGGCTGCAGGCCGGGCCCGCCGGGCCCGCCCCGGGCCGGCGTGGCGAACACGAAGGCCACCAGGTCGAAGCCGTCCACCGGCGGCCGCACCCGGCCGCCGGTCAGCGTGTACGGGCGGACCACCGGGCCGGCCGCGGCGTCCAGCCACTCGTGCTGCGGGCCCGGCGGCTCAGCCCGCATCGCCGGCCCCGGAGGCCGTGCGGGCCGGTGCGCTGAGGTTCTCGCCGACCCGGATCACCAGCATGGCCATCTCGTACGCCACCAACCCGATGTCGGCGTCGGCGTCGCTGACCACGGCCAGGCAGGCGCCCTGCCCGGCCGCCGTCACGAACAGGTACGCGGAGTCCATCTCCACCACCGTCTGGCGGACCGCCCCGCCGTCGAGGTGCCGGGTGGCGCCCTTGGCCAGGCTGGAGAAGCCGGAGGCCAGGGCGCAGAGATGCTCCGCGTCGGTGCGGCTCAGCTCGGCGGAGCCGCCGAGCAGCAGCCCGTCCGCCGAGAGCACCACCGCCTGGCGGGCGGCCGGTACCCGCTCCACCAGGTCGTCGAGCAACCAGTCGAGATCGGCGTTCTGCCGCGTCGTGTGCACCACTAGGCGTCCCTCTCACTTGCGGTCGGGGGTTGCGGAGCCCGCACCGGCTCCGGCGGGGAGGAGGTGGTCCCGGTGGCCGCGTCGGCGGCGCGGGCGCCGTCCCGGCGGCCCCGGGCGGTCCCGGCCTGCAGGGCGGACATGGCCTGGCGGGCCTCGTCGGGGGTGCGGGTCGACGGGGCGTCCGCGGGGGCCGGCCGGGGGCGGGCGACGGTCCCGCGCCGGCGGACCCGGCGGGGCAGGCCGTCGCCGTCCGCGGCCGGCTCGACCCCGGAGGAGGTACGGGCCGCCGGCAGCGCCACCACCGCCGAGTCGGCGCGTTCCCGCCCGGCCCGGCCGGGGCGCGTCCGGGGTGCCGCGCCCAGCCGGGTCACCTTCGCCATCCGCCGGCCGTCGGACGCCGTACCCCGGGGGCCGGTGGATCCCAGCGCCGGCTCGTCGGTGATCAGGTCGGCCGGGAGGTGCACCACGGCGGTCACCCCGCCGGGCGTGCCCGGCCGCAGCTCGACCCGGACGCCGTGCCGGGCGGCGAGCCGGGCCACCACGAAGTGGCCCAGCCGGGCGCTGTCCGCCGGGTCGAACTCCGGCGACCGGGACAGCTTGCGGTTGGCGGCCGCCAGGGCCGGCGGCGACATGCCCAGGCCGTGGTCGGTGATCTCGAAGGCGTACCCGTCGGGCGTGGCCCGGCCGGTGACGTCGACCCGGCTGGCCGGCGGGGAGAAGGTGGTGGCGTTCTCGACCAGCTCGGCGAGGAGGTGGATGACGTCGCCGACGGCCCGGCCGAGCACCCCGGCGGGCGGCACCTCGCCCACGTCCACCCGGTCGTACGACTCGACCTCGGAGATCGCGCCGCGGACCACGTCGACGGCGGCGACCGGGTTGCGCCAGCCCCGGCCGGGCGCCGCGCCGGCGAGGATGACCAGGTCCTCGGCGTGCCGGCGGAGCCGGGTGGCCAGGTGGTCGACCTGGAAGAGACCGGCCAGCTCGTCCGGGTCCTCGGTCTGCCGTTCCAGCCGGTCCAGCAGCGCGAGCTGCCGGTGCACCAGGCCCTGGCTGCGCCGGGCGATGTTGAGGAAGACCTCGTTGAGCCCCCGGCGCAGGGTGACCTCGTCGACGGCGGACTGCAGGGCGGTCCGGCGCATCTCGTTGAAGGCCCGCCCCACCTCGCCGATCTCGTCGCCGCCGTGGTCCAGCTCGGGCGCCTCCGCGGCGACGTCCACCTCCTCGCCGCGGCGCAGCCGGGTAACCACGTCGGGCAGCCGGTGCTCGGCCATCTCCAGGGCGGCGGTGCGTACGCCGGTGAGCCGGCGGGCCAGCGAGCGGCCGACCCGCAGCGCGACCAGCACGCAGAACACGATGGCGAGCAGGCCGAGCACGCCGGCGGCGCCGAGCCGGACCAGGATGCCCACGGCCATCGGCACGGACCGCTCGGCCAGCCCGTCGGCGCCGCGCAGCTCGAAGTCCCGCATGCTCTGCCAGACGCCGGTCTGGCTGGCCTCCCAGCCCGGTACGTCGAACCGGGCGGGCAGCTCGGGGCTGCGGATCAGCAGGTCCTCGAGGGCGCGCAGCCGGACGAAGTCCGCTCCCTCGGTGAGTCGCTGGTACTCCGCGCGCTCCCCGGCGGGCAGGTCGGCCACCGCGTCCTCGGCCAGGAACCGCCCGTTGTCGATGGTCCGGACCAGCTGCTCGTGCTCGCCCTCGGCGTACCGGCCGGCGGTGATCGCGCCGGCCAGCAGGGCGTCGGTCTGGCCGAGCAGTTCCCGGGCCCGGCCCAGCGCGGTGAGCGCCAGCGCCTCGCGGTTGAGCTGCGTGTCGGGCAGCGCGGCCATGGCGGAGAAGGCCTGGAAGGCGGAGCTGATCATGCCGCTGTAGAGGCCGATGGCGCCGGCCCGGTCCACCTTGCGGGTGTCGATGAAGCCGCGCCCGGCGGGCAGTGCGTCGAGCGCGGAGACGAGTTGGTCCAGGCGGGCGTCGAGCAGGTCGTCGGCGGCGTCCCGCAGCGCCTCCCCGTCGACCCGGCGGCGCAGCTCGGCGACCGTCCGGTCGGTGCGGACCCGCTGCTCGGCCAGCGCCGGCAGGGCGGCGTCGCCGGCCAGTTGGACCACCGACAGGCGGCGCTCCCGTTGCAGCTCGGTGACCACGGCCTCGCCCGGGCGGCCCAGGTCGTAGAGGTAGGTGCGGGCGGCGAGCAGGTCGAGGGCGGGCCCGAAGGTCAGCGTCGTGGCGAAGATCCAGAGCGCCAGCAGCGCGGTCACCGGACCGATGACCAGCGCGGTCAGCTTGGCGCGGATCGGCCAGTCACGGGTGTTCATCCAACCTCGCCCGGAGGGTGTCGCAGGGGTGGCGTGGCCCGAGGGCCGGGAGCGATCCGGCCAGGACGCCGGGCCCCGCCTCGGGCGCCCTGGGCAGGATACGTAATCGCCGCCCGAAGCACTACCGGCCGTCTCGCTCGTCACTACCGTCCGAGATGTTCCGCCCTGAGACCTTTCGGGGTGACCGGCGGCGGATCGGGTACGGGAAATCGCCCGGGAAAGTGCCTCGGATCGGGATTGGCGATCAGTGCCCGCAGGGAATACCAGCGGGCGAAGGAGGAGCCATGTCGTCCACCCAGGTAGTCGTCATAGTCGTCGTCGTTCTGGTGCTCGCGGCGCTGGCCGCGGTCGCCGTGATCGCCAGCCGCCGGCGCGCGCTGCGGCAGCGCTTCGGCCCCGAGTACGACCGGGCCGTCGAGGAGCAGGACAGCCGCAGCGCCGCCGAGCGGGAGCTGCGGGAGCGCGAGCGCCGCCACGCGGAGCTGGAACTCACCCCGCTGAGCCCCGAGTCCCGGGCCCGGTACGCCGCGGCCTGGGAGGAACTCCAGGTCCGCTTCGTCGATTCCCCCACCGAGACCGTCGGCGAGGCCGACGAGCTGGTCAGCCAGTTGATCGCCGAGCGGGGCTACCCCACCGGCGACTTCTCCGAGCAGCTCGCCCACCTCTCCGTCGAGCACGCCCGCACCCTCACCCACTACCGCGACGCCCACGAGATCCGGCTGCGCAACGAGCGCGGCGAGGCCGGCACCGAGGATCTCCGGCAGGCGCTCGTGCACTACCGGGCTCTCTTCGCCGACCTGCTCGGCGAGGAGCCGGTCGGCCACCGGCCGCCGGAGCCGCGCCAGTCCGATCCCGAGCACGACGTCCCGAGCCGCTGAGGAGGCCGCCACCATGCGCCAGCAAGAGCAGCAGGTCACACCGGACCACCCCGAGGCCGTCCGGTCCGCACCGGTGCCGGTCCCGGCCCCGGGTGACGCCGACGGGCACCGGACCGATGCGGACACCCGCGCCGACGTACCCGAGGACGCCCTGGACGACCGGGGCACCTTCGACGACCCGGCGATCGCCGACGACGACCGGGCGGCCGACGACGCGGAGCCCGACGAGACCCGGGCGTACGACGCTCGGGAGAGCCACGACGCGGAGGCCGCCGACGCCGACGACCGGACGGACGCGACCTACGCCGACGACCGGGCCGACGCCGACCGGATCGACGACGACCGGATCGACGACGACCGGATCGACGACGACCGGATCGAGGCCGCCGACGCCGACGACCGGACCGAGTACCACGACCCGGCGCCGGCGCCGACGTCCTTCGCGGGCGCGACCACGGTGGGCGACGCGGTGGCCGCCTCCGCGCTGGCCAGCGGCCGGCCGGTGGACGAGCGGGACCCGCGCGACGAGGACACCGCGGCGCCGGGCGACGGCGCGCCGGGACGTACCGACGCCTTCGACGACGAGCGCGCCGACCCCACGGCCGGCGACCGGCTGCACGACCCGGACCGGTGGGACGCCGAGCACGCCGCGGTCACCGACGACGCGGCGGCCGCCGGGGCCGCCGGGTACGGCAGCGCCGAGCCGGCGATGGTCGACCCGGACGGCGGCACCGCCGGGGCCGGCGCGGGCGCCGCGTTGGCCGCGGACCGGCCCACCCCGGGCTCGGTGCCGACCGACGCCGCCACGCTCTTCGCCCCGGAGGCCGCGCAGGGCTTCCGGGACCGCTGGCGGGACGTGCAGCTCCGCTTCGTGGACGACCCGCGCGCCGCGGTCGGCGAGGCCCAGGCCCTGGTCGACGAGGCGATGGAGGCGCTGGCCGCCGCGCTGCGCGAGCAGAAGAGCCGGCTGGGCGGCTGGCAGGAGTCCGGCTCGGCGGACACCGAGCAGCTCCGGGTGGCCGTGCGCGGTTACCGGGACTTCCTGGACCGTGTCCTGGGCCGCTGAGCCCACCCCTTCCGGCACCATCCGAGCCCCGGCCGCCGCGGCGGCCGGGGCTCCGCACGTCCGGATCGCCCATCGGGATTGAAAGTTCGCGATCGGGGTACCTGCGGGCGCAGCACCGCGTCACGGAGGGAGCAGCGGCATGGGTGGCGGCCTTCGGTTGGACATGAACGCGCTGGACTACCTGATCCTGGCGCTCTATTTCGTCACGGTGCTGGGGGTCGGCTTCGCCGCCCGTCGCGCCATCCGCACCAGCGTCGACTTCTTCCTGTCCGGGCGGTCGCTGCCGGCCTGGGTGACCGGCCTGGCGTTCGTCTCGGCGAACCTGGGCGCGCTGGAGATCATCGGGATGGCCGCCAACGGCGCCCAGTACGGCGCGATGACGGTGCACTACTACTGGATCGGCGCCGTACCGGCGATGGTCTTCCTGGGCATCGTGATGATGCCCTTCTACTACGGCTCGAAGGTGCGCAGCGTCCCTGAGTACCTGCGGCTGCGCTTCAACCGGCCGACCCACCTGTTCAACGCGATCAGCTTCGCGGTCGCCCAGGTCCTCATCGCCGGCGTGAACCTCTACGCGCTCGCCCTGATCATGCAGGCGCTGCTCGGCTGGCCGCTCTGGGTGGCGATCGTGGTCGGCGCGTTCATCGTGCTGACCTACATCACCATCGGCGGCCTCTCCGGTGCGATCTACAACGAGGTGCTCCAGTTCTTCGTGATCATCGCCGGGTTGGTGCCGATCACCGTGCTCGGCCTGGTCAAGGTCGGCGGCGTCGGCGGCCTGATGGACGCGGTCCGCGACTCCAGGCTGGGCGAGGCCGGCCTGCACGCCTGGCAGGGCACCGGCAGCACCGACAACCCGCTCGGCGCGCACTGGTTGGGCATCGTGTTCGGGCTCGGGTTCGTGCTCTCGTTCGGCTACTGGACGACCAACTTCGCCGAGGTGCAGCGGGCGCTCTCCGCGCGGAACATGAGCGCCGCCCGGCGTACGCCGATCATCGGCGCGTACCCGAAGCTGCTCATCCCGCTGGTCACCGTGATTCCCGGCCTGATCGCCCTGGTCACCGTGAAGGGGCTCGGCGCCGAGCAGGGCGACCTGGTCTACAACAACGCCATCCCGCTGCTCATGCGGGACCTGCTGCCCAACGGGGTGCTCGGCATCGCGGTGACCGGCCTGGTGGCGTCGTTCATGGCCGGCATGGCCGCCAACGTCAGCGGCTTCAACACGGTGTTCACGTACGACATCTGGCAGGCGTACTTCCGGCGGGACCGGCCGGACGAGTACTACGTGCGGATCGGCCGGATCGCCACCGTCGTGGCCGTGGTGATCGGCATCGGCACGGCGTTCATCGCGGCCGGGTTCAGCAACATCATGAACTACATCCAGGCGCTCTTCTCGGTCTTCAACGCCCCGCTCTTCGGCACCTTCATCATCGGCATGTTCTGGAAGCGGATGAGCCCGCTCGCCGGCTTCTGGTCGCTGCTCGCCGGCACCGTGGTGGCCATCGCGACGTACCTGCTCCACCTGGCCGACGTGCTCAGCTTCAACTCGGACCTGGAGGAGAGCTTCTGGGGGGCCGGCCTCGCCTTCGTCACGGTGGCGGTGGTCGCCGCGATCCTGACCCCGCTGACCCGGCCGAAGCGTGACGACGAGCTGACCGGCCTGGTCTACGGCATGACCGACACCACGCTGGCCGACGACTCGCTGGCCGGCGACGCCGCCTGGTACCGCTCGCCGGTGCTGCTCGGCGTCGTCGCGGTGATCCTCGCCGCCCTCTTCTACATCCCGGTCTTCTGAGGAAGGGACGCACATCATGGCCGACGACTACCAGCACGGCGAGGCCCACGACCCGCTGGTCGACGAGACCGAGGACGCCCGGGAGGCGCGTTCGGCGGCCGCCCGCCTCTTCGACATCCGCCGGGTGATCGGCGGCCTGTTCGTCGTGTACGGGCTGATCGTGACCCTGATGGGGCTCTTCGACTCGTCGGCGCAGGTCGAGAAGGCGCAGGGCGTCCGGATCAACCTCTGGGCCGGCCTGGTCATGCTCGTCTTCGGACTGCTCATGCTCGCCTGGCAGCGGCTGCGGCCGGCCGACGCGCCGGAGCAGCCGGCCCGCGACGACAGCTGACCCGCCGGAACGACCGGCCCGCGACGACAGCTCAGCCGCCCGAGCAGCCGGCCCACGACGGCGGGCGCCGCGGCATGGCCGGGCCGTCACGGGGTACGCCAGGGATCACCGAACGGGACAGGAGGGCAGCAGCATGACTGATCGTGACCGCGGTGGCGAGCGGCCGCTGGAGGAGACTCCCGAGGTGGCCGCGGCGGTGGACGACGACAGCACGGTGCCGCAGCTCCGCACCGGCGGCTCCGATCCGGACAACCCGGTCTTCACCGAGCCCGACGGCGCGGTGCCCGACACCGGCTCCCCGGACATCCTCGGCGACCCGTACGCGGCCGGCACCGGGGCGACCGGCACCGGCACCGGGGCGGCTCCGGACAACATCCGCACCGGCGCGGAGCAGCCGTGGGAGCCGGAGGATCTGGTGATGGCCCGCGGTCAGGACCTCACCCCGGAGAACCTCGAGCAGGCCCGCCGGGACCTGGCCGAGCTGGGCCGGGCGGCGATCGAGAAGACGGTTCCCTGAGCCGGCGCGCCCCGTCCCGCCGGGTGGCGGGACGGGGCGCGTCGGTCCGGACAGCCCGGGGGCCCCTGGCCGACGTGGGGCGTCGACCAGGGGCCCGGGGAACCCGCGCGGCGGTGCCTCACTCCCGCCGCTGCGGGTGGGCCGACCGCCGGATCAGGAGAGCGGCGGGTACGCGTTCTGCATCAGCTGCTGGAACTGGGCCGCGAACCACGCACCGGAGATCGGCGCGTTCGGCAGGGCGCCCGACATGTTGTTGCCGTTGCGGGCGTTGCCGGTGTACGTCGGGTCGCACATCCGGTCGAAGCCCTTGCCCTCGTTGTTCGGGATCTCGGTGCTGGAGCCGTCCGACTCGCCCGGAGGCTTCACCCAGACGTACGCGTCGATACCCGTCTCGGGGTTCGCCCGCGGCCGCTCGCCGAGGCCCGCGCCGGACTGGTTGCACCAGTTGCCGGTGTGGTAGCGCCGGTCGATCCGGCCACCGTCGACGTAGGCGTCCACGCTGGTGGTCGGGCCAGGGCCGGTGGGCCGGGCGGAGCCGCCCCAACCGTTGCGGGAGGTGTCGATCAGCATGCCGATGTTGCTGTTGAAGCCGACCGAGACCAGCTTCTGCCGGAACGCCTGGGCGAACGACAGCTCGTCGACGTACTGGTTCCAGTCGATCCACTTGGACTGGCGCACGGTCTGGCCGTTCACCGAGTCGGTGACCTTGACGTACGGCTCCTTCAGCGCGGAGTAGTTCGCCGTGTTGACGATGAAGCCGGTGACGTTGTTGACCGTGCTGCCGGAGGCGACGGCGGCGGCCTTGAGCTGGTCGGCGACCGGGCCGAAGTTGCTGTCCCAGCCGATCCAGCCGTGGTGCGCGGCGTCGATGTAGTTGTAGACGTTGCCGATCGCGCCGAGCTTGGCCAGCGCGTAGCCGACACCGTTCACGTACGCGCCGTTGGCCTTCACGGTGTCACACATCGCGGTGCCGCCCGCGTTGCCCGAGGTGTTGGTCACCAGGTTGGGCAGCGAGTCGATCTCGATGATGTTGACGATGCGGAGGTTCTTGTACTTCGAGTCGGCCTGGATCGCGGCGATCGGGTCGATGTACTCGGACTTGTAGCGGGGCAGCTCGTCCGGGCCCAGCTCGCCGTTCGAGGCCAGCGCGGAGCAGTCCCGGCCGGGCAGGTTGTAGATGACGAACTGGATGTAGCCGGCGCCCTGGGCGAGCGCGGCGTCCAGGTGGTCACGGACCCCCATCGCGCCGTTGGAGCTGCTGTCCGGCGTGCCGTTGATGGCGGCGATCCGGTCGATCCAGACCGCGGTCGGGTTGTTCGACACCCGGCTGCCGCCGGAGACCGACTCGGCCTTGGCCTTCCACTCCGGGTTCACGTACCCCTTCACCCCGTTGTACGGGTTGTCGACCTTCTGGCCGGGCGGCGGGGTGGTCGGCGGCGGCGTGGTGGGCGGCGGGGTGGTCGGCGGGGTGGTCGGCGGCGGGGTGGTGGGCGGGGGCGTCGTCGGGTTCGTGGTGGTGGGCGGCGGCGTGGTGGGCGTGCCACCGTTGCAGACCGTGCCGTTGAGGGTGAACTGGGCGGGCTTCGGGTTGCTGCCGCTCCACGAACCGTTGAAACCGAGGCTGGTGGAGGCGCCCGTGCCCAGCGAACCGTTGTACGACTCGTTCTGCGCGGTCACGTTCTGGCCGCTCTGCGACCACCGGGCCGACCAGCCCTGGACGACCCGCTGGGAGCTGTTCGGGAAGGTGAACCCGAGCGTCCAGGAACTGAGCGGGTCGCCGAGGTTCTTGATCGTCACGTTGGCGGTGAAGCCGCCCGGCCAGTCGTTGGTCGTGTAGTCCACGCTGCACTGGGTCGCGGCCTGCGCCGCGGTGACCGGGAGGGTCACCAGTCCACCGGCGACCAGGACGCCCGCGCTGGTCAGCGCGAGCGCCCGGCTCCGGCCGGACAGCCTTCTCCACAGATTCATGCCACTGATCTCCTTGGGCGAGACCGGATCCGCGTACGGCCCGGTGAAAGGGCCCTCGGGACGTCCGCACGGACGGCCGTCGGCGCCACGGGTGTCTTCGGGGGCGCCCGACCCGGACGGGCGTGGTGGTGGTGTGCGCTCGGCCGGCACGCCAGCCGGTCGAGGAGTCAGCCGTCGTCCGGCGGACCGGTGCCCTCGACGTCTGCGCTCGCGGTGCGGCTCCCCGAACCGCGTGCAGCGATTCTTGCATGGGAGCGCTTCCATGGCAATGGCTCGATGGCTGGCCGCCGTCGGTCGAATCATCTCCCCGGGGCCCGGCCGGGCACAACCGGGCCGCGACCCACCCGGACGGCCACGAAGGGCCGAGCGGCGTCGCGATACCACCTACCGCCCGCAAACTCCTATACGTGAATCTTTCCCCGGATAAGTCGCGAAACGGTCTAACGTCGGCCGTAGCTCGACCGATGTCGGGCTCAGGACAAACAGGGATGGAGTGACGCGGGTCATGGGAACGAAGATGGTCAGGAAGCTCGTTGCGGGCGCTGCGCTGGGCGGCGCGTCCCTGCTGCTGTTCTCACCGGGAACGGCGAACGCGGCCGCGCAGAGCACGGGCAACGTCGCAGCCAAGCCGCAGGTCAGTCTTCTTGGCGTCTGCCCTGGGGACCACGGGGACTGGGACCAGAAGAACTGGGACCGCAAGGACTGGGACCGCTCGGACTCGGACTACCAGGACTGGGACCGCAAGGACGCGGACCACGGCCCCGACGGCAAGGACCGGCACGGCCGGGACGAACAGGGCAAGGACGAGCACGGCCAGGACGCGAAGGACGAGCACGGCAAGGACGCCAAGGACGACAAGGACGCCAAGGACGAGCACGGCAAGGACGGCAAGGACGAGCACGGCAAGGACGCCCGGGGCGAGGACGGGTCGGAGTACGGCGACGGTCGCCCGCCGGGCCCCGGCGGCGCGGGCGGCGGGATGGTCGCCGCCGACCAGCCCGACCAGGGCGACTGGACGGACCCGAAGGGCGCCGACAAGAAGGACGACGGGTCCAGCTACGGCAGCGAGTGGCAGGGCGGCGACGAGTACAGCCAGGACGCGGAGTCCGACTACGGCCAGCAGGACAAGGACCGCAAGGACGAGAAGGCGGACCACGGCCAGGACGCCAAGGACGAGCACGGCAAGGACGCCAAGGACGACAAGGACGCCAAGGACGAGCACGGCAAGGACGGCAAGGACGAGCACGGCAAGGACGCCAAGGACGAGCACGGCGACTGGGCTGGCCGCGACGACCACGGCAAGGACGACTGGAAGGACCACGACCGCACGGATTGCGTGCCGCGCGGGCACGTGGACGGCGGCGACGGTGGCATGACGACCACCAGCCTGGACCGCAACATGGCCGCCGGCGGGGTGGGCGTGATCAGCGCCGCCGCCCTCGGGGGCATGGTCCTGCTGCGTCGGCGCCGCGCCGATGAGCTGGTCTGACCAGACGGCGACACCGGCCGGCGGCCGCCACGGGAGCCCGTGGCGTGCCGCCGGCACGGTCATCGTCGTCCTGCTCGCCATGCTGGGCGCCGGCATGGTCGGGGCGTCCTTCCGGACCACCCCACCGCCCCGCCCGCCCCAGCCGGTCGCCCAGGCCGGCGCCCCCGCCTCGACCCCCGCCACGTCCGACGCCGGTGCCGACCAGGCCCCCGTCGACGGCGTCACGCCGGCCCCCGACCTGCCGGCTCCCGACCTGCCGGCCGCCGGGCTGCCCCGGTCGGTCCCGACCACGATCTCGATCCCCCGGATCGGGGTGCGGGCCCCGATCATGTCCCTCGGGCTGAAGCCCGACGGCACCCTCGAGGTGCCCCCGCTGACCGAGGCCATGAAGGCGGGCTGGTACTCGTCGGGGGCCAGCCCGGGCGAGGTCGGCAACGCCGTCGTCGTCGGCCACGTCGACTCGGCCAAGCTCGGGCCGGCGGTCTTCTTCAACCTCGGCTCGCTGGTCAAGGGCGACACGATCAGCGTGGCCCGGGAGGACGGCTCGACCGCCACCTTCGTGGTCGACGAGGTGACGTCGTACCCGAAGGCGTCCTTCCCCACCGACCTGGTCTACGGCCCCAGCGACAAACCCGGCCTGCGGGTCGTGACCTGCGGCGGGGTCTTCGACTCCAGCGCCGGCAGCTACCTCAACAACGTCATCGTCCTGGCGACGATGGCCGGGTGAGGCCCGGAACGGGCGCGGCCCGGTGGTCGGTCACCGACCACCGGGCCGCGCCCGTGTCACTCAGGCCGCCGCCGACGTCCGCACCAGGGTACGGATCTGCCGCAGCAGCACCGACAGGGCGGACAGGTCGGCGCGGGACTCGTCGAACTCCCCCATCGCCCGGTGCGCCCGGTGGATCGAGGTGGCGTTCGCCTGCTCCCACTCCTGCACCCGGTCGACCGGCGGCAGGGTGTCCGGAGTGGAGCCGAGGACCTCGGCGGTGAGCGCGGCCAGCGCGGCGTACAGGTCGTAGCGCAACGCCATCCGGGCCAGGGTCTGCCAGCGGTCCTCCCGCGGCAGCAGCGAGATCTTCGACAGCAGCGAGTCCACCCGGAACCGGTCGGAGAGGACGAAGTAGACCGAGGCCACCTCGCTCACCTCCCGGTTGGTCGACCGGGCGGTCTCCACCACGTCCAGCAGCCCGAAGCTGTACATCAGCCGGGTCGCCTGCTCGGCCAGCTCGCGGGGCAGCCCCTTGCCGGTCAGCGAGTCGATGTGGGCGGCGATCGCCTCCCGCTCGGTGCCGTAGAAGAGGTGCTCCAGGTCCGGCAGGAGCCGGGCCACCCCGTCCCGCAGCCGGGCGATCTCGGCCGGCACGTCCAGCGGCGAGCGCCGGTTGGTGACCAGCCAGCGCACCGCCCGGTCGAGCAGCCGGCGGGTGTCCAGGTAGACGCTGGTCTGCAACTCGGGCGAGACCTGGTTGTCCAGCGCCTCGACCGCGTCCCACAGCTCGCGCAGCCCGAACACCTCGCGGACCACCACGTACGCCCGCAGCACGTCCGCGGCGGAGGCCGCCGTCTCCTCGACGACCCGGAAGACGAACGAGATGCCGCCCCGGTTGATCGCCTCGTTGACCAGCACGGTGGTGACGATGTCCCGGCGCAGCCGGTGCCGGCCCATCCGGTCGGCGAAGCGCTCGCGCAGCGGGGTCGGGAAGTAGTTGACCAGGATGTCGGTCGTCCACTCCTCGTCGGCCAGCCCTTCGCTGACGATCTCCCGCTCCAGCACGATCTTCACGTACGCCAGCAGCACCGCGAACTCCGGCGCGGTCAGGCCGTTCTCGGTCCGTACCGCCAGCTCGTCGTCCGGCGGCAGCGCCTCCAGGGCCCGGTCCAGCGCCCCCGACCGCTCCAGCTCGTTGATCATCCGGCGGTGCACCGGGAGCAGCGAGGCGGCCTGGGCCTCGGCGTTGTTCAGCGCCCGCGCCTGGTCGTAGTTGTCCCGCAGCACCAGCTCGGCGACCTCGTCGGTCATCTGGGCCAGCAGCTCGTCGCGCTCCGGCCGGCCCAGTTCGTCGTCGGCGACCGCCGTGTTGAGCAGGATCTTGATGTTCACCTCGTGGTCGGAGCAGTCCACCCCGGCCGCGTTGTCGATGAAGTCGGTGTAGATCCGGCCGCCGGCCGAGGCGTACTCGATCCGGCCGTGCTGGGTGAAGCCCAGGTTGCCGCCCTCGCCGACCACCCGGCAGCGCAGGCTCTTGCCGTCCACCCGGATGGCGTCGTTGGACTTGTCGCCGACCTCGGCGTTGGTCTGCGTCGACGCCTTCACGTAGGTGCCGATGCCGCCGTTCCAGAACAGGTCCACCGGCGCGGTGAGGATGGCCTTCATCAGCTCCTGCGGGCTGAGCTGGCTGACGTCGTCGTCGAGGCCGAGCACCGCGCGCACCTGCGGCGTGATCGGCACCGACTTGGCGGTACGCGGGTGGATCCCGCCGCCGGCCGAGATCAGCTCCGGGTTGTAGTCCTCCCAGGACGAGCGGGGCAGGTCGAACAGCCGCTTCCGCTCGTCCCACGAGGTCGCCGCGTCCGGGTCCGGGTCCAGGAAGATGTGCCGGTGGTCGAAGGCGGCCACCAGCCGGATGTGCTTCGACAGCAGCATCCCGTTGCCGAACACGTCGCCGGACATGTCGCCGACGCCGACCACGGTGAAGTCCTGGGTCTGGGTGTCGTGCC
This sequence comes from Micromonospora sp. NPDC050495, assembly GCF_040655175.1. Taxonomy (NCBI): domain Bacteria; kingdom Bacillati; phylum Actinomycetota; class Actinomycetes; order Micromonosporales; family Micromonosporaceae; genus Micromonospora; species Micromonospora sp. NPDC050495. Next base: position 33,751 of record NZ_JBFAJK010000010.1, on the reverse strand, counting down.
CCAGCTCCCGGAAGTGCCGCTTCACCGACTCCCAGGCGCCCCGGGCGGTGATGCCCATCTTCTTGTGGTCGTAGCCGGCCGAACCTCCGGAGGCGAACGCGTCGCCCAGCCAGAAGTTGTGCGCCTCGGAGATCTCGTTGGCGATGTCGGAGAAGGTGGCGGTGCCCTTGTCCGCGGCCACCACCAGGTACGGGTCGTCCGCGTCGTGCCGGACCACGTCGTCGGGCGGCACGATCTCACCGCTGAGGATGTTGTCGGTGACGTCGAGCAGCGCGCCGACGAACTCCTTGTAGCAGGCCACCGCCTCGTCCCGGTCGCCCGGCTTCTGCTTGAGCACGAAGCCGCCCTTGGCACCCACCGGCACGATCACGGCGTTCTTCACCATCTGCGCCTTGACCAGGCCGAGCACCTCGGTGCGGAAGTCCTCTCGCCGGTCCGACCAGCGCAGGCCGCCCCGGGCCACCGGCCCGAACCGCAGGTGCACGCCCTCGAACCGGGGCGAGTAGACGAAGATCTCGAACTTCGGCCGCGGCGCCGGCAGGTCCGGGATCGCCTGCGGGTCCAGCTTGAACGCCACGTACGACTTGGGTCGCCCGCCGACCGGCTTCTGGTAGAAGCTGGTGCGCAGGGTGGCCTGGATCAACGTCAGGTACGCGCGCAGGATCCGGTCCTGGTCGAGGCTGGCCACGTCGTCGAGCGCCGCGCCGATCGCACCGACCAGCTCGCCGCTGCGCTGCCGCCGCTCGTCCATCGTGGTCGCCCCCGGGCGGAACCGGGTCTCGAAGAGCTCCACCAGCAGCGAGGCGATCTTCGGGTACGCGATGAACGTCTGCTCCATGTACTCCTGGGAGAAGACGGTGCCCGCCTGCCGCAGATACTTCGCGTACGCCCGGAGCACCACCACCTGCCGCCAGGTGAGCCCGCCCCGGAGCACCAGCTCGTTGAAGCCGTCCACCTCGGCCTCGCCCCGCCAGGCGGCGGCGAAGGCGTTCTCCACGTGCGGGCGCACCTCGGCCAGTTCCTGGTGCGCCTCGGGCAGTTGCAGGCCGAAGTCGTAGAGCCAGATCCGGCCGTCGACGCGTTCCACCTCGTACGGGTGCTCGTCGACCACCTTCACGCCGAGCGAGTGCAGCACCGGCAGCACCGCGGAGAGCATCATCGGTTCGCCGTACCGGTAGACCTTGAACCGCACGTCCATGGCCTCGTCGGCCTCGCCGTCCCGGCCGACCCCGCTGGCGCGCGGCGCGACCTGCTTGCGGAACAGGTGCATCTCCAGCTGGCCGGGCTCCTCCAGCAGCTCCAGCTTGGCCAGGTCCTTCATCGCCTCGTACGGCGTGTGCCCGTCCTTGTAGCCCTCCGGGAACGCGTCGGCGTACCGGCTGAACAGGTGCTTGGCCTGCTCGTCGCCGAGCTTGCGCTCGAGCACCAGCCGATAGTCGTCGTCCCAGAGCCGGGTGGCGTCGGCCAGTTCCTCGGCGAGCAGGTCGGCGTCGATCTGCCCGGGCGGGTTGCTCGGGTCGGTCCGGACGATGAAGTGCACCCGGGCGAGCATCGACTCGGTGACCCGGGTGGTGTAGTCCACCCCGACGCCGTTCAGCTCGCGCAGCAGGATGTCCTGCATGCGCAGCCGGTTCTGCGTGGTGAACCGGTCCCGGGGCAGGTAGATCAGGCAGGAGATGAACCGCCCGTACGCGTCCCGGCGCAGGAAGACCCGCAGCTGGCGGCGGCCGGCCATGCGCAGCACGCCGATCACCGCGTGGTAGAGGTCGTCGGTCTTGATCTGGAACAGCTCGTCGCGCGGGTAGGTCTCCAGGATCTGCAGCAGGTCCTTGCCGGAGTGGCTGCGCAGGCTCAGGCCCGAGCGGTCCAGCACCTCGGCGACCTTGCGGCGGACCACCGGCAGCTCCTGCACGCTGGTCCGGTAGGCGGCCGTGGAGAACAGGCCCAGAAAACGCCGCTCCCCGACCACGTCGCCGGCCTCGTTGAAGATCTTGAAGCCGATGTAGTCGAGGTAGGCCGAGCGGTGCACGGTGGCCCGGGAGTTCGCCTTGGTGATGATCAGCAGGCGTTTCTCCAGCACCTTCTCGTGCGCCTCGGGCGTCATCGAGTTCAGCGACCGGGCCTCCGGCGAGTCGGACCGCAGGACGCCCAGCCCGGTGCCGAGGACGGCCTCCAGGGCCTGGCCGCCGCCGGCGCCCTCGGTGTCGACCAGCCGGTATTCCCGGTAGCCGAGGAAGGTGAAGTGGTCGTGCGCCAGCCAGCGCAGCAGCTCCACCGAGTCGGTGATGTCCTTCTCCGGCACCGGCGGGCGGTTGTCCGAGGTACGGGCCGAGGCCAGCTCGTCGGCGAGGGCGAGGGCCCGCTGGCGCATCTTCGGCCAGTCCTCGACGGCCTCCCGCACGTCGGTGAGCACCCGCTGCAGCTCCCGGCGCAGCCGCTCCCGGCCGGCCGGGTCACGGACCGGGTCGATCTCGATCCGCATCCAGCTCTCGACCAGGTCACCGGCGATCGCGTCGTCCGGCTCCACGTCCGCGGAGACCTCGGTGAGCCGGCCCAGCGGCTCCCGGCGGACCACCACCAGCGGGTGCACCAGCAGGTGCACGTCCAGGTGGTGCGAGTTCAGCAGGGCGGTCACCGAGTCGACCAGGAACGGCATGTCGTCGGTGACGATCTCGATGACGGTGTGGTGCTGGTCGGCGTCCGGCTCGTGGATGCGCAGCTTCAGCTCGCCCGGTACGCGCTGCTGGGCCAGGTCCCGGTGCGCGCGGGCGGCGGTGAGCATCTCCTCGGCGGTGAAGCCGATCAGCTCCTCGTCCGGCGCGAACCGCCAGAAGCGGCCGACCAGCGTCGCCGCGTCGTGGTCGTCCCCGGCCAGCGCCACGGCCTGCGCCACCAGGCGCTCCGCGTTGGGTACCGGCTCGTCCAGCTCGGCGTCGTCCGCCTCGTCGCCGAGGGCCGGCGCGGGCAGGCCCAGGTCGTAGAGGGTGTCGATGCTGGAACCGGTCATCCCGGTCACTCCCGTGTCGAGACGGCTGAAACCGTCCCCGTCGGTCGCCGAATCGAAGCTGTCATCGTCCCGGCTGGTGTCAGCCTGCCGGAGGTCGGGTCCCGGTTTGATCGCCGGACGCCGGTCCATCGGTGCCACTCCCCTCGACCCACCGCGTTGTGGGTCACTCGCCGTCCAGCCTAGGCCTGCCGCTGTGCCCCTTCGTCGGCGGACCACTGGCCGGACGTCCGGATCGGGACTCTGTCCATTCACCTGTTGCGGGTGCGTGGTCGGCCGGTCGCGGAGTACCCGTACTGGCGATGTTCATCACACGGTGCCAGCGGGGTCTTTCCCCTCGCCAAGGCCGCGCGGGACGGTGGGCGACGGCCAGCCGTACTAGCGTGCGGGGGAACGTCATCCCGGAGGGACCGCTTCATGCTCCTGTCGTACCCCGTCCACCGCCTTCTCTCCCCTCGCCGACCGGTTCTCGCGGCGGTGACCGCGGCGGCGCTGGCGGCCGGCGGGCTCGCCGGCTGCTCGGGCGAGGACGGGCCGGAGCGGAGCGTCGACGCCTTCCTGAAGGGCTGGCGCTCCGGCGACCTCCAGGCGGTGGGCTTCGTCGAACCGACCGGCGGCCGGGTCCCGGCCGTCGAGGTCACCAAGCAGATCAAGGCGCTCTCCGGCGAGCTGGCCGCCACCCCGCCGGAGCTGAAGCGGACCGGCGACATCCCGATCACCGCCGACGTGGCCACCGCCCGGGTCCAGGTCAGCTGGCCGCTGCCGGGCGGGACCCGCTGGGCCTACGAGACCCGGGTACGCCTCAAGCACGGCGACGACGACGAGTGGCAGGTGATCTGGGAGCCGAAGGTCGTCCAGGAGCAGCTGGAGGACGGCGACCGGCTCGCGCTGCGCCGCGACCGGGCCACCCGGGCCGGCGTCCTCGACAACGCCGGCACCCCGCTCGTGGCGCCCCGGCCGGTGGTCCGGGTGGGCGTGCAACCCAACCAGGTCAAGGACGTCAAGGCGCTGTCCCGGCAGCTCGACGCCGCGTTCAAGGCGATCCGCCCCGCGCTCATCCCGGCGGTCGACCTGACCGACCTGCCCAAGCGTCTCGCCGAGGCCGAGCCGGGCGCGCTCGTCGAGGTGGTGACCCTGCGCGACGAGGCGTACCGGCAGATCAAGCCGCGCATCTACGACCTGCCGGGCACCAAGTTCCAGGCCGACAAGCTCGACCTCGCCCCGACCCGGGAGTTCGCCCGGGCGCTGCTCGGCACGGTCGACCCGGCCCAGGCCGACGACCTCAAGGCGCACCCCGACAAGTACCTCGCCGGCGACCTGGTCGGCCACGGCGGCCTCCAGGCCCGGTACGACGACCGGTTGCGCGGCGCGCCGGGGCTGACCGTACTCAGCCAACGGTCCAAGCCCGACGAGCCCGGCGTCACCACCGGCGCGGAGCTCTTCCACAGCGAGCCGAAGCCCGGCCAGCCCGTGAAGACCACCCTCGACCTGGCGACCCAGAACGCCGCCGACGCGGCGCTGCGCGGTGAGGCCCGGCGCTCCGCGCTGGTGGCCGTCCGGATCAGCGACGGCGCGGTGCTGGCCGCCGCGAACGGCCCCGGCCCGGCCGGGGAGAACCTGGCCTTCACCGCCCAGGTGCCGCCCGGCTCGACGTTCAAGATGGTCAGTGCCCTCGGCCTGCTCGACCGGGGCGCGGTGACGCCCGAGACGACGGTGCGTTGCCCGAAGACGTTCGAGGTCGACGGCCGGTCGTTCAAGAACTCCGACAACTTCGCGCTCGGTGACGTGCCGTTCGGCACCGACTTCGCGAAGTCCTGCAACACCGCGTTCACCGCCCTGGCGCCGAAACTCGGCCCGGACGGGCTGGCCCAGGCCGGGCGTGCCCTCGGCCTGGAGAGCGAGTGGGACCTCGGCGTCGACGTCTTCACCGGCAAGGTCTCGGCCAACGGTTCGCCGACCGAGCAGGCCGCCGCCGCGATCGGCCAGGGCACCACGGTGGTCAGCCCGCTCGCCATGGCCGGCGCCACCGCGGCGGTCGCCCGCGGCCACTGGGAGCAGCCGAAGCTGCTGCTCGACCCCGCGCCGACGAAGCCGGCCCCGGCCGGCCCGGCGCTGAAGGCCGACTCCGTGGCCGCGCTGAAGACGATGATGCGCGCGGTGGTCACCAGCGGCACCGCCAGCGCCCTGAAGGACGTCCCGGGCCAGCCGGTGTACGGCAAGACCGGCACCGCCGAGTACGACAACAACCCGGCGCACACCCACGCCTGGTTCGTCGGCTGGCAGGGCGACGTGGCCTTCGCCGTCTTCGTCGAGCAGGGCGGGTCGAGCACGGCCAGCGCCGTCCCGATCGCCGAGCGCTTCCTGCGTGGCCTGACCGCCCGCTGACCCACCGACCCGGGCGGGGCGCCGCCGGGCGGTCAGGCGATGTCGAGCCCGGTCCCGGCCGGGCCGGCCTCGCCCGGTTCGGCCGGCGGGTCGTCGTTCGGCACGGGGACCCGGCGCAGCCGACCCGGACCGGTCGACGGGGTCGGGCCGGCCGGTGCCGCCCCGTCCGGGCCGTCCGCCGCGCCGGTGGCCCGCCGCGGGTCGTCGTCGTGCTCGTCGTCGGGGGTCAAGGCGGGGCCGATCGGCTCCACGGCCACCGCGGGGGCCGGGACGGCCGCCGGGGCCGGCAGGACGGTCCGCTCGGCGGCCCGGCCGTTGCCCGGCCGGGGCGCGGGCGCGACCGGGCCGGGCGGCAGCAGCCGCGGCGGCACCGCGCTCGGCGAGGAGACCGGGGCCAGCCCGGCCACCACGGTGTTGACGATCTCGGCGGCGTACGAGCCGTCCAGGTCGTAGTCGGGGTCGAAGACGGTCAGCTCGACGCCGAGGCAGTGCGGGGTGTCCACCAGCCCGGCGAGCAGGATCTCCAGCTCGGCGAAGGCGATCCCGCCCGGGTCCGGCGCGTCCACCGCCGGCATCACCGCCGGGTCGAGCACGTCCACGTCGATGTGCACCCAGTAGCCGGCGCAGTCGGCCAGCTGCTCGTGCGCCCACTGGGCGGTCCGGGCCGCCCCCTCGGCACGCAGCGCGGGCACCGGCCGGGTGGTGATCCCGGCGGCCTGGAGGTCGAGCCGGTACTCGTCCTGCGCCCGGATGCCGAGCACCACCACGTCGATGTCCCGGAAGTAGGGGCGCCGCCCCTCGATGGCGGCCAGGTCGGCCTGCCCCCGGCCGGTGACCAGGGCCAGGTCCTCCCCCGCCGCCGCGCCCACGTACGAGGCGTTGCCGGGGTGCCGGAAGTCCGAGTGGCCGTCGACGAAGACCAGGCCGATCCGCCCGCCGACGGCCTCGCCGAGCCGGTGCATGGCCAGCGCCGAGCCGAGCAGCACCGAGCAGTCACCGCCGAGCACCAGCGGGAACTCGCCCCGGTCGATGATCGCGCCGATCCGGTCGGCCAGCGCCACCGAGTAGTTCGAGATCTCGGGGGCGTGGCAGACACCGTCGCCGGGGCGCCAGTCGCCCGGGTCGTACCGGGGCGGGGTGAGGCAGCCGGCGTCGCGGGCCCGCAGCCGGGCGAGCAGGCCGTGGTCGCGCAGCGCGCCGGGCGCCTTGCCGCAGCCGGGGGCGGAGGTGGACGTGGGCGGGCGCAACCCCAGGTTGGTCGGCGCGTCGAGGACGGCGATCCGGCGCATCATGGGCTCCCGTCCTCGATGGTCGGGCGGGCCGGCCGGTACGCCGGCCCGCGCTGGCGTGCTGCGAACTCAGAACAGGGCGCTGGCCAGGGCCCGGCGGGCCGAGGCCACCGCGGGATCCTCGGGACCGGCGATGGTGAAGAGTGAGACCAGGTGCTGCCGGGTCTTCTCCCGGTCGTCGCCGGCGGTCCGGCGGACCAGGTCCACCAGGCGCTGGTAGGCCTGCTCGGCCAGCCCGCTGAGCACCTCGATGTCGGCGGCGAGGAGCTGGGCCTCGACGTCGTCGGGGGCCTGCTCGGCCGCGGCCAGCGCGGCTCGCGGGTCGGCCCCGGCCACCCGCCGGGCCACCCCGACCTGGGCCAGGCCGGCCTCGGCCGCGACGTCCGCCGGGCTCTCGGCCAGGATCTTCTTGTACGCCGCCTCGGCGGCGTCCAGGTCGCCGGTCATCAGGGCGTCGTCGGCCTCGACCAGCCGCGGGTCCTCCGGTTCGGCGACGCTGACGCCGCCGGCCTTGAGCACGGCCTGGATCCACTGCCGCAGCTGGGACTCGGGGATGACGCCGGGGAAGGCGTCGACGGGCCGACCGCCGACGATCGCGTAGACGGTCGGTACCGCCTGGAGCTGGAACATCTGGGCGATGCGGGGGTGCTGCTGGACGTCGACCCGGGCCAGCAGCCAGGCGCCGCCACCCTCCGCGGCCAGCCGCTCCAGCACCGGGGCGAACTCGTCGCTCTCCGGGTAGCCCGCGGCGCCGAAGAAGACCACGACGGGGGTGGTGAGCGAGCGTTCCAGCACCTCGGTCTGGATGTTCGCCTCGGTCACGTCGATCACGGCGGCCGAGCCACCGACGGGGCTGCCCGGCAGACCTGTCGGCGGGCCGGACTGGGCCGGTGTGGCGGGGCGGGTGTCGGCCGGTGCCGTGCTGCGCAGCGCGCTGAGGTCGACCGCGCCGCGGGTGAAGATCGACGAGGTGATCCGTGGGTCGCTCATGGTTATCTAGTCTCGCACGTGTCCCGCTGAACTCAGATCAACCGCGACGGCGACAGTTGCAACTCTCACGCTGCTCACGCCACCCCTGCCCGGCTGCCCGCCCCGCCGCGCACGATCCGGCCCGGCCCCGCCCGGGCGACCGCGGCGGCGGCCGCGCCGGGAGGGCCGGCGGTGCGAGATCGGGACGGGGTCGACGGTGCGAGGTCGGGGCGGGGGCCGGGCGGGTCGGTCAGAAGCGGGCGGGCTCGCGGTAGACGCCCCACTCGGCGCGGAGCGCGTCGCAGATCTCGCCGAGGGTGGCCTCGGCGCGGACGGCGTCCAGCATGGCCGGGATCATGTTCTCGCCGGTCCGGGCGACCTCGACCATCCGGGCCACGGCGGCCTTCACGGCGGCGTCGTCGCGGGCGGTCTTGCGCTCGGCGAGGACCCGGCGCTGCTCCAACTCCACCTCGTGCGAGATGCGCAGGATCTCCAGCTCCTTGGCGACCGTGCCGGTGTGGCAGTTGACCCCGACGATCCGCTTGTCGCCCTTCTCCAGCGCCTGCTGGTAGACGAAGGCCGACTCGGCGATGTGGCCGGTGAACCAGCCGTCCTCGATGCCACGCAGGATGCCCGAGGTCATCGGCCCGATCTGGTGCGGGCCCTCGCCGCCGAGCTGGCGGATCCGGGCGAAGATCTCCTCCGCCTCGGCCTCGATCCGGTCGGTGAGCGCCTCGACGTACCAGGAGCCGCCGAGCGGGTCGGCGACGTTGACCACCCCGGTCTCCTCCATCAGCACCTGCTGGGTGCGCAGGGCGATCTCGGCGGACTCGTCGGTGGGCAGCGCGAGGGTCTCGTCGAGGGCGTTGGTGTGCAGCGAGTTGGTGCCGCCGAGCACGGCGGCGAGCGCCTCCACGGCCGTACGCACGACGTTGTTGACCGGCTGCTGGGCGGTCAGCGACACCCCGGCGGTCTGGGTGTGGAACTTCAGCCAGAGCGCCTTCTCGCTGGTGGCGCCGTAGACGTCGCGCAGCCAGCGGGCCCAGATCCGGCGGGCCGCGCGGAACTTCGCGATCTCCTCGAAGAAGTCGACGTGCGAGTCGAAGAAGAAGCTCAGGCCGGGGGCGAAGACGTTGACGTCCAGGCCGCGGCTCAGGCCCAGCTCGACGTAGCCGAACCCGTCGGCGAGGGTGTACGCCAGCTCCTGCGCGGCGGTCGACCCGGCCTCCCGGATGTGGTAGCCGGAGACCGACAGCGGCTTGTACTTCGGGATCTCCCGGGCGCAGTACTCCATCAGGTCGCCGATGAGGCGCAGGTGCGGCTCGGGGTCGAAGAGCCACTCCTTCTGCGCGATGTACTCCTTGAAGATGTCCGTCTGGAGCGTGCCGTCCAGCCGGGACAGGTCGGCGCCCTGCCGCTCGGCGGCGACCAGGTACATGCAGAAGACCGGCACGGCCGGGCCGGAGATGGTCATGCTCGTGGTGACGCCGGCCAGGTCGATGCCGCCGAAGAGCACCTCCATGTCGGCGGCCGAGTCGATGGCCACGCCGCAGTGGCCGACCTCGCCGAGCGACTGCGGGTCGTCGGAGTCGCGCCCCATCAGGGTCGGCATGTCGAAGGCGACGGAGAGCCCGCCGCCACCGGCGCCGAGGATCATCTTGTAGCGCTCGTTGGTCTGCTGGGCGTTGCCGAACCCGGCGAACTGCCGGATCGTCCAGGTCCGCCCGCGGTAGCCGGTCGGGTAGAGGCCCCGGGTGTACGGGAACTCGCCCGGCCAGCCGATCCGCTCGAAGCCCGGGTACGGCACGCCCTCCGGCGGCCCGTACACCGGGTCCACGGTCATCCCCGAGAGCGTGGTGAAGTCCGCGTCCCGCTTGCGCGCGGCGTCGTAGCGGGCCTGCCAGCGTGCCCGTCCGGCGGCGATCTCGTCGGCGTTCATCCGCGGAGCTCCTCCTCGAGTCCTCGACTGAAGACCGAGTGTAGAACGGACGCCTGAACGATCGCTAAGTATGTGCGTACCGGCCGGTAACCTGACTCAGCTCGACGGCACCGCGGGACCACCGAGAGCCACGTCGTCGACCCGGATGTTGATCTCGTCGACCCGCAGCCCGTACGCCTCGACCGCCGAGGTCACCGCCGAGCGGACCGCGTCGGTCACCTCGGGCACCGGCCGGCCGCCGTCGATCACGATGACCAGGTTGATCACCGCCGCACCGTTCGTGACGTGCGCGGAGCAGCCGCGCCGGGCGTCGCCGACCTGGTCCAGCCCGACCCGGTCCAGCACGGCGTTGAAGAAGCGCGCCACGTCCCCACCGAGCTCGGCCACCCCGGGCACCGTCTTGGCGGCGGCCACCGCGATCTTCTCCACCACCTCGTCAGAGATGTGCGTCGTACCGCCCGCGGTCGCGTCCGGCCGCATCGACAGCTCCTGCGTAGCCTCGTGGTCCACGTTCTCCCCCACCACACCGACACCCACACCCGCCTCGACCCCGGCAGCCTACAAGCCCCCACCCCCACCCACACCCCCACCCACACCCCCACCCGACCGTCGATCATGGACTTGTGGTGCCGCGGATGTCCGCTGTGCGGCCTTCGTCAGGCACCACAAGTCCATGATCGACGAGGTTGGGGGGTGGGGGGTGGGGGTGGGGGTGGGGGTGGGGGTGGGGGTGGGATTAGGGGGTGGCGAGGGTGGTGATTTCGTGGGGTTGGAGGGCGCGCTGGTGGACCTGGACGTCGTCCAGGGCGCCGGTGAGGCGGCCACCGGTCATCGACACGCCGACGTGCAGCCCGCCCGTCGCCGGGGGTGAGGTGGTGGCGGCGCTGGTGCCCTGCAACACGCCGTCCACGTACAGCTGGAAGCGTCCCCAGCCGGCGTTCCAGACCGCCGCGAGGTGCGTCCACCGGCCGGCCACCGCCGGGGCGAGCGACTCCACCGTCGGCCAGCCGGTCGGCCCCGAGTCGGTCACCGGGACCTTGTACGCCCACCGGCCGTTGTCGGACTCGTACTGGAGTTGGAAGGTCCCCCGCTCCCGGCCGTCCTGGCTGGCGACCACCTGGTCGCCGGCGCCGTCCGGGCGACCGTCGCGGTTGGCGTCGGTCAGCCGCACCCAGGCGGTGACCGTGTAGGACCGGTCCGTCCACAGCGTCATGCCACCGCGTACGTCGATCACCTCGGTGCCGGTGAGCAGGAGCGCGCGGGCCGGTCGCCCGGCCCGGTCGGCGGTGAAGCCCACCTGCTCCGGCCGGGGGAACCCGTCCCGGCTGAACCACGACTCGTCCCCGGTGTGCCCGTCGAAGGTCCAGCGGCCGACGGCCGCGTCGGCGAGGGCCGCCGCCTCGGCCGCGTCCACCACCCGGGCGAAGACCCGTACGTCGCTGATCCCCCCGGCGAACGCCTCCCCGGCCGACGAGCGCCCGATCCGGAACGGGCCCCGGCCCGTCCACCCGGTCGCCGGCGGCTGGCCGCTCGGCGGCGCGGTCATCTCCAGCACGCCGTCGACGTAGAGCTGCATCCGGCCCCACCCCGCGTTCCAGACGGCGGTCAGGTGCGTCCACCGGTTGACGGCCGGCACGCTGGTGGACGAGACGGTCCGCACGCCGGCCTGCACCGAGTCGGCCAGCGGCACGGCGAACACCCAGCGGTCCGTCGACGGCTCGTAGGAGAGGGTGAAGGCGCTCCGGGCCGCGCCGTCCTGGCTCGCCACCACCCGTCGCGCGGTCTTGCTGGTCAACGACACCCACGCGGAGACCGCGTAGGACCGCGCGGTGTCGACCACCGGCCCCGCGGTGACCGCCCCGGTGCCGGCGCCGTCGCCTCGCAGGGCGAACGTGGTCGGCTGCCGTTCGTACCAGCCCAGGGTGGTGCCGGACACGACGGCCGAATGGCCCGAGCCCGAGGCGTCGCTGGCCGTGGTGCCGCCCCAGTCGTCGAGCCGCCACCACGCGACCGGCCCGGTGCCGGGGCGCTGCCAGTCCCGCAGTACGGCGAGCAGGCGACGGTACGCGGGCTTGGCGCCCAGCGACTCGTCGAGCAGGGTGGCCGCGCCCCATCCCGGGTACTGGGCGGGGATCCACGACCGGGCGTCGGTGAAGCCCCAGGTGGTGATCGACCGGCACCGGGGCACGGCCAGGCAGGCCTGCGCCGCCCAGGCGTACACCTCGGCCTGCTGCGCCAGCTCCGTGGCGTCCGCCGGCACCGGCACCCGCACGTCCAGCTCGGTGATGGCCACGTCGAGGCCGAGGTCGGCGAAGCGGCGCAGCACGTCACCGAGCGCGGACAGTCGGGAGGTCAGCAGCTTGTGGGTCTGGAAGCCCACCCCGTCGACCGGCACCCCGCGCGCTCGCAGATCCCGCACCAGCTCGTAGAGACCGCGCGCCTTCGCCGCGTTCGTCTCGGTGCTGTACTCGTTGAGGTAGAGCTGGGCCGCCGGGTCAACTGCGCGCGCCCAGTGGAACGCGTCGGCGAGGTATCCGAGCCCGAGGCGGCTCAGCCAGAAGCCGTCACGCGGCGTCCCGTCCTCGGCGAGCGGCTCGTTGACCACGTCCCAGACCGCGACCCGACCGCGGTAGCGGGACACCACCGTCTGCACGTGGTTCCTGAGGATGTCACGCAGCTCCGCCTGGGAGAACGTGCCGGTCGTCAGCCACTCCGGCAGGGAGGAGTGCCAGACCAGCGTCTGGCCCCGGACGGCCTGACCGTGCGCGGCGGCGAAGTCGACGATCCGGTCCGCCCGGCTGAAGTCGTACCGGCCCCGGACCGGTTCCAGGACCGACCACTTGAACTCGTTCTCCGTCGTCACGGTGTTGAACTCGGCGGCCACCCGGTCGCGGTAGGCCGGGTCCGTTTCGAGGGCGCTCGCGGAGACGGCCGAGCCCACCTGGAGGCCCCGTGCGGCGGCGGCCTCCCGCAGCGTCGTCACCTCCGCCGCGGCCGCCGCGTCCGGGCCGACCATCGTGCCGACGACGAGCTGCGCGCCCACCACGAGCGCCGCCATCCACCACCGCATCCCACTGCTCCCCCGCTGACGCCCCGCTCCGCCGACGGGGCGTCAGGAGCGTAGGAAGCGCCGTGTCCGGCTGCCGCCCCACCGGACAGAACGGGGCACGTCGGGCGGCGGGCTCAGCTACCGAGTTGCGCCAGCAGCTCGTCCGCCGCGGCGTACGGGTCGATGGCGCCCTCGGCCACCTTGGCGGCGAGCGTCGGCAGCTGCGTACCGTCGCGCAGCGAGCCGATCCGGGCCCGCAGCACGCCCAGCGCGATCGCCTCGATCTCGGCGGCGGCCCGCGCCTCGCGACGGCGGCGCAGCTCGCCGTGCTGCTCCAGCCAGCCGCGGTGCTTGTCGATCGCGGCGGCGATGTCGTCGATCCCCTCGCCGCGTGCGGCGATCGACCGGACCACCTGCGGCCGCCACTCCCCCGGCCCGCGCTCGCCCAGCGCGATCATGCCCTGGATGTCGCGCACGGTGGCGTCGGCGCCGTCCCGGTCGGCCTTGTTGACCACGAAGACGTCGGCGATCTCCAGGATGCCGGCCTTGACCGCCTGGATCGCGTCGCCCATGCCCGGGGCGAGCAGCACCAGCGTGGTGTCGGCCAGCGAGGCCACCTCGACCTCGGCCTGCCCGACCCCGACGGTCTCCACCAGCACCACGTCGCAGCCGGCGCCCTCCAGCACCCGGACCGCCTGCGGCGTGGCCGCGGAGAGCCCGCCGAGGTGGCCGCGGCTGGACATGGAACGGATGTAGACGCCGGGGTCGGTGGCGTGGTCCTGCATCCGGACCCGGTCGCCGAGGATCGCCCCGCCGGTGAACGGGCTGGACGGGTCGATGGCCAGCACCCCGACCCGGTGGCCGCGGGCCCGCAGCGCCCGCACCAGCTCGTTGGTGGTGGTCGACTTGCCCACCCCCGGCGAACCGGTCAGGCCGACCACCTGGGCCTGCCCGGCGTACGGCGCGAGGGCCGCCGCCACTTGCGGCAGCACCTCGTCACCGGATTCGACCAGCGTGATCAGCCGGGCCACCGCGCGGGGGTCGCCCGCGCGGGCCCGCTCCACCAGCATCGGTACGTCCCGGCTGCGGCGCACCGGGCCGGTGGCCGCTGCCGGGGCGTTCTCGACGACGTCCCCCACGGTCAGCTCTCGCCCCCGGTCGGCACGTGGATGATCAGGGCGTCGCCCTGCCCGCCGCCGCCGCAGAGCGCGGCCGCGCCGGTGCCGCCGCCCCGCCGCTTGAGCTCCAGCGCCAGGCTGAGCACCAGCCGGGCGCCGGACATCCCGATCGGGTGGCCGAGCGCGATGGCGCCGCCGTTGACGTTGACCTTGTCCGGGTTGACCCCCAGGTCCCGGGTGGACTGGATGCCGACCGCGGCGAACGCCTCGTTGATCTCGATGAGGTCGAGGTCGGAGACGGCCAGGCCGGCCTTCTTCAGGGCGTGGTTGATGGCGTTGGACGGCTGCGAGTGCAGCGAGTTGTCCGGGCCGGCCACGTTGCCGTGCGCGCCGATCTCGGCCAGCCAGGTGAGCCCCAGCTCCTTGGCCTTGGCCATGCTCATCACGACCACGGCGGCGGCGCCGTCGGAGATCGGCGAGGAGCTGCCGGCGGTGATGGTCCCGTCCTTGGCGAACGCCGGACGGAGCTTGCCCAGCGACTCGGCGGTGGTGTCCGGCCGGATGCCCTCGTCCTCGCTGATCACCAGCGGGTCGCCCTTGCGCTGCGGGATGATCACCGGGGTGATCTCGTCGGCGAAGTGGCCGTTCTTCTGCGCGGCGGCCGCGCGCTGGTGGCTCGCGGCGGCGAACTCGTCCTGCTCGGCGCGGGTGATGCCGTGCCGGGCCCCGTGCCGCTCGGTCGACTCGCCCATCGAGCAGCAGTCCCAGGCGTCGGTGAGGCCGTCGAGGGCCATGTGGTCCTTGATCGTGACGTCGCCGTACTTGTAGCCGGAGCGCTGGCCCAGCAGCAGGTGCGGGGCGTTGGTCATCGACTCCATGCCGCCGGCCACCACGATGTCGAACTCGCCGGCCCGGATGAGCTGGTCGGCCAGGGCGATCGCGTCCAGGCCGGAGAGGCAGACCTTGTTGATGGTCAGCGCCGGGGTGGACATCGGGATGCCCGCCTCGACCGCGGCCTGCCGGGCCGGGATCTGGCCGGCGCCGGCCTGGAGCACCTGCCCCATGATCACGTACTGCACCTGGTCGGGGGCGACGCCGGCGCGCTCCAGCGCGGCCTTGATCGCGATGCCGCCCAGCCTGGTCGCCGGGAGGTCCTTGAGGTTGCCCAGCAGGCGCCCCATCGGGGTCCGCGCGCCGCTGACGATCACCGAAGCCATTGCCTGCCTCCGAGGGGGTGCCGACCTGTCCGCCTTAACGATTGTTAGGACGCACCTTATCTGCCGGCAACAGCGGGAGCACGGTGACCCCGCGCACGTTCGCCACCCGCTCCAGGGTACGACCGTCGATGGTCCGGTCGCCGCACCAGGGCGGCCGCGCCGCCCTGGTGCACGGCCCGTCCGAACGGGCCCGACCGTTCGGCGCACCGCCCGTCCGACCGGGGCCCAGCCGCCCGGCGCGCGGCCCGTCCGACCGGGCCCGGGTCGGCGCGCCGGGGGCGTCCGGCCCGGCGTCGCCGCGGTTCAGGCCCGGCGCGGGCGGCCCCGGCGCGGCGGCACCGGGCCCCTGGGGCACGCGGCCGGTGGCCGGGGTGGCCGGCCGGCCACCTCGATCCGCGGGGTCCGGTCCGCCGGGAGATGGTCGAACTTCGCGACCACCACCACGTCGACCTTCCCGTCGACCATCATCTGCCGCACCTCGTCCCACGGCGCCGTGGTGATGATCCCGAGCAGGTCGTAGCGGCATCGCCGGGCGTGGTCCAGGCAGGCCATCAGGTGGGGTTCGATGGGGTCCACCTGGACCGGGATCCAGATGGCGGCAACGGGGCGTGACAGTGAACTCACCATCCGTACTCTTCTCCGGATGCAAGTTGCAGATCAACCTCCCGCCGTCCGGGTTCGCATATGCCGAACGATCGATTGGCGGGATTGCCTCGGGGCACCCGGGCCCCGACCGCCACCCCGGCCACCGGGCGCGCCCGGCCGCCGCGCCGATCATCCGGTCAGCCGCCCGCCGGCCGGCCACGCCGCCCGCCGAGGTGCTCGTCGAGGCGGCTCTCCACGCCCTTGAGCCGGCGTTCCGCGTCGTTGACCGCGTCCCGCAGCGTCCCGCGTCCGTCCGGGTGCAACTCCACCTCGATCCGCCGCAGCCGCTCCGGCACCCCCGGTACGGCCTCCCGGCCCGGTCGGGCGGGCACCCCGTACCAGTCCTGCCGGAACTCCTCGTTCTGCCGGGCCAGCCGGCGCAGCGGCCGGCTCACCGCCACGGCCAGGGTCAGCGCGCTGAGGATGGACCCCGACACCACGCCGACCGCCGCCCACTGCTCCAGGGTCACGGCGACCACCCCGCGACCCGCCGCCCGGCGGGGACACACCCCCGGTGGGTGACGTCCGGTGTGGTGCCGCGCTTCTTCGGTGCCGTACCCACGGCCAGGTCCTCCCGAGTCCGGTCCGGGCCCCCGTGCCGGGCCCGCGCGGCGCCGGCCGGGGGCGACCGGTGCTGATGAACGTGCCGGTTCGCATCGTGCGCCCGCGCCGCGTCGCGGGGCATCCCCCGTCCAGCAGGACGAACGGCACGGGGCGGACCGCCGCTCGGGCGTCCGGACGAGGTCGACCGGGCGGCCCCGGCCGGGGTCGGCCGTTCGACCGAGCCGCCCGGCGCGGGCGTCCGGGCGTCACCCGTTCAGGGGAGTGAGATGCCCGACCGGGTCAGCGTCCCGAACGATCGTTCGGTCACACTGGCGCCATGGCTGAGAACTCCCGCGTCGAATCCGTTCCCGACCACGTCAGCGACATCGGCCTGCGCCGCATCGACCATGTCGGGATCGCCGTGCCCGACCTCGACGCCGCGATCGACTTCTACCAGCGCACCTTCGGCATGCGCTGCGTGCACACCGAGACGAACGAGGAGCAGGGCGTCCGCGAGGCCATGCTCGCGGTCGGCCCGGACGCCGGGGGCGGCCTGGTGCAGCTGCTGGCGCCGCTGTCGCCCGACTCGACGATCGGCAAGTTCCTGGACCGGCGCGGCCCGGGGATCCAGCAGGTCGCGTACACCGTGGCGGACATCGACGCGGCGTGCGCGGCGCTGCGCGAGCGCGGCGTGCGGCTGCTCTACGAGACCCCGCGGCGGGGCACCTCGGACTCGCGGGTGAACTTCGTGCACCCGAAGGACGCCGGCGGCGTGCTGATCGAACTCGTCCAGCCGGCCTGAGCCGGCCGGACCGGGTCCCGCCCGGCCGGCGCCGGTCGGGCGGGAGCCGTCCTGATCCCTGGGACAAGGCGCGGCAGTGCGCGGTTGCGCGTTCCCACGGACACCTCCACGCATCGGCGGATGCAGTTTTTCACACAGCACTTCCGACCCTAGCTACCGTTCAGTAACGTCCGGCTGCACAGGAGTGCGACCGGTGCCGGATGTGTCGATTGCCGACATGGCGGTCCCGTCGCACCGGCGCCGACGATGGCAGCACCCCTGCCCGCCCGGTGCGGGTGCGCAACGAACGGGAGGTCACCGTGCAGGACATCCTTGACGCGATCATGGCGGCGGAAGGCTCCGCGCAGCCGGAGCGGGAACTCGCCGGCCTCGCCGGCCTGCCGGTCCCGGAGAGCTACCGGGGTGTGGTGGTGCGGGCCGAGGACACCCGGATGTTCGAGGGCATGGCCACCCGGGACAAGGACCCCCGCAAGGCGCTGCACGTCCAGGAGGTGCCCACTCCCGAGCTGGGCCCGGGCGAGGCGCTGGTCGCCGTGATGGCCAGCGCCATCAACTACAACACCGTGTGGACCAGCATCTTCGAGCCGCTGCCCACCTTCAAGTTCCTCCAGCGCTACGGCCGGCTCTCCGAGCTGACCCGCCGGCACGACCTGCCGTACCACGTGGTCGGCTCGGACGCGGCCGGCGTGGTGCTGCGCACCGGACCGGGGGTGACCAAGTGGAAGGCCGGCGACGAGGTGGTCGCGCACTGCCTGTCGGTGGAGCTGGAGGACGCCGCCGGCCACGACGACACCATGCTCGACCCGCAGCAACGGATCTGGGGCTTCGAGACCAACTTCGGCGGCCTGGCCGAGCTGGCCGTGGTCAAGGCCAACCAGCTGATGCCGAAGCCGCGCCACCTGAGCTGGGAGGAGGCGGCCAGCCCCGGGCTGGTCAACTCCACCGCGTACCGGCAGCTCGTCTCGCACCACGGGGCGAACATGAAGCAGGGCGACGTGGTGCTGATCTGGGGCGCGTCCGGCGGCCTCGGCGGGTACGCCACCCAGATGGCACTGGGCGGCGGCGCCATCCCGGTCTGCGTGGTCTCCTCGCCGGAGAAGGCCGAGCTGTGCCGGAAGATGGGCGCCGAACTGGTCATCGACCGCACCGCCGAGGGCTTCCGGTTCTGGAAGGACGAGCAGACCCAGGACCAGGACGAGTGGCGCCGCTTCGGTGAGCGGATCCGCGAGCTGACCGGCGGCGAGGACCCGGACATCGTCTTCGAGCACCCGGGCCGGGAGACCTTCGGCGCCAGCGTCTACGTCGCCAAGAAGGGCGGCACCATCGTCACCTGCGCCTCCACCAGCGGCTACCTGCACCAGTACGACAACCGCTACCTGTGGATGCACCTGAAGCGGATCGTCGGCAGCCACTTCGCCAACTACCACGAGGCCTGGCAGGCCAACCGGCTGGTGGCGCTCGGCAAGGTGCACCCGACCGTGTCGAAGACCTACCCGCTGGAGCAGACCGGCCAGGCCGCGTACGAGGTGCACCGCAACGCCCACCAGGGCAAGGTCGGGGTGCGCTGCCTCGCGCCGTCGGACGGGCTGGGCGTGCGCGACGCCGCGCTGCGGGCCCGGCACGAAACGGCGATCAACCGGTTCCGCGGGCACTGACCCGTTCGGCTGATCGGGCCGCACCAAAGCGCGGAGGAGGGCTTGCCTTTCCAGCGCCGGGCACACCATTCGATTGCCGTACGACAAAGGGCCGCGGGCGACCACCCGCGGCCCTTTTTCCGGCCCGCCTCGACTGCCGCCCGACCCGCCCGGGACCTGCCAAGATCGCCGTTTGGTCCGGTCCCACCGGGTCACCCGAGTTGACCATGTAATGAGGACATGAAAGGTGCGGACCGCTCTTGCGGAGCACCCTGGGGCGTCTGCCAGTATGTCCCAATGCCCCAGCAGCAGTCCTCCCCTCTTGCGTTCTTCGATAACGCGAACTCACAGCCCGATTTCACCGTTGGCCTGCGTGGATACAACACCGGGCAGGTCGACGACTTCATCGGCCGGCTGACCGCCGCCCTGACCCAGTCCGAGCAGGCCCGCGCCGAGGCCGAGCAGCGGATGAACGACGCCCAGCGCCGGCTCCGGCAGGCCGAGCAGCGCCAGAGCTCGCTGGAGCAGAAGCTCACCGAGACCAACAAGCAGCTCGAGGAGAACAGCCGGCCGACCCTCTCCGGCCTGGGCACCCGCGTCGAGCAGATCCTCCGGCTGGCCGAGGAGCAGGCCAACGACCACCGCAACGAGGCCAAGCGCGAGTCGGAGGGCATCCTCTCCGCCGCCCGCCTCGAGGCCCGGGAGATCACCGACAAGGCGCGCGCCGAGGCGGCCGCCATGAAGGCCAGCGCCGAGCGGGAGGCGGGCAACGTCCGCACCGCCGCCGAGCGCGAGGCCGCCGAGGTCCGGGTGCAGGCCCGGCGCGAGGCCGACACCCTGCGCGCCGACGCCGACCGGGAGACCAAGCAGCTGCGTACGGTCACCGCGCACGAGGTGGCCGAGCTGAAGTCCACCGTCGAGCGCGAGGTCGCCACCCTGCGGGCCACTGCCGAGCGGGAGATCACCCAGCAGCGGGCGAAGGCCGCCCGGGAGGCCGAGGAGAAGCGGGCCGAGGCGACCAAGCTGCTCACCGACGCGCGGGACAAGCGCGACAAGGACCTCCAGGCGCTGGAGCTGCAGCTCGCCGAGCGGCGCGAGAAGGCGGAGCGCGAGGAGTCGGAGCGGCACGCCGCGCAGGTCGCCCAGACCCAGAAGCTGGTCAGCGAGGCCGAGCAGCGGGCCCGGGCCGCGCAGGAGCGGGCCAAGGAGATCGAGCAGCGGGCCGAGGCCCGGCGGGTCGAGTCGGAGCGCACCGCCAACGAGACCGTCGACAAGGCCAAGGCGCTGGCCGACAAGACGCTCAACGAGGCGCGCGCCGAGGCGCAGCGGGTGCTCAGCGAGGCCCGCACCGAGGCGGAGCTGACCACGCAGGCGGCCCGCCGCGAGGTCGAGGACCTCACCCGGCAGAAGGACGCGGTCACCTCCCAGCTCGGCCAGATGCTCTCCGGCCTGGCCGGCATCGTGCCGGGCGTGCCGGCGGCCGCCGCCAAGCCGGAGGCGGCCAAGGACGCGGGCTCCGAGAAGAAGGTCACGGCCGAGTCGGCCAGCTGAGCAACATCCGCATCGGGGCATGAACCGCGGCGCGGGGTGACACCGGGTGACCGGTGCCGCCCCGCGCCGTCATGCTTTCCCGCCCGTTTCGCCACGTCAGTGAAGTAGCTCCCAACAGGGGCGTCCGTATCGCCCCAGCAGAGCCGGATGCGTGTGAGGATGGGGGCATGTCGCACGGCGAGGAACTGTTCGCTCTCGGCGGGGACGTGACCACGGAGCCCAGCTTCGAGTCCGCGCTCCGGGGTTACGACAAACGACAGGTCGACCGGTACGTCGCTCGTGCCGAGCACGAGATCGCGGCGCTGACGGGCGAACGGGAGCAGGCGTACACCCAGATCCACAAGTTGGCCGGCCAGGTCGAGGTGCTGCAACGCGACCTCGCCCAGGTGCGCAAACAGGTGGGCGTGGTGGACCGGGCCTCGTTCCGGCACCTGGGGCCCCGGGTCGAGCAGATCCTCACCATGGCCGAGGAACAGGCCGACGAGATCCTCGCCGCCGCCAACGAGGAGATCGAGGCCCGGCGCGCGACCGCCGAGCACATCATCGAGGAGGCGCGGGAGCAGGCCGCCCAGGCGCTCAAGGACTTCGAGATCGCCCTCGCCGCCCGGCGGGCCGAGGAGGAGCGGCACACCGCCGCCCGGAAGGCCGAGGCGGAGGCCGCGCTCAAGGCGGCCACCGACGAGGCCGAGCGGCTGCGCCGTACCGCGCAGGAGGCGCTCGCCACGGCGCAGCAGGAGGCGACCCAGCTCCGGGACACCGCCAAGGAGATCCACACCCGGGCCCAGCAGGAGTCGACCCGGCTGCGCGAGACGGCCAAGGAGGCCGTGGCCAAGGCCCAGCAGGAGGCCAACCAGCTCCGCGAGGCGGCCAAGGAGGTGCACGCCAAGGCGCAGCAGGAGGCCAAGCGGCTCACCGAGGCGGCGGCCGAGGCCGGCCGGGCCACCCACGCCAAGGCGCTCACCGACGCCAAGAAGATCGTCGACGACGCGGAAGAGGCCGCGAAGGCGACCCGCGGCCGGGCGCGCACCGAGGCGAACCGGCTCACCAGCGAGGCCGCCGAGGCCGGCAAGCGCAACCGCGCCGAGGTCGAGGCGTACGTGCAGCGGATGCGCAGCGAGACCGAGGCGTACGTCCAGCAGGCCCGGACCCAGACCCAGCAGGAGCTGGGCACCTGGCGGGCCGGGGTGGAGAAGGAGGTCAAGGCCCGGCGGGACGCCGCCGACAAGGAGCTGGCCCAGCGCCGCGCCGCCGCCGAGCAGGAGTACGCCAAGCACCGCGACGAGCTGGACAAGCAGCACCGCCGGCGGACCGAGGAGCTGGAGCAGGGGTACACCGCCCGCCGTCAGGAGATCGAGCAGGCCGCGACCGGCGTGCGCGAGGCCGCCGAGCGGGACGCGCTGACCATGCGCCAGCGGGCCGAGGAGGAGGCCGCCGAGCTGCTGCGGCGGGCCGAGGAGGAGGCCGGCGACAAGCGCCGCAAGGCCGACGAGCACGTGGCCGCCTCCCGCCGCCAGTTCGAGGAGTACGCGGCCACCACGCAGCAGCACCTGGCCACCACCCAGCAGCACCTCGCCGCCACCCAGCAGGAGGTGGCGGCCGGCCGGCAACAGCTCGCCGAGGTGATGCTGGAGATCGCCACCGCCCAGCAGGAGCTCGCCGACCTGCGTACCGAGACCTGGTCGTTGCGGCAGGAGTCCGACGACCTCCAGCGGCGCCTCGCCGAGCTGCGGCTGTCGGCGGACTCCGCCGGCCTCGCCACCACCCCGGTCGACCCGGACGAGCTGGCGGCCGCCGCCGGCGGCGACGAGGACGGCGGCGCACCGGCGGGCGACCGGGCCGGCGCGACCGTCCCGGCCAAGGGCGGCGCGGCCGCCTCCCCCAACGGCGGCCGCGCGGCCCCGGAGTCGGGGAAGCCGGCGGAGGGCGGCACGACCCGCCCGGTCGCCGAGCCGGTCACCACCGTGGACGGTTCCGCCGCCAGCGCCGGGGTGGACGGCGAGCCGACCGTGGCCGCGGTGCCCGGCGAGGCCGGCCGGGGCGCCACCCCCACGAAGATCACCAGCACCGGCGAGAACGGCAAGCGGCCGAGCAAGCCGACCACCGACGAGCGCAGCGCCAAGCCGAGCACCGTCACCGTCGACAAGGACTGACCGCCCCCGGCGACCCGGCCGGCGTCGCTGCCGCCACCCGTCGGCGTCGCTGCCGCCACCCACCGGTCCCGGCGCGCAGCACGGGCGGGGGATGGCCGGGCCGCCCCGCCGGCCGCTAACCTGCGGGCAGGGATCGCGCCGCGGAATCCGCGCGGTCCGTCACAGGTCGCTCCGCCGGGAGCGGGAGCCGGGAGGAAGCGGGTGTCGCAGCAGGGGTCCACCGGCCCGGGCGACGACGACCCGTCCCGGGCGGCCCGCGCCGACCCCGTCGACGATCGCACGGAGCCGACCCCCGCCACCGAGCCGACCCGCGCCACCGGACCGGCCGGCGCGGGCGCGGTGGCCGACCTGGTGCCGGAGACCGAGCCCACCGAGTTCGAGCCAAGTGGCCGGTTCGGCGTGCCCGGCAAGCCGCTGCGCCGCAGCAGCTTCCTCGTCGGCTTCACCGGCGCGCTGGGCGTGCTGCTGGCGTACGCGCTCTTCCTGGGCATCCGCAACTCCGCCGGCATCCTGGTGCTGGTGGTGATCGCGCTCTTCCTCGCCGTCGGGCTGCACCCGGCGGTGGTCCGGCTGCGCGGCTGGGGCCTGCCGCACGGGCTGGCCGTGGCCGTGGTGACGCTCGCCGTGGTGCTGCTGATCGTGGGCGGCCTGCTGGCGCTGGTGCCGCCGGTGGTGACCCAGTCCGGGCAGTTCATCCAGCACCTGCCCGAATACGTCGAGGACCTGCGCCGCAACCCCACCGTCAACGACCTCGTCGAGCGGTACGACGTGGTGCAGCGGGTCCAGTCGGCGGCCAACGCGGACACCGTCGGCCGGGCGCTCGGCGGCGTGCTGGGCGGGGCACAGCTGATCTTCGGCACCATCTTCCGGGTGCTGACCGTGCTCGTGCTGACCATCTACTTTCTGGCCTACTTCAACAAGCTGCGCGACCTCGGGTACGCGCTGGTGCCCCACTCGCGGCGGGAGCGGGTGCGGCTGATCGGCGACGAGATCCTGACCCGGGTCGGCGCCTACATGGTGGGTGCGCTGACCATCGCGGTGCTGGCCGGCGCGAGCACCTTCGTCTTCGCGCTGATCGTCGGCCTGCCGTACCCGTTCGCGCTGGCCGTGGTGGTCGCGGTGACCGACCTGATCCCGCAGATCGGGGCGACCCTGGGCGCGGTCGTGGTGACCCTGGTCGGCCTCGCCACCGACCTGCCGATCGGCATCGCCTGCCTGGTCTTCTTCCTGGTCTACCAGCAGGTGGAGAACTACCTGATCTACCCGAAGATCATGCGTCGGGCGGTCTCCGTCAACGAGGTGGCGGCGCTGCTCGGCGCGCTGCTCGGGGTGTCGCTGCTCGGCGTGGTCGGCGCGCTGCTCGCCATTCCGATGGTGGCGGCCCTCCAGCTCATCCTCCGCGAGGTGGTCCTGCCCCGGCAGGAATCCCGCTGACCGGCCCGCCGGCCGGCGCGCCCCGGACGGATCCGCGCTACTCCGCGCGGCGCTGGGCGGGCCCCGGGACCGGGGTGTCCGAGAACGCGGCCACCGTGCGGTCGGCGTACGCGCTGACGTCGCCGGTCTCCATCGGGCCGTCCCAGGTGGTCGGCAGCGGCAGCGGCACGGCCGGGTTGACCCGGCGGACGATCTCGTTCAGCGCGGTCTCCGCGTCACCGACCCAGAGGTGCTTGGCGCCGGGCACCCCGACCACCTCGGCCTGCGGCACGGCCGCGAAGCGCCGCCGGGCCTCCTCGGGGCGCAGGTAGTCGTCGAACTCGGGCACCAGGGCGGTGAGCGGGCGGCCCGACTCGGCCCAGACGGTCAGGTCCTCGGGCTGGGAGAAGCGCAGCGGCGGGGAGAGCAGGATGGCGCCGGCGATCGCCGGGTCGCAGCCGTACTTCAGCGCCAGGTCGGTGCCGAACGACCAACCGACCAGCCAGATGTCCGGCAGCTCGTGGAACTCGGCGTACTCGATGGCGGCGGCCACGTCGAAGCGCTCGCCGACCGCGTTGTCGAACGCGCCCTCGCTGGTGCCCCGGACGCTGCTGGTGCCCCGGGTGTTGAACCGGAGCACCGCCAGGTCGGCCAGGGCGGGCAGCCGCCACGCCGCCTTGCGGAACACGTGGCTGTCCATCATCCCGCCGTGGGTGGGCAGCGGGTGCAGGCAGACCAGGGTCGCGACCGGCTCCCGGTCCAGCGGCCGGGCCAGCTCGCCGACCAGCCGCAGCCCGTCGGCGGTGTGCAGCTCGATGTCCTCCCGCCGGCCGGGCAGGATCGACGACGCACGGATCGCGGTGCTCACCGCCCCAGTCTCCCGCGCCGCCGCCCGCGCCGCCCGCCGGGGCGCAAACAGGGTGATCCAGATCGCTCAGCCGTGGCGGGGGGCGCCGCGGCCGCGCTGCAGGTTCGGCCCGCGCCGGTCCCGGGCCCGCCAGCAGCCGCTGTGCCAGTGCCGCCGGTCGGTCAGGTCGCCCCGCCCGTCGGCCGGCCACGCCACCAGGTGCGCCACGCCCGGGCGGATCTCCTGGTCACAGCCGGGACAGCGGTACGTCTTGACCGACGCCCCACCGCTGATCCCGCGTACCTGCCACTCGCCGTCGCGCCACTGCTGGACGGTCGGCACGCCCTGGCGTGCCCGCTCGGAGTCCAGCTGGGTGGTCTCGTCCCGGCGGGGACGGTTGCGACGGGGGCTCACGGTCACCAAGCGTACGGTCCGCCGGCCGGGCCGGCCCAGGTCGGGCGGCCCGGCCGGCGGATCTCACCGCCAGGTCTCCGGGTCGGTCAGGTCCTTCGGCACCTGCGCCCCGGCCAGCACGGTCGTCGCCTCGGCCTCGGTGAAGCCGGGGCCCTCGGGCGGTTCCGTCCCGGGGTACGGCCAACCGAAGTCGGCGGTCAGGTGGGCCCTCGGGATGTCGAGCCGGTCCAGCTTCGTCCCGTCCGGGTACAGGTAGGCGGGGTGCCCGGCCACGGTGCGGTTGCCCTGGTCCCGCGTGATCGCGATCTCCGACCCGTAGACCAACCGCACCCACATCGTCGCCGACGGCTCGCGGACGAGGGTCAGCTCGACGTTGAGGCCCTTCGGGAACGCCGTGACCTCGACGGAGCAGGTGGCCACCCTCGTGCCCTCGGGCAGCTTCGTCAGCCGCAGCGGACCCGCGCACCGGCGTGCCTCGTCCCAGCGGACGGCCTCCACGGCCGCGGACAGCGCGCCCTGGTCGCCGCCGAGCGTGCTGGCCCGGGCGTACAGACCGGGGACGGGCTCCCAGGCCTTGAGCAGCCCGCCGGAGGTGCCCGGGACCGGCCGTATGGTGCCGTCGACGGCGGCCCCGGTCGCCACCGCCTGGGCGGGGAAACCGTCGATCGGCATTTCCTTGATCACCTGGGCGGAGTGGGACACCTCGACCAGGACCGGCTGCCCGCCCCCGACGCTGAACCGGATCGACTCGACCTGGGGCGCTCCGTACACGGCCCAGCGCAGGTACCGGGCCCGGCCGGGGTCCAGCCCGAAGTGCAGTGTCGACGAATCGGAGCCGACCAGGTCGGGGCGCTCGGCCGCGCCGGGCACCCCGTCGGCGCGGGGCGGCACCGGCGCGGCGACGGTCGGCGTGGACGCCACCCAGGGCAGCCGCCCGGACAGCCCACCGAGGTCCGTGCCGGTCACCCCGACGAAGCCGAGCACCCCGACCAGGGCCAGGGCGGTGCCGGTGGCGGCCCGTCGGCGTACCTGCCGACGTCGGCCGAGCGTGCGGGACGCCCTCAGCAGCCGGTGGGTGTCGGTCTCCCCCTCGGCGTGCTCCCGCAGCACCGAGGTGATCCGCTGGTCGAGGTCGGTCACGGCCGGCTCCCGTTGGTCGTCGGGACGCCGCAGCGCTCCCGAAGGTGGGCGAGCGCCCGCATCGCGTGGGTGCGGACGGTGACCGGCGAGCAGTCGAGGATCTGGGCGATGGTGGCGTCGTCCAGGTCCTCGTAGTAACGCAGCACCAGCACGGCGCGCTGGCGGTCTGGCAGGGCGAGGATCAGCCGCCACATCGCGTCCCGGTCGGCCGCCTCCCCGCTGAGGTCGCCCCGGTGGGCCCGCTCGCCGAAGGTGTCCACGGCCAGCTCGCGGCTGGACCGCCGGCGCCACCACGAGTTGTTGGCGTTGATCAGCATCCGGCGCACGTACACGTCGGGCCGGTCGGCCCGGGCGATCTTCCGCCAGTGCACGTATGCGCGCGCCAGCACGTCCTGGGTCAGGTCCTCGGCGCGGTGCTCGTCGCCGGTCAGCAGCCGGGCCAGGCGCAACAGGGCCGGGCCGCGGCTGCCGACGTACTCCTCGAAGGTCACACCCTCAAGACGCCGTCACCGGAGGCCGGTGTTGACCCGGATCAGCGATTGGTGTGGTCGCGGAACCCGCGGCCGCTCTTGCGGCCCAGGTAACCCGCGGTGACCAGGTGCTCCAGCAGCGGCGCGGGGGCGAACCCGGGCTCGCGCAGCTCCAGGTAGAGCTCCCGCTGGATGGCCAGCGAGACGTCCAGCCCGACCACGTCCAGCAGCTGGAACGGGCCCATCGGGTAGCCGCAGCCGAGCTTCATCGCGTGGTCGATGTCGTCGGCCGTCGAGTAGCTGGCCTCCAGCATCTTCACCGCGTCGTTGAGGTACGGGAAGAGCAGCGCGTTGACGATGAAGCCGGACCGGTCGCCGCAGACCACGCCGGTCTTGCCGAGCCCCGCGCAGACCGCCCGGGCGGTGGCCGTGGTCTCCGCCGAGGTGCGGATGGTCTGCACGATCTCCACCAGCGGCATGATCGGCGCCGGGTTGAAGAAGTGCAGTCCGATCACGTCGGCCGGGCGGTGGGTGGCCATCGCCACGTCGATCACCGGCAGCGACGAGGTGGTGGTGGCCAGCACGACGCCCGGCTTGCAGATCTCGTCGAGGCTGGCGAACAGCGCCTTCTTGACGCTCAGCTCCTCGACCACCGCCTCCACCACGAGGTCGACGTCGACCAGGTGCTCCAGGGTCGCCGACCAGGTGACCCGGCCCAGCGCCGCGTCCCGGTCGGCCTCGCTGAGCTTGCCCCGCACCACGCCCTTGTTCAGCGAGGTCTTCACCGCCTCGCAGACCTTCGCGGACTTCTCCGCGCCCCGGGTCACCGAGACGACCTCGTACCCGGCCTTGGCGAAGACCTCGATGATGCCGGTGGCCATGGTGCCGGAGCCGACCACGCCGACCTTCGCGATGGCCCGGGCGCCGTCGGCGAGCGCGGCGCCCGTGCTCACCGGCGTGTGCTCGTCGGGTACGACCACCGGGGAGCCCGGCCGCTCGTAGGTGTAGAAGCCGCGGCCGGACTTCCGGCCGAGCAGCCCGGCGGTGACCATCTGCTTGATCAGCGGCACCGGGGCGTGCCGGCGGTCCCGGCCGCCGCGCCGGTACATGGTGTCCAGGATCTCGTACGCGGTGTCCAGGCCGATCAGGTCCATCAGCGCGAGCGGGCCCATCGGCAGGCCACAGCCCAGCTTCATGGCGGCGTCGATGTCCTCGCGGGTGGCGTACCGCGCCTCGAACATGCTCACCGCGTGGTTCAGGTAACCGAAGAGCAGCGCGTTGGCGATGAAGCCGGCCCGGTCGCTGATGGTCACGTCGACCTTGCCGAGCCGCTCGCAGAGCGCCTCCACGTCGGCCACCACGTCCGCCGAGGTGACCACGGTGCGGACCACCTCGACCAGCTTCATCACCGGTGCCGGGTTGAAGAAGTGGATGCCGATCACCTGATTGGGGCGGGTGGTGGCCACGGAGATCTCGGTGACGCTCAGGGACGAGGTGTTGGTGGCGAGGATCGCCTCGGGCTTGCAGACCCGGTCCAGCTCGGCGAAGATCCGCTGCTTCAGATCCAGGTGCTCGGGGACCGCCTCGACGACCAGGTCCACCGAGTGCAGCGCGTCCAGCCCGACCTGGAAGTCGACCCGGCTCAGCAGCGCGTCCCGGTCCGCCTCGGCCAGCTTGCCCTTGGCCACGGCGCGGTCCGTCGAGCCGGTCAGGGTGGCCCGGCCGCGCTCCAGGGCGGTCGGGGAGATCTCCACCGCCACCACGTCGATGCCGTTACGGGCGAACACCTCGACGATGCCGGCACCCATGGTGCCCAGACCCACCACACCCACACTGGTGAACTCGCGCGCCACGACCGGCCTCCCCTGGTTGACTCCGCCGCTGTCGACATGAACGGCCGCTAAGGTTATGCGCCGGAGTCTGCCACGTGACGCTGTGTTGTCGAGACGCGGTGGGATATTTCACGCACCACGCCTCACCCGGCGGCGTTCTCCCCGGCCAGCGCCAGCAGCTCGGCGACGAACTCGGCCGGCCGCTCCAGGTGCGGGCTGTGCCCGCAGCCCGGCAGCACCACCTCCCGGTACGTCCCGCCGGCCGCCGCGTACCGGTCCAGCACCGCCCGGGTCTGCCCGACCATCGGCTGCGGCGGGCACTCCCGCGCGCCGGGCCAGCCGGGCAGCACGCCGAGCTGACCGAGGTACGCCAGGTCGAACAGCGAGGTGTCCGAGACGATCACGTCGGCGTCGCCGCGTACCCAGGTCACCGGCGGCTTGGCCGCGACGGCGACCAGCTCGTCGGCGAGCCGGAAGTGGGCCGGGGCCAGCGCGTTGAGCACGCCGCGCCGCCCCGCCGCGGTGCCCGGCCAGTGCGCCGAGGTGACCGCCGTGCCCGGGTAGTTGTCGTCCCCGGTGGCGGTGGTCAGCATGCTCTCCAGCAGCAGGTCCTCGTCCGCGCCCAGCGACGCCGGGTCGGCCACGTACGCCGAGCGCAGCACGTTGCGCGGGCTGGTCGGGCCGTCCGCGCCCCGGTCCTGCGCGGCGAGGCGGGCCACGAAGTCCGCGTTCGCGCCGCCCGCACCGGTGCCGGCGAAGTCGGGCGTGGTCGGCGTGCCGTCGAGGTCGCGGGTGCCGCCGAAGCCGTACGGCGAGACCGGCGCCTCCAGCAGCAGCCCGGCGACCCGCTCCGGCTGGTCGACGAGCAGCCGCATGGCCACGCCGCCGCCGAGCGAATGCCCCACCACCACCGGCCGGGCACCGGGCCGGAACAGCCCGGGAACGTCGAGCAGGGCGGCCACGTCGTCGGCGAAGTCGGTCAGGCCGCGGGCGGCGTCCACCGGGGCGCGGTCGGTCTCGCCGTACCCGCGCAGGTCCGGCGCGACCACCCGGAGAGTGTCCGGCAGCCGGCGCAGCAGCGGCTCCCAGAACGCCGACGACGAGACGTTGCCGTGCACGAGCAGCACCGGCACGCCGTCCGGCCGGCCGGCCACCCGGACCGCCTGGGTGATGTCGTTGGCCTGGACCGTCTGCCGTGCGCTCTCCATCCGCGCATGCTGGCACGCCGGCCCGGCCCGGGCCATGTGCCGGACCCCCACCCCGGACGGCCGGCGGGTGTGTCGCGCCGCCCCCGGTCAGCCGTTGAGATCGGCCGCGAGCGGCACGGCGTCGCCGCGCGGCGCGACCGGCTCGGTCGCCTCCACCGCCCGGCGCTGTGCCGGCACCGGCAGCGGCAGGGTGGGCCGGTGGTCGCGGCGCGGCAGCCCGAAGTGCAGCCCCACCGGGTCGGTCCGGGCCACCCCCGGGTCGAAGAAGCGCAACTCGGTGCGGCCGAGCCGGACCAGGTCACCGTCGGCGAGGTGGATCGTGCCGGCGATCCGCTGGTCGTTGCGCCAGCTGCCGTTGGTGGAGCCGAGGTCGGTCAGCGCGACCCCCTCGGCGGTGAGCTGGACCGTGGCGTGCCGGCGGCTGAGGTGCGGGTCGGCCAGCACGATATCGACGGTCGGCGCGCGGCCGATCACCTGCGGGTCCCGCCGGACCCGGAAGCTCAGCCCGCGCATCGCTCCCGCCGCCACGGTCAACAGCGGCATCAACTCCGGGTGCTCCTCCATGGACTTCTCGCCCTCCACCCCCACGATCGCCCTCGCGCCAGCGTGCCACCTCACCGTATCGGTCTCCACCGCCGCCCGGTCAGGCCGATGACCCCGGGTAGTCACCTCCCGTTCGCCGTTCGGGCGGGCGCCCGCGGTGCGCCGGCCCGCTCCCGGACCCCGGCTCCGGCGCCGCCGCCGACACCTACCGGTGAGTAGGGCTCAGGTCTAGACTTCGGCCATGACGGCTGTGCATGTCCCGGGCGCCCCCACCATCTCCGCCGGCGACCTGATCTCCACCAGCCCGGCGACCGGCGCGGAGGCCGGCCGGTTCCCGGTGGCGACCGAGGCGGACGTGCGCGAGGCGGTGCAGCGCGCCCGGACGGCCGGCGAGTGGTGGGCCGGGCTCGGCTTCACCGGCCGGCGGGAACGGCTGCTGCGCTGGCGGGGCGTGCTCGCCCGCCGGATCGAGGAGCTGGCCGAGCTGGTGCACACCGAGGGCGGCAAGCCCGTCGGGGACGCCGTCGTCGAGATCCTCACCGCCCTGGAGCACATCGACTGGGCCGCCCGCAACGCCCGGCGCGTGCTCGGGCCGCGCCGGGTCCGCACCCGGCTGATCCTCGCCGAGTTCACCGGCCACCTCGAATACCAGCCGTACGGGGTGGTCGGCGTGATCGGGCCGTGGAACTACCCCGTCTTCACCCCGATCGGCTCCGCCGCGTACGCCCTGGCCGCCGGCAACGCCGTGGTCTTCAAGCCGAGCGAGTACACCCCCGCCGTCGGGCAGTGGCTGGTGGACCGCTTCGCCGAGGTGGTGCCCGAGCAGCCGGTCTTCCAGGCGGTGCACGGCCTCGGCGACGTGGGCGCCGCACTCTGCCGCTCCGGGGTGGCCAAGCTGGCCTTCACCGGCTCCACCGCCACCGCCCGGAAGGTCATGGCCGCCTGCGCCGAGACGCTCACGCCGGTGCTGCTGGAGGCCGGCGGCAAGGACGCGATGATCGTCGACGCCGACGCCGACCTGGACGCCGCCGCCGAGGCGTGCGTCTGGGGCGCGTTGACCAACGCCGGCCAGACCTGCATCGGCATCGAGCGGGTCTACGCCGTCGACCAGGTCTTCGACGCCTTCGTCGACCGGGTGGTGACGAAGGCCGGCCGGCTCACCGTCGGCCCCGACGGCGCGGACATCGGCCCGATCACCATGCCCTCGCAGGTCGACGTCATCCGCCGGCACATCGAGGACGCCGTCGCCCGCGGCGGCCGGGCGGTGCTCGGCGGCCCCGACGCGGTCCAGCCGCCGTACGTCCACCCGACCGTGCTCGTCGACGTGCCGGAGGACTCCGCCGCCGTACGGGAGGAGACCTTCGGCCCGACGGTGACCGTCAACCGGGTCCGCGACGTGGACGAGGCCGTCGAACGGGCCAACGCGCTGCCGTACGGCCTGGGCGGTTCGGTCTTCGGCCGCAAGCGGGCGGTGGCCGTCGCGCGGCGGCTGCGCTCCGGGATGGCGGCGGTCAACTCGACCCTCACCTTCGCCGGGATGTCCACCCTGCCGTTCGGCGGGGTCGGCGAATCCGGCTTCGGCCGCATCCACGGCGAGGACGGGCTGCGCGAGTTCGGCCGGGCCAAGTCCGTCACCCGCCGCCGGGCCCGCTCGCTGCTGCCGTCGATGACCTTCGAGCGCACCCCGG
The DNA here is from genome assembly GCF_040655175.1 of Micromonospora sp. NPDC050495. Classification (NCBI taxonomy): domain Bacteria; kingdom Bacillati; phylum Actinomycetota; class Actinomycetes; order Micromonosporales; family Micromonosporaceae; genus Micromonospora; species Micromonospora sp. NPDC050495. The sequence goes on along the minus strand of NZ_JBFAJK010000010.1, from coordinate 1,901 downwards.
CGGACGTCGCCCGCCTGGTCAAGGTCGCCAAGCTGATGTACGGCCGGGGCCGCTGACGCCGCCAGCCACGCGGCTCAGCTCGTCGCCCTCAATGCGGCGCGGCTCAGCTCGTCGCCGTCGATGCGGCGCGGCTCAGCTCGTCGCCCTCGGTGGCGGGCTCAGAAGAGGGTCAGCTCGTCGCGCTCGATGCCGCGCAGCTTGTCGTAGTCGACCACCACGCAGCGGATGCCCCGGTCCGTGGCGAGCACCCTCGCCTGCGGCTTGATCTCCTGCGCGGCGAAGACGCCGGCGACCGGGGCGAGCAGCGGATCCCGGTTCATCAGCTCCAGGTAGCGGGTCAACTGCTCCACGCCGTCGATCTCGCCGCGCCGCTTCACCTCGACCGCGACCGCGCCCTGGTTGGCGTCCCGGCAGAGCAGGTCCACCGGCCCGATCGCGGTCATGTACTCCCGCCGGACCAGGGTGAAGCCCTCACCGAGCGTCTGCGGGTTGGCGGCCAGCAACTCCTGCAGATGCGCCTCCACGCCGTCCTTGCGCAGGCCCGGGTCCACCCCCAGCTCGTACGAGGTGTCCTGAAAGATCTCCTCCAGCGTGATCCGCAGTTCCTCGCCGGCCTTGTTGACCACCCGCCACACCCCGGGGGCCTCCTCCAGCCGGCACGGCGGGCTCATCCAGTTCAACGGCTTGTACGCCCGGTCGTCCGCGTGGATCGACACCGAGCCGTCCGCCTTCACCATCAGCAGGCGAGTGGCCAGCGGCAGGTGTGCCGAGAGCCGTCCGACGTAGTCCACCGAGCACTTCGCAATCACCAACCGCACCCGACGAGGGTAGCCGAGCACCCGACCGCCGCCGACGAGCGCCACTGGCGTAGCGGTGCCATATTGAGATCGTGCTCGAAGTCCTCACCGGTTCCGGTCTCGCCGCCTCCGCCGGCCTGAACGCGTACATCCCGCTGCTGCTGATGGGTCTGCTGGCGCGCTACACCGACCTGGTCGACCTGCCCAGCGGCTGGCAGTGGCTGGGCAACGGCTGGGTCGTCCTGATCCTCGCCGTGCTGCTCGCCGTCGAGGTGGTCGCCGACAAGGTCCCGGTCCTGGACCACGCCAACGACGTGGTGCAGACCCTCGTCCGGCCGACCGCCGGCGGCCTGGCCTTCGGCGCCGGCTCCAGCTCCGAGACCGTCACGGTCAGCGACCCGGACACCTTCTTCTCCTCCCACCAGTGGGTGCCGGTCGTGGTCGGCGTACTGATCGCGCTCGGCGTGCACCTGCTCAAGGCCGCCGCCCGCCCGGTCATCAACGCGACCACCGCCGGCTTCGGCGCCCCGATCGCCAGCACCGCCGAGGACGCCACCAGCGCGGTGATGTCCGTGGTGGCGATCCTGCTGCCGGTGCTGGTCCTGGTCTTCCTGCTCGGCTTCGTGTGGTTCCTCTTCTGGTTCCTGCGCCGCCGCCGGGATCGGCGACGCGAGCGCGCCGCGGCGCGGGCCGCAGGGTTCCGGGTCTGATCGGCCCCTGCCGCCGGCAGCCGACTACGGCTGTGGGCCCCGCACGTGAAGACGCCGCTGGCCGGCACCCGGTTCGGGTGCCGGCCAGCGTGTGCTTGGTGCTTGGTGCTTGGTGGTTGGTGGTTGGTGGTCAGCTGTTCCAGTGGTGGGCGACGATGTCGGCGGCCTGCTGCTCCCACTGGGCGTAGGCGTCCGGGTAGGCGGAGACCTGCACGGTCTGGGCGGCCTCGGTCAGCGGCATGTCCTGCCAGCCGTCGACCTGCTTGAGGCCCTTCTCGAACGCCAGCGTCGCGTACTCCGGGTCGGTGATCTGCTCCGGCGTGCCCCAACCCGAGCTCGGGCGCTGCTGGAACAGGCCCAGCGAGTCGTGGTCGTTGCGGTCGCCGAGGTGGCC
>NZ_JBFAJK010000009.1:34227-189750 GCF_040655175.1 Micromonospora sp. NPDC050495 | reverse complement strand
CCGGGGGAGTTCTGCACCGCGCCGGCCCGGGCCGCAAAGCGCTTCTCCAGCTCCTCGCCGGCACCGGGTGGGACGTCGATCGCGTTGATCTTCACCACATGTCCACCGTCAACCGCACCAAGCTGGCTGTCTTCGCCCTGCTCACGGTCGGCGCCGCGAGCACCGGCGCGGCCCCGCCGGCCGTCCTCGCGCTGGCCGCCGTCACGGCGCTCATCCCGGTCGCCGACGCGCTGGACCGCACGCCCGCGGCACGGCCGGCCAGCCGGCCGACGCCGGAGCGCGAACCCGTCTGACCCGCCCGCCCGCCGAGGAGCACACCGTGGTCACCAACGACATCACCATCGCGCCACCGCTGCGGACCGCCGGCGCCCGGCGCCCGGTACGCGGCCGCCTCATCCTGCTCGGGCCGGCCTTCGTGGCCGCGGTCGCCTACGTCGACCCGGGCAACTTCGCCACGAACTCCACCGCCGGCGCGCGCTACGGCTACCTGCTGGTCTGGGTGGTCGTGGCGGCGAACCTGGCCGCCATGCTGGTGCAGACGCTCACCGCCAAGCTCGGCCTGGCGACCGGGCTCAGCCTGCCCGAGCTGTGCCGCGAACACCTGCCCCGCCCGGTCAACCGGGTCATGTGGGTCCAGGCCGAACTGGTGGCCATGGCCACCGACCTGGCCGAGGTCATCGGCGGCGCCGTCGCCCTCTACCTGCTCTTCGGCATCCCGCTGCTGGCCGGCGGCCTGCTCGTCGGCGCGGCCGCGTTCGCCGTCCTCGCGTTGCGGTCGCGGGGTTTCCGGGCGTTCGAGATCGCGATCGCCGTGCTGCTCGGCGTGATCATGCTGGCCTTCGCGGTGAACCTGCTCAGCGCGCGGCCCGACATGTCCGCCGCGGCAGGCGGGCTGCTGCCCCGGATGCACGACACCGACGGCATGATGCTGGCCGCCGGCATCCTCGGTGCGACGGTCATGCCGCACGTCATCTACGTGCACTCCGCGCTGACCCCGAACCGCATCCCGGTGGCCGACGAGACCGAACGGCGGGTCGTGGCCCGGGGCCTGCGCACCGACGTGCTGCTCGCCCTGACCGCCGCCGGCGCGGTCAACCTGGCCATGCTGCTCGTCGCGGCGGCCACCTTCCACGGCAGCGGGATCCCCGGCACCGACACCCTGGAGGGCGTCCACGCCGGTCTGGCCGGCAGCCTCGGCGCGGTGGCGGCGCTCGGCTTCGCGGTGGCGCTGCTGCTGTCCGGGCTGGCCTCGACCAGCGTCGGCACCTACGCCGGCGAGGTCATCATGCAGGGCTTCCTGCGCCGCCGCGTCCCGCTGGCGGCGCGCCGGCTGGTCACCCTGGCGCCCGCGCTGCTGGTGCTCGCCGTCGGCGTCGACCCGACCCGGGCCCTCGTGCTGTCGCAGGTGGTGCTGAGCTTCGGCATCCCGTTCGCGCTGATCCCGATGGTGGCCTTCACCCGCCGCCGGGACCTGATGGGCGACCTGGTCAACCGTCGGCTCACCACCGCCGCGGCAGTGGTGATCACGGCGCTGGTGGTGGCGCTCAACGCGTTCCTGCTCTGGCAGCTCGTCGCCTGACCGCCCGCACCCGGCCGTGCCCGCCCCGGCGGCCCCGGCATCCGGTGTGGTGCCGAACGCGGAGCAGCCGGCCGGTGGGCCCCGGCCGGCTGCTGGCTCCTTTCCGATGTGCCACCGCGCGTCGATGGGATCGGCGAGCGTCTGCTGATTCGGTACCGCTGCCGCGTCAGCGCACGCCGTACGCCTCGTGCACGGTCTGGTTGACGCTGTTGCCGGCCGCGTCCGTCGCCTGCACCCGCAGGCTGGCCGTCTTGGCACCCGTGGGCGGCGCCGGCAGGGTCGCGGTGACCGTGCCCCCGTCGACGGCGCCGGTCGACGCCGCCTGCCAGGTCGTCTCCCCGTCGAAGCTCACCCACGCCTTGATCGAGACGATCCGCGGCGCCGGGCGCCCCGCCACCTCGTGGTACGCGTGCAGCTGGATCCGGTGCGTGCCGCGGCGGACGGTGTTGTCGAGATCCAGGTTGAGCTGGTGCCGCAGGTAGACCAGCGGCTGCACGGCACACGGCGCGGTGGAGGTCGCCAGCAACGTGCCGGAACAGTCCAGCGGGCTCTTGTTCTGCTCGGTGACCCGCGCCGAGGTGAACTCCCACTCGGTGCTGACCCGCCGGTCGTAGAACCGGTCCCGGAGGCTCTCCGCGATCGGGTTCAGCTCGTGGGTGAGCCGGTAGCGGGCCCGCTCGGCCGGGAGGGTGTAGGCGTTGTAACCGAGGTCCGGGGCGGGTTGGACCTCCTCGTCGCCCCGGTAAAGGTGCAGCCGGTCAGACGGCGCGAGTTCGAGGTAGAACGACTCGACCTGCGGCTCGGGGAAGGTGGCCGGCAGGAGTGGGCTGAAGACGTCGCCCTGCCGGCACGCCCCACACGCCAGCAGGTTGGACCGGTCCGGCGTCGTCTCCGCGGCGCCAGGGACCGGCGGTCCGCCGTACCAGTCCTCGTGGCCAGCCGAACCGGGCTTCAGGGTGTAGTACGAAGCGGCGGGCGGCACATCGGGTTCCACCCCCATCGGGTTCTTCGCGATGTCGTGTACCCGGTACACGATGTTCTCGGCGTACTGGCCCGGGTTGCTGACCGGCCCGACATACCGCACGCGTTCCCGCGGCCCTCGGTCGAAGAACATCGTCTGGGCGGGCGACACCTCTCCGGGTAGGAGCTGGTTCCAGCTGTCCCCGACGGTGACGTTCGCCTCGGCGTGGAAGTCCCGGTCGATCCGCTGGAGCTGCCGGTCCGTCGCGGTGTAGTGCTGCTCGGCCGACACCTTGTCGTGCTGGTAGAACTTCAGGTGGTAGGAGTACGGGCTCTCCGGTCGGCCGGTGATCCGGATGGCGAGTGGACTGCCGGTCCGACGCAGTTCCCGCAGCGCCCTTCCCTCGGCAGGCGGCACAGTCAACGCTGGGATGCTCGACGGGCCGAAGATCGTGTTCTGCACGCCTTCGGGACAGTGGTCCCGGGGGAAGGCCACCAGACCGGCGGCGCCCGCCTTCACCATTGCATCGACGTACGGCTCCGGCACCGTGCAGGCCCAGAGATCACCGGGCCTGGTCCAGCCGTCGTCCAGCTCGATCATCACCAGCCTGCCCTTGACGATGCTCAGGTCCTCGGGAAGCTGGGCGGGCACGTCTTCCACGCCCTTCAGGACGCCGAGATCGACCAGTTCGAGATTCTGGACACCGCTGAACTTCGGCACCCAGGGCATCCACCCGCTGTACAGGGGGTGCAAGGGCATCGACGGCGCCGACATCTCGATGAGCGGGGCGACGGCGTCGCGCTGGTGCTGCAGGAGCAGGGAGCCCTTCCGGATCCCCGAGGCCGGGGTCGCCCAGAGGGACGTACCGGGGTTGGGCAGGAGCGACACGGCGGTCGCAGACCTGGCCGTGTCGTAGCGCGTGAGGCCGAGTTCCGTGTTGATCCCCTCGCTCGGCTTCGGCGTGTCGACCGTGATCCGCCGTGCCTTGGACGCGTCGAGTCGCACGGTGGTCGGCCCGGTCACCTCGACGTCGTCGGCGACGACCAGGGCGAACTGCTGTCGGTCGGTGGCCGGGTCGACCCAGCCGACGAAGGACTGGAACGCGTGCCGCCCGGCCCGGAGCCGTACCGTCGAGGAGATGGCGGTCAGGGGCTTGATCCGACCGTCGTCGAGGCTCATCGACCACGGGGCCGAGACATGCGAGCAGTGGTACCAGCCGGTGGTGCCGCAGAGCTTGCCGTCGTGGCCGAGGATCTCGATGTGAACCGGGAAGGACGGCGGCGCGATCTCGAAACCGACGGGTACCCGCACGGCCTGTCCGCTGGCGTCGGTGGCGACCACCGCGCCGCTGTACTGATCCAGGGCCAGGGCCGGCGCGTCGACCGAGACTGTCACCGTGGCGATGCCACCGGCCGGGACCGTGACGGTCCGGTCGCTGGTGATCGCCCCGTCGGGCACCTGGCCTCCCGAGCGGCTGCTCAGCGAGGTGGCCAGCGAGAGGGTCACCGGCGCGGACCCGGTGTTGGCGAAGCTGACGGTGCGGCTCAACGCGGGCTGCCCGCGGTCGATGAGGCCCAGGTCGATGCCGGGAGTCAGCGCGTGCACCCGCTGCGTGCTGGCCCGGGCCACGTCGAGGCGGCCGGCGCCCTGCTCGAAGACGGTCAGGCCGACATCCTTGGCGCTGCTCGTCAGCGCCGCCTTCAGCCGCTCCGGCGACCAGTCCGGGTGCTGTTGGGCGAGGATCGCCGCCGCACCCGACACGTGTGGGGTCGCCATCGAGGTACCGGACGCGGTGGTGTAGAGGTCGCCCGTGGGCGTACCCATGGACGTTCCGGCGGCCCGGGCCGCCGTGATCTCCGCGCCCGGGGCGGCGATCTCCGGCTTCAGCACCCGGTCCGGATACCAGAGTGGCCCGCGGCCGGAGAAGGACGCCAACCTGTCGTCCTTGTCGGTTGCCGCCACCGTCAACGCCGCCGCCGCGACCCCCGGGGAAGCCACCGTTTCGGCCCGAGGTCCATCGTTGCCGGCGGCGACCACGAAGAGGGTGCCGGTCTCGGCGGTCAACTCGTCGACGGCCTGCGCCATCGGGTCCGGGTAGTCAGCCGGGGCTTCCCCACCAATGCTGATGCTCACCACGTCGGCGCCCTGCTCGGTGGCCCACTGCATGCCCTCGATGACGTCCGAGTCCAGACAGTTCCCCTCGTCGTTGCAGACCTTGCCGATCAGCAGCGACGCGCCGGGGGCGACACCGCGGTACGTGCCGGCCGACCCGGCGCCGGTGCCCGCGATCGTCGACGCCACGTGGGTGCCGTGACCGTGGCCGTCGACCGCGTCCTCGGACGCGCCCGTGAAGTCGGCAACGGCCGCGATCCGCCCGGCCAGGTCCGGATGACGCCGGTCCACCCCGGTGTCGAGCACCGCCACCTTCACCCCGGTGCCGTCGTAGCCCGCCTTCCACGCCTGCGGGGCGCCGATCAGCGGCACGCTCTCGGCGAGGTTCACCTTCGCGACCCGGTCCAGCCACAGCCGGCTGACGCCACCGGCGAGCTGCGGCTTCTCCTTGCCCAGGGAAAGGCCGGTCGAGGTGGAGGCAGCGGTCCGCAGAGCCGTCCAGAACTGGCCGCCGCGGCCCTTCGGCACGTCCAGCGCCGCGGCGTGCACGCTGGCCAGGTGCCGCTTCACCTGCACACCGGCGACCGACGCCGCGGCCCGTCGGGTGGTCGTCGCGTACTCGGCGATCACCGGAATGCCACCCCGCTCGGCGTCGCCGTATCCGTTGGCGGCCAGGTAGGTGATGTTGAACAGTCCCTCGTCGACCAGACCGGCCCGGACGTACGGCTCCACATCGACCGGCATCGCGTAGACGTCACCGTCGCGCCGGTACGACACGAAGGTGCTCGCGCTTCCGTCGCCACGTACCGCCGGGGACACCGTGACACTCGACGAGCCGGGGTGGAACATCACCTCGTCACCGGTCACCAGCGTGATCGTGACCTGCTTGCCGGACAGCGCCACTCGACGTGCGGCATCGACGGATGCGGTGGCGGGCGACGCCGCCGCGGGTCGATCGGTTTCCGGGGCTGGGGCGGCGGCCGCCGGGGCGGCGGACACCAGGAGCGCGCCCGTCATGACGAGCGCGACGGGAGATCGACTGAGTCTGAGACGCATGCGTCACCTTCCAGGAGGAGTACCGGGAGATGGGGTCTACCGGGGTGGAGGAGACTCCGTTCGACTGCTGGTCGGGCGGTTCACACCGGCAGCCAGTCGTCATCCCCGACCTCGCTGGGCGCGGTCGACGTGGGCTCGGCGGGGCCGTGCGCGGCCGGTTCCTGCTGCTCCCGGTCGTGGTCGTGCGCTGCGCCCACGCCGTCGCCAGCCGAGGGATTGATCTCGTCCATGCCGACACCCTGCCGGGCCGGCAGCCGGCTAGCTATGACGGAAACCCACCATCTTTGCTCGTCGACGTGGCCATCAGGCGGGCGAGTTCGGTGCGGGACCGGATGTTCAGCTTCCGCATCGCCGCGCCCAGGTGCTTCTCCACGGTGGTGGCGGAGAGCACGAGCGCCTCGGCGATCTCCTTGTTGGTCCGCCCGGTGGCGGCCAACTCGGCCACCTGCCGTTCCCGCGGGGACAGCGTCCCGCCGTAGCCGCGCCGGCCGCCGCGGTGCCGAGCCGGCAGCCCGACGACGTGCCGCCGGGCCAGGCCCAGGGCGCGGTTGAGATCCCAGGTCGCACCCAACGCCTCGTACCCGGCCACGGCCTCGCGCAGCAGCGGCGCGCCCCGCTCGTGGCCCGCCTCCAGCAACAGGCCGGCTGCTCGCTCCCGCGCCCGGATCTCCTCGTAGCCGGCGCCCACCCGCCGGTACTCCTCGGCGGCGACCAGCAGCTCGTCGGCGTCGGCGGCGAGGATGCCGTGGGCGTGGTGCAGCCCCGCGGGCAGCAGCGGGACATCCAAATCGCGCAGCTCCTTCGTCACCTGGCGGACAAGATCGTCCGCCTCGGCCCGCTCGCCGGCCGCGACCAGCGCCTCCGCCGCCGCCGGCAGCAGCCGGGCCAGCGGCGCCCAGTTGCCCTTGGCGGTCAGCAACGACCGGCACCGCCGTACGCTCACCACCGCCTCTCCGACTCCACCTCGGAACAGGGCGGCCCGGACCACGGCGTCCACGGCCAGCGGCAGCACCGGTAGGTCGTAGAGCTGTTCGGCCAGGTCGATCGCGTCGGTCAGCCGCCGCCGGGCCAGGTCCACGGCACCGTGCGCCAGGGCGAGACACCCGGCGACGATGTCCAGGTCGATCCGGAGACGGGGATGCTCCGACAGTTCCCCGATCAGCCGATCGACCTCCTCCACCAGCCCGACCCACTGCCCACGGTGGAACGCCAGGCACGCCTGCGCGGACCGGAACCCGTTCTCCAGCCGCTGGCTCTCCCGGGTGACCGCGGACCTCAGCCCGGTGGCGAGCAGGGACTCGGCGGTGTCCAGGTGCCCCGTGTAACCGGCCACAAAGCCGATCGACAGGTACGCGTTCGCCTCGCACGGGTGCCGGGGAGAGCTACCGGTGATCCGGAGCAGCCGGTCGGTGAGCTCACGCCAGGACGGATCTCCCGCCGGTATCAGCACCATGCCGGCCTTACCGAGAATGTGTGCCTCGACCAGCCGGTCACCGGCCTCGACGGCCAGCTTGAGCGAGCGGCTGACCCAGGTCAGGTGCTCGGCCATCGGGACACCGGGACTGGTGGGGACGCCCAACGCCATCATGGTCCGGGCCTGGAGATCGGGCCGTCCGTCCAGGTCCGCGACCGCCTCGACGAAGAGGCGCCGCTTGACGTGTGGGTCTCCCCCGGTCTCGTCGAGCAGCTGCGCCATGAGCAGCCGGAGTTCACCGCGGACCGGCGGTGACAGGTCCTCGCCGATGACCGTCGGCAACAACTCGAGCGCGTCGTCGACGCGCAGGGCTCGGATCGCGGCCCAACCCAGCTTCACCGCGACCCGGCCGCGCTGCCGGGCATCGAGCGGCGCGTGGCGCAACACGGCCGCGAGGTGCCGGACGGCTTCGGCGTCGTCGGTCAGTGTCACCGCCTGGTCCGCTGCCGCCTCGGCGGTCACCGCCCATCGCGCCAGCTCGCCCGCGTGCCACAGGTGGTGCGCGATGCGGCCCAGCGGGGGTGACGAGAGCCCGTCCAGTGCGGCCGCCGCCCGCCCGTGCAGCGCGCCGCGGCGAGCGGCACCCAGGCTCTCGTAGACCGCCTGTGCCGCGAGCGCGTGCCGGAAGCCGAAAGCGTCCCCCTCCTCGACCAGGACGCTGTGTCCGACCGCCTCCTCCAGCGCCTCGACCAGGCCCTCGCCGCCAACCATGGCGGCCAGCACCGGTAGGCCGACCGGGGCCTGCAGCACGGCTGCGGCCTCGGCCACCCGGCGTGCCCCGGCCGACAACCGCAGCACCCGCTCCAGCGTGGACTCGCGGATCCCCCGCGGCACCTCCAGCCGGTCCAACGTCCGACGCGCCCACCGGTCGCCGCGTTGAACCAGCAGTCCACGCTCGCGGACCAGGGCGATCACCTCTTCCACCGCGAACGGCAGCCCCGCGGTGCACTCCCACAGATGCCGCGCGAACTCCTGCGACACCCCGTCCGTACCGAGGATCGCGGCCGCCAGCGCTCCGGTTCCCGCCTCATCCAACGGCGCCAGCGCGACGTGCGCGCGGGTCGTCCCGGCAGGCAGGGTGGCCGGTACGGCCCGTACGTTGTTGGCCTGCTCATTTCGATAGGTCAGCACGGCAGTCAGGCCCGGGGGCGCCGCCGCCAACAGGTACGCGAGAAAGTCGCTGGTCTGCTCGTCCACCCAGTGCAGGTCCTCGATCACCAGCACGGCCGGGGACAGAGCACCCAGCACGTCGATCAGCCCGCGGAAGACCCGGTGCCGCTGCGACGCCCGGTCTTCCAGCGGCTCCGGCGCGGGCGGCAACCAGGGCGCCAGCTCCGGCAGCAACGGCCGTAGCGCGCCGGCCACCTCGGAGAGCCGGAGCCCGCGTCCATCGTCTCCCACACCGGCCAGCGCCTCGACGACCGGGCCCAACGGGAACGCCTCCCGGACGGGATGACACCGGCCGACCAGTACCCGCCGGCCGGTCACCTCGGGCAGCCTCAGCAGCTCGGACACCAGCCGGGTCTTGCCGACACCCGCCTCACCCACCACGGTGACCACCGACGGCGGGGCCGAGACCGCGGCGGTGAGTGCGGCCAACTCGCCCACCCGCCCCACCAGCGCAGGCGCGACCACCCGACGGCCCGGCCCATCCGGGTCGGTCGCACCCTCACCAGGCGAATCCAACCGGTCAGGCAACGGTCGCGCACCCCCAACCCTCGGACCAGGGAGCTGATCAGCGCCGAGCGCTCCCGGGCCCATGATCGCGAAGGGTCGATCCGTCCGCAAGCAGGATCAATTCGCCTGCCCGGTGGCCTCGGCATCGGCGCGGCCGCGCCGGGCCCCGTCACCGGTGCCGGGCGCCGTGCAGCAGCGAGGCCATGGTGGCCAACCGGCGGCCGGGCGCCAGGCCGGGCACCCGGCTCTCCCGCCAGAGCGCGGCGAGCATCTTCCGGTACGGCGAGTACCGGTCGGTGGCCGCCTCGAACTGCCGGTAGCCGATCGCGGCCCGCTCCCGGATGATCGACAGCCCGGCCCGCGCGAACACCGGATCGGCGGCGATCAGGCCGGCCAGCCAGTCGTTCCGGCGGGGTGCCGGGCGGGCGCGGTCGATCAGCCGGCTCAGACGGCCAGGTACTTCGCCAGGTCGTCCAGGATCTTGTTGGCGGCGCCGACGCCGATGCCGGTCATCCAGATCTCGTCGGAGACCACGTGGGCCTTGCCCGCCTTCACCGCCGACAGGCCCTGCCACAGGCTGCCGCCGGTGACCTTGGTCTGCTCGGCGGCGGCCTTCTCGCCGTACGCGGTCACGAAGATGACGTCACCGTCGACCTCGTTGACCCGCTCCGGGCTGACCAGGTCGAAGCGCTTGTCCTCCTTGCCCGACAGGAGCTGCCGCTCCGGGCGGCCCAGGCCGGTGTCGCCGATCACGATGCCGGAGAACGAATCCGGCCCGTAGACCCGGATGTTGCCCGGCACGAAGCGCACGATGGAGACCTTGCGCGACGCCGCATCGCCGAGCTGGGTGCCGAAGTCCTTCGCCCGCTTCTCGTAGGCGGCCAGCAGCTCCTTGGCCTGCTGCTCCTTGCCCAGCGCCTGACCGTCGAGGAGGAAGTTCTCCTTCCAGGTGATGCCCACCTTCTCGGTGAACACGGTCGGGGCGATCGCGGACAGCTCGTCGTAGAACTTCTCCTGGCGGAACTTGCTGCCCAGGATCAGGTCCGGCTTGAGCGCGGTGATCGCCTCCAGGTCGGGCTCGGTGAGCACCCCGACCTCCTTGATGCCGGCGAGCTTGTCGGCCCCGAAGTAGGTGGGCCAGCTCTTCGCCTCGCCGGCGGTGGCCGCGCCGACCGGGGTGACGCCCAGCGAGAGCGCGGTGTCGATCTTGTCGGTGTCGAGCACCACCACGCGCTTGGGCTGGGCGGGCACCTTGGTGGTGCCCATCGCGTGGGTGATCTCCCGGGTCTGGCCCGCGCCCGTGTCGGCGACGGGGTCGCTCTCCCCACAGGCGGTGAGGCCGACGCCGAGGGCGAGGGCCGCGGTGAGAGCGGCGGCGAGACGACGCATCGTGATCCTTTCGAGCGGTACGGGTCGACGCGACGGTTCAGGCGTCGTCGACGGAGGAGCCGGCCTGGGCCGGTACGCCGGCCGGTGTGGCCGAGGAGTGGGTGAGCGCGGGCACCACCAGCGGGGCGCCGGTGACCGGGCAGGGCACGACCACGCAGTCGAGCCCGAAGACGTCGCGGACCAGGTCGGCGGTGATGATCTCGCGCGGCGGACCGGCGGCGACCACCGCGCCGGCGCGCATCGCGACCACGTGGTCGGCGTAGCGCGCGGCCTGGTTGAGGTCGTGCAGCACGGCCACCACGGTCCGGCCGCGCTCGGCGCGCAGCCGGTGCAGCAGGTCCAGCACCTCCACCTGGTGGGCCAGGTCGAGGAAGGTGGTCGGCTCGTCGAGCAGCAGCGCCTCGGTGTCCTGGGCGAGGGTCATCGCGATCCAGACCCGCTGCCGCTGCCCGCCGGAGAGGGTGTCCACCGGCCGCTCGGCGAGCCCGGCCACGTCGGCCATGGCCATGGCCGCATCGACGGCCCGGCCGTCCTCCGTCGACCACTGCCGCCACCAGCGCTGGTAGGGCTGCCGGCCCCGGCCGACCAGGTCGGCCACGGTGATGCCCTCGGGCACCAGCGGGCTCTGCGGCAGCACACCGAGCCGGCGGGCCACCTCCCGGGTGGGCAGGTCGCGGATCGCCGTGCCGTCGAGCAGCACCGCGCCCCGGCGCGGGCTGAGCAGCCGGGCCATGGTGCGCAGCAGGGTCGACTTGCCGCAGGCGTTCGGGCCGACGATCACGGTGAACGCGTCGGCCGGCAGGTCGAGGTCGAGCCCGTCCAGGACGGTACGGCTCTCGTAGCCGACGGCCAGGTCGCGGGTGGACAGCATCGGCGTCACGAGCGCCTCCCTCGGGTACGCAGCAGCAGGAACATCAGGTACGGGCCGCCGATGGCCGCGGTCAGCACGCCGGCCGGAAGCTGGGTCGGGGCGAGCAGGCGGCGGCCGGCCAGGTCGGCGAGGACCAGCAGCAGCGCGCCGAGCAGCGCGGCGCAGAGCAGCGGCGGCCGCTCGGCGCGGACCAGCCGCCGGGCCAGTTGCGGGGCGACCAGCGCCACGAAGTCGACCGCGCCGACCTGGGCGGTGACGGTGGCGGCGACGACCACCCCGGTTGCGGCCAGCCCGATCCGGCGGGCGACCGGGCGCAGCCCGATGCCCCGGACCGTGTCGTCGTCGAGGGCGGCGCTGTGCAGCGCCCAGCCGGCCCAGAGCAGCACGGGCAGCAGGACGGCCAGGGTGCCGGCGATCCAGGTGGCCTCGGTCCAGCCCTTGCCGGCCAGGGTGCCGATCAGCCAGACCTGGGCGCGCAGCCCGTCGATCGGGTCGGCGGCCAGCATCACCACCTCGGTCAGCGCGCGGAACGCGAACGCCACCGCCACGCCGGCCAGGACGAAGCGCTGCGCGGCCAGCCCGTGCCGGGCCCCGAGGGCGAACACCAGCAGCGCGGCGAGCAGGCCGCCGAGCAGCGCGGCCGGCGCCACCAGGACCGCCGCGGCGCCGCTGGTCAGCGCCACCGTGGCGGCCAGCCCGGCGCCCTGGGTGACGCCGATGACATCGGGGCTGGCCAGGGGGTTGCGCGCCACGCTCTGGATCAGCGTGCCGGCCACCCCGAACGCCGCGCCGGCCAGGGCCGCGAGCACCGCGCGGGGCAGTCGCAGGTTCAGCACCACCAGGTCGTACGGGGTGCCCGCGCCGGACAGCGAGCGCAGCACGTCGGCCGGGGCGACGTACGGGGTGCCCAGGCAGAGGCTGACCACCATGGCGGCGGCGAGCAGCACCAGCAGGGCGGCGGCGACCAGCACCGGCCGGCGGCGGACCCGCACGGTGACCGGGCCGAGCCGCAGCAGCGACCGCCCGGGCAGCACGGTGCCGCCCGGTGCCGTCCGCAGAGCCGGCTCGCTCCGCGTGCTCATGCGGTCACCACCTTGGCGCGGCGGACCAGGAAGGCGAGCAGCGGCGCGCCGATCAGCGCGGTGATGATCCCGGCCGGGACCTCCCCGGGCGGGGCGACCAGCCGGCCGGCGATGTCGGCCGCGAGCAGCAGGGCCGGCCCGAGCAGCGCGGCGACCAGCAGTGTCCACCGGTGGTCGGCGCCGACCAGGGCGCGGGCCAGGTGCGGCACGGCCAGCCCGACGAAGGCGATCGGCCCGGCGGCGGCGACGGCCGCGCCGGTGAGCAGCACGCCGCCGAGGCCGGCGCCGAGGCGGACCAGGGCGGTCCGGTGGCCCAGCCCGGTGGCCACGTCGTCGCCGAGGGCGAGCGCGTCGAGCCCGCGGGCCACCAGGGCGGCCAGCAGGACCCCGGCGAGGACGAACGGGAGCACCTGGGCGGCGACCCCGGTGTCCCGGCCGGTCAGCCCGCCGACCACCCAGAACCGGTACTCCTCGAAGGTGCGGGCGTCGATGCTGAGCAGCGCGTACACGACGGCGCCGAGGCTGGCGTCGAGGGCCGCGCCGATCAGCGCCAGGGTGACCGGGCTGGCCCCGTCCCGGGTGCGGTTGGCGACGGCGAAGACCAGCAGGCCGGCCAGCAGCGCCCCGGCCACGCCGAACCAGACGTACCCGCTGAGGGTGGTGACGCCGAACACGGCGATGGCCAGCACCACGCCGACGGACGCCCCGGCGCTCACCCCGAGGATGCGCGGCTCGGCGAGCGGGTTGCGGGTGACCGCCTGGAACAGCACCCCGGCCAGGGCGAGGGCCAGGCCCACCACCAGGCCGAGCACGGTACGCGGCAGCCGCAGCTCGCGGACGATGGTGGTGGCGTCGCCGCCGTCCGGCGTGACCAGGGCGCCCCAGACCTGATCGACGGCGAGCGGGCGGCTGCCCAGCGCCAGGCTGGCGAGCAGCACGAGGAGGAGCACCAGCCCGGCCGCCAGGGCGACGGCGAGGCGGCGGCCGATGCCTCGGCGGCTCGGCGTGCCGGCCCGTTCGGGCCGGACGGCGACGGTGGTCACGGGTCGGGCGTCCCTCTCGAATTAGGTTCGCCTTACCTTATCCGAGCTGGTCAGGCACACCTAACCGGTCACCGTCGATCCCCGGGTTGCGCCTCCACCGAGGGGAGGCGGAAAGGTGGGCGGCATGAACGGTGAGACCAGCTACTCGATCGGTGACCTGGCCCGGCGGACCGGACTGACGGTCAAGACCATCCGGTTCTACGCCGACCGCGGGATCGTGCCGCCGACCGACCGCGGCCCGACCGGCCACCGGCGCTACGACGCGGCCGCCGCGGCCCGGCTCGACCTGGTGCGTACGCTGCGCGACCTGGGACTCGACCTGGCCACGATCCGCGCGGTGGTGGACCGGGAGGCCGGCCTGCCCGAGGTCGCCGCGGCGCACGCCGAGGCGCTGGCGGCGCAGATCCGGGTGCTGCGGCTGCGGCGCGCGGTGCTCGCCGTGCTGGCGCGGCGGGCGGCGACTCCGGAGCAGGCGGACCTGCTGCACCGGCTCGCCCGGCTCTCCGCCGAGGAGCGGCGGCGGCTGGTCGAGGAGTTCCTGGACGCCGCCCTCGGCGACCCGGCGGCCGACCCGGCGTTCGTCGGGGTCCGGCACTCACTGACCCCCGAGCTGCCCGAGGACCCCGAGCCCGAGCAGGTCGAGGCGTGGCTGGAGCTGGCCGAGCTGACCCGCGACCCGGGCTTCCGCGCCGGCCTGCGGCGCCTGGTGGAGCAGCACGCGGCTGACCGCGCCGGGCGCGTGGGCGTCCACCGGGATGCCGTGGCGCTGGTCCGCGACGAGGTCGCACCGGCCCTGGCCGCGGGCGTCGACCCGGCCTCGCCGGCGGCCGAGCCGGTCGTCGCCGCGGCCAGCGCCCGGTACGCGCGGCTCTGCGGGCGGCCCGACGACGCCGACCTGCGGCGGCGGCTGCTGACCCGGCTGACCGCCGCGAACGACCCGCGCCGCGAGCGGTACCTGCACCTGCTCTCCGTGGTCAACGGCTGGTCGGTGGGCGAGAGCCTGGCCCCGGTGCTGGACTGGTCGATCCGCGCCCTGCGGGCCCGCGCCGGCGGTTAGCCCTTTTTGACCGGTTCGCGGCCCTACCCTGGCAGCATGCGATTCGACCAGCACACCGTGGTGCTCCTGGGCCGGCCGGACGATCCGCCCGAGCTGCCGCTGGACGCCGCCGACCGGATCCAGCAGGCGCACCTGGCCCACCAGGCCGGGCTCGTGGAGCAGGGCGCCGTCCTGGCCGCCGGCCCCTTCCTCGACGGCGACGACCCGCGGTTCACCGGCTTCGCCGTGCTCTCGGTGGACCCGCAGATGGCCCGCGAGCTCTACGCCAACGACCCCGCGGTAAGCGCCGGCCAACTGGTCGCGCGGGTGCTGAGCTGGCAGGTGCCCGAGGGCGTGCTCCGGTTCGCGACGGTGCCGGTGCCGACCGCCATGCTGGAGACCGCCTCCGGCGACTGACCGACGGCCCCGCGCGGGCTCAGTCCTCGGCGGCCTGCCGGCTGCCCGGCACCACCGGCATCGGCCACACCCCGGTACGCGGCACCGCGGGCACCTCGACCTGGTGGTCGGACCAGACGTACGTCTCGGGCAGCAGGTCGGCCACCGGGACGGCACGCAGCGCGTCCGGCGGGCCGACGATCACCTTGATTGCCGGGAAGTAGTCGAGGAGCACCTGCCGGCACCGGCCGCACGGCGGGATGACGCCCCGGCCCCGGTCGCCCACCGCGACGATCGCCTCCAGGTCGCCGGCCCCCGCCGTCGCCGCGGCGCCGATGGCGACCACCTCGGCGCACGGGCCGCCGGTGAAGTGGTAGACGTTCACCCCGCTGAAGACCCGCCCGTCGGTGGTGCGCGCGGCGGCCGCGACGGTGTGGTTGTCGCTGCGGCAGCGCAGCTTCGCGACCGCGGTGGCGGCCTGCACGAGCGCCCGGTCGATGTCCCGCATGCTCATCCGTCCCCTCGTCGACCCCGGTCGGCCGAACTTTAGCCCGTCCGGCCCGCGACGCCGCTCAACCGGGCCGGGCCGTAACCCGGGAGCGGTGTGCCGGCGGGCTGCCTATCCTTGGCGACGACATGCAGAATCCAGCCGCACCCGCCGTACCCGAGACCGCCCGCGACCTGCACCGCCGCCTCTCCGCCGTGATGTTCCGCGACCAGCGGCGGCTCCAGCGGCGGCTGGACGGGGTGCGCAAGCTGCGCGACCCGCAGCGCCGGGACGCGGCGCTGGCCGAGATCGCGACCGAGGTGGCCCGGGCCGAGGCGCGGCTGGCGACCCGGCGGGCCGCCGTCCCGGTGATCACCTACCCGGCGCAGCTGCCGGTCAGCGAGCGCAAGGACGACATCGCCGCCGCGATCCGCGACCACCAGGTGGTGATCGTCGCCGGCGAGACCGGCTCCGGCAAGACCACCCAGCTGCCCAAGATCTGCCTGGAGCTGGGGCGCGGCGTCACCGGGCTGATCGGGCACACCCAGCCCCGCCGGCTCGCCGCCCGTACGGTGGCGGACCGGATCGCCGAGGAGCTCGGCACCGAGCTGGGCGACGTGGTCGGCTACAAGGTGCGCTTCACCGACCAGGTCGGCGAGAACAGCCTGGTCAAGTTGATGACCGACGGCATCCTGCTGGCCGAGTTGCAGACCGACCGGATGCTGCGCCAGTACGACACGCTGATCATCGACGAGGCGCACGAGCGCAGCCTCAACATCGACTTCATCCTCGGCTATCTCCGGCAGCTCCTGCCCCGCCGCCCCGACCTCAAGGTGGTCATCACCTCGGCGACCATCGAAACCGACCGGTTCGCCAAGCACTTCGCCGACGCCGAGGGCAACCCGGCCCCGGTCGTCGAGGTGTCCGGCCGGACCTACCCGGTGGAGGTGCGCTACCGGCCGCTGGTCGAGGTCACCGGGGCCGACGAGGAGGACGAGGCCGACGAGGAGAACGTCCGGGACCAGATCCAGGCCATCGGCGACGCGGTCGAGGAGCTGGCCGCCGAGGGACCGGGCGACATCCTGGTCTTCCTCAGCGGCGAGCGGGAGATCCGGGACACCGCCGACGCGCTCGGCAAGCTGGTGCAGAAGAAGCGGTCGTTGCTCGGCACCGAGATCCTCCCGCTCTACGCCCGGCTCTCCACCGCCGAGCAGCACCGGGTCTTCGCCCCGCACGCCGGGCGCCGGGTGGTGCTCGCCACCAACGTGGCGGAGACCTCACTGACCGTGCCCGGGATCAAGTACGTGGTGGACCCGGGCACCGCCCGCATCTCCCGCTACTCCAGCCGGCTCAAGGTGCAGCGGCTGCCGATCGAGCCGGTCTCCCAGGCCTCCGCCAACCAGCGCAAGGGCCGCTGCGGGCGCACCTCGGACGGCATCTGCATCCGCCTCTACGACGAGTCGGACTTCGACAACCGGCCCGAGTTCACCGACCCGGAGATCCTGCGCACCAACCTGGCCTCGGTCATCCTCCAGATGACCTCGATCGGGCTCGGCGACATCGCCGCGTTCCCGTTCATCGACCCGCCGGACCGGCGCAACGTCACCGACGGCGTCAACCTGCTGCACGAGCTGGGCGCGCTCGACCCGGCCGAGCCCGACCCGGCCAAGCGGCTCACCCCGCTGGGCCGACGGTTGGCGCAGCTGCCGGTCGACCCCCGGCTGGCCCGGATGGTCCTCGAGGGCGAGCGCAACGGCTGCGCCACCGAGGTGGTGGTGATCGCCGCCGCGCTCTCCATCCAGGACCCGCGCGAGCGCCCCGCCGACAAGCAGGCCCAGGCCGACCAGGCGCACGCCCGCTTCGCCGACCAGGAGTCGGACTTCGTCGCGTACCTGAACCTGTGGCGGTACCTGCGCGAGCAGCAGCGGGCGCTGTCGTCCAGCGCCTTCCGCCGGATGTGCAAGGCGGAATACCTGAACTACCTGCGGGTGCGCGAGTGGCAGGACATCGTCAGCCAGCTGCGCCAGGTGCTGCGTACCCCCGAACAGGGTGACGGGCGGCGGGGCCGGCGCGGCCCCGACCGGGCCGGCGAGGACGGGGGCCGGCGCGGCGCCGGCGCGGACCTGCCGGAGGAGATCGACACCCCGAAGGTGCACCAGTCCCTGCTGCCCGGGCTGCTCTCCCATCTCGGGCTCAAGGACGCCCAGAAGCACGAGTACCTGGGCGCGCGCGGCGCGAAGTTCGCCATCTTCCCCGGCTCGGCGCTGTTCAAGAAGCCGCCCCGCTGGGTGATGGCCGCCGAGCTGGTGGAGACCTCCCGGCTCTGGGGCCGGGTGGCCGGCCGGGTCGAACCGGAGTGGGTGGAACCCCTCGCGCAGCACCTGGTCAAGCGCAGCTACAGCGAGCCGCACTGGGAGAAGAAGCAGGCCGCCGTGATGGCCTACGAGAAGGTCACCCTCTACGGCATCCCGATCGTCACCTCCCGCAAGGTCAACTTCGGCCGGATCGACCCGGCGCTGAGCCGGGAGCTGTTCATCCGGCACGCCCTGGTCGAGGGCGACTGGCAGACCCACCACCAGTTCTGGCGGGACAACCAGCGGCTGCTGACCGAGGTGGAGGAGCTGGAGAACCGGGCCCGGCGCCGGGACATCCTGGTCGACGACGAGACGATCTTCCAGTTCTACGACGAGCGGATCCCCGCCGACGTGGTCTCCGGCCGGCACTTCGACTCGTGGTGGAAGCAGACCCGCCGGGAGCGGCCGGAGCTGCTCACCTTCACCCGCGAGCTGCTGGTCAACGCCGGCCGGGGCGGGGTGGCCGAGACCGACTACCCGGACGAGTGGCGCGCCGACGGGGTGACCCTGCCGCTGACGT
Organism: Micromonospora sp. NPDC050495; assembly: GCF_040655175.1. Lineage (NCBI taxonomy): Bacteria > Bacillati > Actinomycetota > Actinomycetes > Micromonosporales > Micromonosporaceae > Micromonospora > Micromonospora sp. NPDC050495. Next base: position 171,713 of record NZ_JBFAJK010000009.1, on the reverse strand, counting down.
ACACCTTCGACCCGGGCACCCCGACCGACGGCGTCACCGTGGACATCCCGCTGCCGCTGCTCAACCAGGTGCCGGCGGAGAGCTTCGACTGGCAGGTGCCGGGCCTGCGCGAGGAACTGGTGATCGCGCTGATCCGGTCGCTGCCCAAGGCGATCCGGCGCAACTTCGTGCCGGTGCCCGACTACGCCCGGGCGGCCCTGGCCGCGATCACCCCCGGCGCGGAGCCGCTGCTCGACGCGCTCACCCGGCAGCTGCGCCGGATGACCGGGGTCACCGTGCCGCCGGACGCCTGGGACCTGGCCAAGCTGCCGCCGCACCTGCGGGTCACCTTCCGGGTGCTCGGCGAGGACGACAAGCCGGTCGCCGAGGGCAAGGACCTGCCCGCGCTGCAACGCGAGCTGCGCCGGGAGGTACGCCAGGTCGTCGCCGCCGCCGCGCCGGACGTGGCCCGCACCGGCCTGACGGACTGGAGCATCGGCACGCTGCCGCGCACCATCGAGCAGGTACGCGCCGGGTACGCGGTGACCGCGTACCCGGCCCTGGTCGACGAGGGCGCCACCGTCGGGGTGAAGGTCTTCGACTCCCCGGCCGAGCAGGAGGCCGCGCACTGGGCGGGCACCCGCCGGCTGCTCCGGCTCACCCTGGCCTCCCCGGCGCGGTTCCTGCAGGGGCGGCTGAGCAACGAGGCGAAGCTGGCGCTGAGCCGCAACCCGCACGGCGGGGTGCCGGCGTTGATCGAGGACGCCACCGGCGCGGCGATCGACAAGCTGATGGCCGACGCGGGCGGCCCGGCCTGGGACGCCGAGGGCTTCGCCGCGCTGCGCGACCGGGTCCGCGCCGACCTGGTCGACACCGTGGTCGAGGTGATGAACCGGGTCCGGCAGGTGCTCGCCGCCGCGCACGCGGTGGAGCAGCGGCTCGGCGCGACGAGGAACCTGGCCGTGGTGGCCGCGCTGGCCGACATCCGCAACCAGCTCGGCGGCCTGGTGCACGCCGGCTTCGTCACCGAGGCCGGCTACGCCCGCCTGCCCGACCTGCTGCGCTACCTGACCGCGATCGAGCGCCGGCTGGACCGGCTGCCCGGCAACCCGCAGCGGGACAAGCAGCAGCAGGACCGGATCGCCGTGGTGCAGCGGGAGTACCAGGACATGCTCGCCGCGCTGCCACCGGCGAGGCGGCAGTCCACGGCGGCCCGGCAGATCCGCTGGATGATCGAGGAGCTGCGGGTGAACGTGTTCGCCCAGGCCCTCGGCACCCCGTACCCGGTTTCCGAGCAGCGCATCTACCGGGCCATGGACGACGCCGAGGGGCGCTGAGGGTCAGAGCGGCTCGACGCCGGCGGGGAGCTGGTCGGTGGCGGTGGCGTCGTGCACGTACTCCAGCAGGATCCGGCGCAGCTCGCGGCCGGCGTGGGTGGGCACCACGTCGCGGCGGCGGGCCACCGCGATGGTCCGGCGCACGCCGGGCGGGGCGAGCCGGGTGACCCGGATGCCGGCCCGGCGGGCCACCACGATGCCGGGGACCAGCGCCACGCCCAGTCCCGCCTCGACGAAGCTGAGCACGGCGTCCATCTCGCCGCCGTCCACCGACAGGGTCGGCTCGAAGCCGGCCTCCCGGCAGGCCTGGAGGGTGGCGTCGCGCAGGTCGTAGCCCTCCCGGAACATGACCAGGGGCTGGTCGCGCAGGTCGGTGATGCGCAGCTCGCCGTCGCGGGCCCCGGGCAGCGGGTCGACCGAGGCGACCACCAGGCTCTCCCGCAGGATCGGGTCGGCGCGCAGCCCCGGATCGGTGCCCGCGGACGGCTCGATGATCAGGGCCAGGTCGAGGTCGCCGCGGAGCAGGTCGCGGACCAGGTCCTGGGAGCCGCCCTCCTCCACCCGCAGGTCGACGGTGGGGTGGGCGTCGCGGAACCGGCGCAGCACCGGAGGCGCCAGCGAGGTGGCCAGGCTGGGCGTGGCGCCGAGCCGGACCCGGCCGCGGCGCAGGCCGACCAGCTCCTGCACCTCGCGGGTGGCGGTCTCCACGTCGGCGAGGATCCGCTTGGCCAGCGGCAGCAGCACCTCCCCCGCCGCGGTGAGGGTGATGTTGCCTCTTACCCGCTCGAAGAGCGGGGCCCCGAGGTCGGTCTCCAGGGCGTGAATTTGCTTACTCAAGGAGGGCTGGGTGATGCCCACCAGATCAGCAGCTTGGGTGAAATGTCGTACTTCTGCGACCGCGACGAAGTACCGGAGCTGATGGAGCTGCATCTCTATAGCCTACGGCTATCAAGACTGCGAAGTCGATGCATTGGACGCCTGATCGAACTGCTCCTAGCGTCGGTCGGGTGGTAATCACGAAAACTCGGTCGCCCATCCGCTCCAACGTCGGCCTCAAGGTCGTCATGGCGGTGACGGGCATCATCCTGGTGCTGTTCCTGGTCGCGCACATGCTCGGCAACCTCAAGATCTTCACGGGCGAGACCTCGTTCGACCACTACGCGCACTGGCTGCGCGAGATCGGCACGCCGCTGCTGCCGTCGACCTGGTACCTGTGGATCCAGCGCGCGGTCCTCACCGTGGCCGTGCTGGCGCACATCGCCTCGGCCACCGTGCTCGCCATCCGGTCCCGAGCCGCCCGCCCGGTGCCGTACGCGCACCGCAAGAAGATCCACGTGAACTACGCGGCGCGCACCATGCGCTGGGGTGGCGTGATCATCCTGCTCTTCGTGATCTACCACATCCTGGACCTGACCACCGGCCACCTGAACCCGCAGGGCGACCCGGCCAACCCGTACGGCAACGTGGTCGCCGACTTCGCGCCGGAGCGCTGGTACGTCACCCTCTTCTATGCCCTGGCGATCGTCACGCTCGGCTTCCACCTGCGGCACGGCGCCTTCAGCGCGTTCCGCAGCCTCGGCCAGCAGACCCCGGCGGGCGAGCGCCGGGCCCGCGCCGGTGCCCTGGTCTTCGCCGTCGCGCTCTGCGCCGGCTACCTGGTGGTCCCGTTCGCCGTACTCACCGGATTGGTGGCCTGACATGGATCTCTACACCGAAGGCGACCCGATCGCCGACACCCGGGCCCCGGACGGCCCCATCGAGACCCGGTGGGAGCGCCACCGGTTCGAGATGAAGCTGGTCAACCCGGCCAACCGCCGGAAGCTGACGGTCATCGTGGTGGGCACCGGGCTGGCCGGCGGGTCGGCCGCCGCGACCCTCGCCGAGCAGGGCTACCAGGTCAGGTCCTACTGCTACCAGGACAGCCCGCGCCGGGCCCACTCGATCGCGGCGCAGGGCGGCATCAACGCCGCCAAGAACTACCGCAACGACGGCGACTCGGTGCACCGGCTCTTCTACGACACCGTCAAGGGCGGCGACTTCCGCTCCCGCGAGTCGAACGTGCACCGGCTGGCCGAGGTCTCGGTCAACATCATCGACCAGTGCGTCGCCCAGGGCGTCCCGTTCGCCCGCGAGTACGGCGGCCTGCTCGACACCCGCTCCTTCGGCGGCGCGCAGGTACAGCGCACCTTCTACGCCCGGGGCCAGACGGGCCAGCAGCTGCTGCTCGGCGCGTACCAGGCGCTGGAGCGGCAGATCGGCCTGGGCAACGTGGAGATGAACGCCCGCCACGAGATGCTCGAACTGGTCGTCGTCGACGGCCGGGCCCGCGGCATCGTGGTCCGCGACCTGGTCACCGGTGAGATCAGCACCGAGATGGCCGACGCGGTCGTGCTCGCCTCCGGCGGCTACGGCAACGTCTTCTACCTCTCCACCAACGCCAAGGGCTGCAACGTCACCGCCTCCTGGCGGGCGCACCGCAAGGGCGCGCACTTCGCCAACCCCTGCTACACCCAGATCCACCCGACCTGCATCCCGGTCTCCGGCGACCACCAGTCGAAGCTGACCCTGATGAGCGAGTCGCTGCGCAACGACGGCCGGGTGTGGGTGCCCAAGGCCAAGGGCGACCAGCGCAGCCCTCGGGACATCCCGGAGGACGAGCGGGACTACTACCTGGAGCGGATCTACCCGTCCTTCGGCAACCTGGTCCCCCGCGACATCGCCTCCCGCGCCGCGAAGAACGTCTGCGACGAGGGGCGCGGCGTCGGCCCGACCGGCCTCGGCGTCTACCTGGACTTCGCCGACGCGATCAACCGGCTCGGCCGCAAGGCCATCGAGGCCAAGTACGGCAACCTCTTCGAGATGTACGAGCGGATCACCGGCGAGGACCCGTACGAGGTCCCGATGCGGATCTACCCCGCCGTGCACTACACGATGGGCGGCCTCTGGGTCGACTACGACCTCCAGTCGACCATCCCCGGCCTGTTCGTGATCGGCGAGGCGAACTTCTCCGACCACGGCGCGAACCGCCTCGGCGCCTCGGCGCTGATGCAGGGCCTCGCGGACGGCTACTTCGTGCTGCCCAACACCCTCGCGAACTACCTGGCCGGCGCCGGCGCGTTCGAGAAGATCGACGCCAGCCACCCGGAGGCGGTGGCCGCGCGGACGGCCGTCGAGCAGCGGATCCAGAAGCTGCTGGCGATCAACGGCGACCGCACGGTGGACTCGTTCCACCGCGAGCTGGGCCAGATCATGTGGGAGCACTGCGGCATGGAGCGCTCCGAGGCCGGGCTGCGCAAGGCGATCGACGAGATCCGGACGCTGCGCGACGAGTTCTGGCAGCGGGTCCGGGTCCCTGGCGAGGGCGAGGGGCTCAACCAGTCCCTGGAGAAGGCCGGCCGGGTGGCCGACTTCTTCGAGCTGGCCGAGCTCATGTGCATCGACGCCCTGCACCGCGAGGAGTCCTGCGGCGGCCACTTCCGGGCCGAGCACCAGACCCCCGACGGCGAGGCGCAGCGCGACGACGACCGGTTCGCCTACGTGGCGGCCTGGGAGTACACCGGCGACCAGCCCGTGCTGCACAAGGAAGACCTGACCTTCGAATACGTCCACCCCACGCAGCGGAGCTACAAGTGAATCTGACCCTGCGCATCTGGCGCCAGCAGGGCCCTCAGGACAAGGGTCGGATGGTGACCTACCAGGTCCAGGACGTCTCCCCGGACATGTCCTTCCTGGAGATGCTCGACGTGCTCAACGAGCGGCTGATCCTCGAAGGCGAGGAGCCGGTCGCGTTCGACCACGACTGCCGCGAGGGCATCTGCGGCATGTGCAGCCTCATGATCAACGGTGAGGCGCACGGCCCGCAGCGCGGCACCACCGCCTGCCAGCTGCACATGCGGCAGTTCTCCGACGGCGACACCATCGACATCGAGCCGTGGCGGGCCCGGGCCTTCCCGGTCGTCAAGGACCTGGTGGTCAACCGGAACGCCTTCGACAAGATCATCGCCGCCGGCGGGTACATCACCGCGCCGACCGGCAGCGCCCCCGAGGCGCACTCGGTGCCGGTGGCCAAGAACAACGCCGACGCCGCGTTCGAGTCGGCCGCCTGCATCGGCTGCGGCGCCTGCGTGGCCGCCTGCCCGAACGGCTCCGGCATGCTGTTCACCGCCGCCAAGATCACCCAGCTCTCGCTGCTGCCGCAGGGCCAGCCCGAGCGGTACACCCGGGTGATCGGCATGGTCGACGCGCACGACGAGGCCGGCTTCGGTGGCTGCACCAACATCGGCGAGTGCGCGGCGGCCTGCCCGAAGGGCATCCCGCTGAACACCATCGGCCGGCTCAACCGGGATTACCTCAAAGCGACCACCAAGCGCGCCGGCACCCCCGGCTCCTGAGCCGCGCGGCGGGCCGCCCGACCCACCGGACCCACCCGACCCACCGGACCCACCCGACCGCCGCGTCCCGCTCTGGGGGCGCGGCGGTCGCCCTTTCCCGCGCGGTGCGCGGGCAGCGCCACTCGCCAGGTGCCGTCGGTCTCGCTACCGACTTGATGACGTAAACGAATCGACTCAAAGCCCCTCCGCGCGTTGGGTCAGCTGGGTCATCACGTCCGTAGCGTCCGGAAACCCCTGCCCCGATCGGCCGCCGCGGGGCCGACCGCCGCCCGGTTCAAGCCGTCCCCTGCGGGTAGCAGTCCGATGGACGGCACCGGAGAGGGGACATACCGGCATGAAGGCACTGACCTGGCACGGCAAGCGGGACGTCCGCGTCGAGGACGTCCCGGACCCCCGGATCGAGGAGCCCACCGACGCGGTCGTCCGGATCACCTCGACCGCCATCTGCGGCTCCGACCTGCACCTGTACGAGGTGCTCGGCCCCTACCTGAAGCCCGGCGACGTGCTCGGGCACGAGCCGATGGGCATCGTCGAGGAGGTCGGTCCCGGGGTGACCCGGCTCAAGCCCGGCGACCGGGTGGTCATCCCGTTCAACATCTCCTGCGGGCACTGCTGGATGTGTGCGCGCCAGCTCTACGCCCAGTGCGAGACGACCCAGGTGAAGAGCGAGGGCAAGGGCGCGTCGCTGTTCGGCTACACCTCGCTCTACGGCTCGGTCCCCGGCGGGCAGGCCGAGTACCTGCGCGTCCCCCAGGCGCAGTTCGGTCCGATCAAGATCCCGGAGACCGGTCCGGACGAGCGCTGGCTCTACCTCTCCGACATCCTGCCCACCGCCTGGCAGGCGGTGAAGTACGCGGACACCCCGCCCGGCGGCACCCTCGCCGTGTTCGGTCTCGGCCCGGTCGGCCAGTTCTGCGCCCGCATCGGCCGGCACCTCGGCGCCGGCCGGGTGATCGGGCTCGACCTGGTCCCGGAGCGGCTGGAGATGGCCCGCCGGCACGGCATCGAGGTGCTCGACGTCAGCGAACTGGACGACGTGCCCGGCGCGCTGATCGACCTGGTCGACGGGCGCGGGCCGGACGCCGTGATCGACGCGGTCGGCATGGAGGCGCACGGCGCGCCGCTGGGCAAGGTCGCCCAGACCGCCGCCGGGCTGCTGCCGGACAAGTTGGCCCAGACCATGACCGACAAGGTCGGCGTGGACCGGCTGGTCGTGCTGCACGCCGCGGTCAAGGCGGTCCGACGCGGCGGCACCGTCTCCGTCTCCGGGGTGTACGGCGGCGAGCAGGACCCGATGCCGCTGATGGAGATGTTCGACCGGGGCATCCAACTGCGCATGGGCCAGTGCCACGTGAAGCGCTGGGTCGACGACATCGTGCCGCTGCTCGCCGGCGGCGACGACCCGCTGGGCGTCGAGGACCTGCGGACCCACCGGCTGCCGCTGGCCCAGGCGCCACAGGCGTACGAGATGTTCCAGAAGAAGCAGGACGGCTGCGTCAAGGTCGTGCTCGAACCGTGAGCCGGACGGTGGTGCTCACGGGCGCGACCAGCGGGATCGGCCGGGCGGCGGCCCGGGAGTTCGCCGGCCGCGGGGACCGTCTGGTCCTCGCGGCCCGCTCCCCCGCCAGCCTGGCCGAGGTACGCGACGAGTGCCGGGCCGCCGGCGCCGACGTGCTGGTCGTACCCCTGGACATCACCTCGCCCGGCGCAGTGGCCGCGCTGGCCGGCGCGGCCGAGACGGAGTTCGGCCGGATCGACGCCTGGGTGCACAGCGCCGCCGTGATGGCCTACGGCCGCTTCGACGAGACCCCCGCCGAGGTCTTCGACCAGGTGGTCCGCACCGACCTGCTGGCCGCCGCCGAGGTGGCCCGGGTCGCGCTGCGCCGCTTCCGGGCCGCCGGTGGCGGCACGCTCGTGCTCACCGGCTCGGTGCTGGGGCACATCACCGCGCCCTACATGAGCGGCTACGTGGCGGCCAAGTGGGGTCTGCAGGGGCTGGCCCGGGCGTTGCAGCAGGAGGCCCGGGAAACCCCCGGCGTGCGGATCTGCCTGGTCAACCCGGGCAGCGTCGACACGCCGATCTACCGGCGGGCGGGCAACTACCTGGGCCGGCCCGGCCGGCCCCCGCCGCCGGTCACCACCCCGGAGCGGGTGGCCCGGGCCATCGCACACTGCGTCGACCGGCCCCGCCGGGAGGTCTCCGTGGGCCGGCTCAACGTGGTCATGCGGTTCGGCTTCACCCTGCTGCCCGGCGTCTACGACGTGCTGGTCGGGCCGCTCATGCGGCTCGCCGGGCTGTCCCGGCAGCCGGTCGCGCCGCACGACGGCGTGCTGTTCGCCCCGGACCCGGGCAGCGCGGCGGTACGCGGCGGCTGGCTGCCCGACCTGCCCCAGGTGGTCCGCTCGGTCGGCGGCGCGACGGCGGCGGTCGGCTCCGCGGTGCTGCGCCGGCTGCGCTGAGCGCGGAAGCGGAGCGGGTCCCGGGTGGCTACGGTGTACTGCGGGAGACGGCGGAGGGACAGAACATGCGGGAACCAGCGGACCGGGAGATCGAGCGGGCCCTCGGCGGGCGGCTGTGGCGGATGGCCGGCCTGGCCGCGGTGAGCGGCCTGGCCTGGGCGGCCCGGGACGTGCCCGCCCAGCTCGGCGGCCGGCTGCGCGGCGCCCGCGCCGAGCGGGCCGCGCGCTCGCCGCGCTTCCGCGACGGCACCTTCCACAATCCGGCGGGCACCCGGACGACGATCGCCGATCCCGGCCGCAACCTGCTCAAGGAGTTGCTCTTCGGCAAGCAGAAGCGCCGGCCCACCGCGGCGGTCCCGCTGCTGCGCCCGGCCGACCCGGCGCCCGTCGACGCCGGCCGCGAACTCGGCGTCGTCTGGTACGGCCACGCCACCACCCTGGTGGAGATCGAAGGGCGCCGGGTGCTGCTGGACCCGGTGTGGAGCGACCGCTGCTCCCCGTCGGCGCTGGTCGGCCCGCGCCGCATCCACCAGCCGCCGGTCCGCCTCGACGAGCTGCCCCGCCTCGACGCCATCCTCATCTCGCACGACCACTACGACCACCTCGACATGACCACCGTGCGCGGGCTGCTCGCCCACCAGTCCGCGCCGTTCGTGGTGCCGCTCGGCGTCGGCGCGCACCTGGACCGCTGGGGCGTACCCGAGGAACGGATCATCGAGCTGGACTGGGCGGAGCGCCACCAGGTGGCCGGGCTGACCCTCACCGCCACCCCGGCGCAGCACTTCTCCGGCCGTGGCCTGCGCCGGGACGGCATGCTGTGGAGTTCGTGGGTGATCGCCGGGGCGCACCGCCGGGTCTTCTACACCGGCGACTCCGGCTACTTCGACGGGTACGCGCGGATCGGCGCCGAGCACGGCCCGTTCGACGTCACGCTCATGCAGATCGGCGCGTACGACCGGGCCTGGCCGAGCATCCACATGTTCCCCGAGGAGGCGGTCGCCGCCCACCTGGACCTGCGCGGCGGGCTGTTCATCCCGGTGCACTGGGCCACCTTCAACCTGGCCCTGCACGACTGGTCCGAGCCGGTGGACCGGCTCTGGGCCGAGGCAAAGGCGCGGGACATCCGGCTGGCGGTGCCACGCCCGGGTGAGCGGGTGGTGGTGGACGACCCGCCGGCGGTCGACGGCTGGTGGCAGGCGGTCGCCTGAGGACCTGCCGGGCGTTTGAACCCCTGTTCCCCCGCTATGTCTGGTAGACCATCTGGGTGAGCCGTCCCTCGGCAGGCTCCGCCCGTCATCCGGTGCCCCCTCCGCCGGCTCGCCGTCTCATCGAGGAGCACCATGCTGAACGGCCGCCTGGTGGCGATCCGCCCCACGCACACGGAAGACCTGAACTTCCTGGCCGACCTGGCGAACCACGAACAGGTCCGGCACAAGGTCGGGGGCTGGGGTTGGCCGGTGTCCCGGGATGCCCAGCCGGAATGGCTACGGCGGTCCCACGCCGATCCGAGCGTCCAGCGGATGACCGTCGCCGATCCGGTGTCGGGGCAGCCGTGGGGGTTCACCGGCCTGTGGGAGATCGACTGGCACAACCAGAGCGCGCTCACCGGGATCAAGCTGATGCCCGGCCTGACCCCGCGCGGGGCCGGCACCGACGCGATCATGCTCACCATGGCCTGGAGCTTCTACGAGGTCGGCCTCCGGCGCCTGCACAGCACCATTCTGCCGTTCAACGAGGCGAGCCTGGGAGCCTACGTACGTCACTGCGGCTGGCGGATCGAGGGCCGGGACCGCGAGGCGGTGTTCCGGCGTGGCCAGTGGCACGACCTCCTACGGGTCGCCGCCCTGCGAGCCGATTTCGACGCCCTGCCGGCGGCGGAGGAGTACATCGAGCGGGTCTGCGGGCCGCGGCCCTCGGTCCCGGTCCAGCCCGAGCGGGGTCACGACCACGACCCGGTCGCGTTCGCCAGCACCGGGCCGCCGGGAAGAGGCTGAGGTTCATCGCCCGACGGTGGGGCGGGGCCGGTTTCCGTTCCCGCCCGCCCCACCGGGAGGTCACAGCACGAAGGCGTCGGTCCAGAGGGCGCCGGAGCGGCCGGAGAGCGCGTCCAGCATCGCCACCGCCTGGCCGTCGGTGAGCTGCGCGACGAAGTCGACGATCGCCCGCCCCCGGGCCCGGCCGATCCGGTCCGGGGTGCGCGGGTGCAACTCCGCCTCCGCCAGCTCGACCAGGTCGTGCAGGCGGCGGGGCAACCGGGACTCCTCGTCCGGGTCCAGCAGCCACTCCCAGAGCGCCTCGACCAGCGTGTCCAGCAGCCGCGCCTGGCCGCGCTGGTGCAGGGCCAGGTCCGGGCGGGCCAGCACGAACCGGTGATGGACGAACTTGAGCACCTGCACCTCGTGCCACTGCGCCTGGTCGAGCCGCACGTAGCCGGAGCGGACGTCCGGCTCCGGCGTGACCGTGATGGCCGCCACGAAGCGGGTGGACCAGCGGGCGGAGAACCGGGCGACGTACTGCTCGGCCTCGATCGAGCCGTCGAAGGGCAGCGCCAGCAGCCCTTCCACCAGCTCCTCCCGGACGTGCTCGACGGCGGCGGCGAACGCGTCGTCGTCGGCGATCCAGGCGTCCTTGCGGTGCAGTTGGCGGCGCAGTCGCTCGATCGCCGCCCCGGGCCGCCGGCCCGCGGCCTCCAACGCCGAGGCGGTGATCGACCGCAGGTGCCCGTACTCGCGCTGCCAGGCCATCAGCTCGGCGGCCACCGCCCCCTGCTGGAGCACCCCGACCCGGTAGAAGTCCTCCACGTCGTGAATGGCGTACGCGATGTCGTCGGCGGTGTCCATCACCGACGCCTCCGGGGTCTGCTGCCAGTCCGGCATCCGGCCGGCGAACGGCTCGCGGGCCTGCCGCAGGTCGTCCAGCTCGGTCCGGTAGGCGCCGAACTTGACCGAGCCGCTCTCCGGGTCGTCGGGCGGCGGCGCCGCGCCCCGGGGCGCCGGGTCGAGGTGCCGCGGGTGCGGGTCGGGGTGGTCCAGCCGGGTCCACGGGTACTTCAGCATCGCCGCGCGGACGGCGGCGGTCAGGTCGAGCCCGGTGGTCGCCGCGCCGCGGATCTCGGTGCTGGTCACGATCCGGTACGACTGGGCGTTGCCCTCGAAGCCGTCCGACAGGCCGAGCCGCTGCCGGGCCAGCCGGTCCAGCACCCGCTCACCCAGGTGCCCGAACGGCGGGTGACCGAGGTCGTGGGCGAGCGCGGCGGCCTCCACCACGTCCGGATCGCAACCGCCCAGCTTCTCCAGCAGGTCCCGGTGGACCGGGTCGGCGGTCAGCCGCTCGGCGATCGCCCGGGCCACCTGCGCCACCTTGAGGCTGTGGGTGAGCCGGTTGTGCACCAGCAGCCCGGAGCCACCCGGGCTGATGACCTGGGTCACGCCGTTGAGCCGGGCGAAGAACGGCGAGCCGACGATCCGGTCCCGGTCGGCCCGGAACGGGCTGGCGGCCAGGTCGCCGAGCGCCCGGGCGCTGCCCCCGAAGAGCCGCCGGGCCCGCGGATCCGCAGCTTGTTCCATGATCGCCACGCTAGCGCAGCGTGCCCCGGGTCGTGATGCGCCTGCCCGCCGGCGGGACCGGTGTGCCGGATGGGACGGGCGGGTGCGGCGCGGCCGGCGATGACCCGACCGGCACAATGACTGCCGAACCCACCCGAGAAGGCGGATCAGATCGTGACCCAGTCTGTGCACCAGCGGATCGCCGAGGAACTCGGCGTCGCCGAACGGCAGGTGCGGGCGGCCGTGGAGCTGCTCGACGGCGGCGCCACCGTGCCGTTCATCGCCCGCTACCGCAAGGAGGCCACCGGCCTGCTCGACGACGCGCAACTGCGCACCCTGGAGGAGCGGCTGCGCTACCTGCGCGAGCTGGACGAGCGGCGCGCCGCGGTGCTGGAGTCCATCCGCGGCCAGGGCAAGCTCGACGAGGCCCTGGAAGCGCAGATCATGGCGGCCGACTCGAAGTCGCGCCTGGAGGACATCTACCTGCCGTACAAGCCGAAGCGGCGGACCCGGGCGCAGATCGCCCGCGAGGCCGGGCTGGAGCCCTTGGCCGCCACGCTGCTGGCCGACCCGGCGCAGGACCCGCGGGCCACGGCCGCCGGCTTCGTCGACGCCGACCGGGGGGTCGCCGACGTCGCCGCCGCGCTCGACGGGGCCCGTGCCATCCTCGTCGAGCGGTTCGCCGAGGACGCCGACCTGATCGGCACGCTGCGCGAGCAGATGTGGTCGCGGGGCCGACTGGTCTCCCGGGTACGCGAGGGCCAGGAGACGGCCGGCGCCAAGTTCGCCGACTACTTCGACTTCGCCGAGCCGTTCACGAAGCTCCCCTCGCACCGGATCCTCGCCATGTTCCGGGGCGAGAAGGAGAGCGTGCTCGACCTGACCATGGACCCGGAGGCCGACGGCGACTCCGACGCCGTGGTCACCGGCCCCACCCGCTACGAGGCGGCCATCGCCGGCCGGTTCGGGGTCAGCGACCAGGGGCGGCCCGCCGACCGGTGGCTCACCGACACGGTGCGCTGGGCCTGGCGTACCCGGGTCCTCATCCACCTCGGCGCCGACCTGCGGATGCGGCTCTGGCAGGCGGCCGAGGAGGAGGCCGTCCGGGTCTTCGCCACCAACCTGCGTGACCTGCTGCTCGCCGCGCCGGCCGGCACCCGCCCGACCATGGGCCTGGACCCGGGCCTGCGCACCGGCGTGAAGGTGGCCGTGGTCGACGCCACCGGCAAGGTGGTAGCCACCGACACCATCTACCCGCACGAGCCGCGGCGGCAGTGGGACGCCTCATTGGCCACCCTGGCCCGCCTGGCCGCCGCGCACGGCGTCGAACTGGTCGCCATCGGCAACGGCACGGCGAGCCGGGAGACCGACAAGCTCGCCGGTGACCTGATCAAGCAGCACCCGGAGCTGAACCTGACCAAGGTGGTGGTCTCCGAGGCCGGCGCGTCGGTCTACTCCGCCTCCGCGTACGCCTCGCAGGAGCTGCCCGGGCTCGACGTGTCGCTGCGCGGCGCGGTCTCCATCGCGCGCCGCCTCCAGGACCCCCTGGCCGAGCTGGTGAAGATCGACCCGCGCTCGATCGGCGTCGGGCAGTACCAGCACGACCTGTCCGAGGTGAAGCTGTCCCGCTCGCTCGACGCGGTGGTCGAGGACTGCGTGAACGCGGTGGGGGTCGACGTCAACACCGCCTCGGCGCCGCTGCTCACCCGGGTCTCCGGCATCGGCGCCGGGCTGGCCGAGAACATCGTGCTGCACCGGGACGCCAACGGGCCGTTCCGCACCCGCGCCCAGCTGAAGAAGGTGCCCCGGCTCGGACCGAAGGCGTTCGAGCAGTGCGCCGGCTTCCTGCGTATCCCGGGCGGCGACGACCCGCTGGACTCCTCCAGCGTGCACCCCGAGGCGTACCCGGTGGTCCGGCGGATCCTCGCCCGCACCGGCACCGACGTACGCGGGCTGATCGGGCAGAGCGCCATCCTGCGCGGGCTGCGCGCCACCGAGTTCGTCGACGACACGTTCGGCCTGCCCACCGTCACCGACATCCTCGCCGAGCTGGAGAAGCCGGGCCGCGACCCGCGCCCGGAGTTCCGGACGGCCACCTTCGTCGAGGGCGTCGAGAAGATCAGCGACCTGACGCCGGGGATGGTGTTGGAGGGCGTGGTCACCAACGTGGCCGCCTTCGGCGCGTTCGTCGACGTGGGCGTGCACCAGGACGGCCTGGTCCACGTCTCCGCCATGTCGCACACCTTCGTCAAGGACCCGCGCGACGTGGTGAAGTCCGGCGACGTGGTCCGGGTCCGGGTGCTCGACGTCGACGTGCCCCGTAAGCGCATCTCGCTGACCCTGCGGCTGGAGGACGAGGCCCCGGGCGGTGACGGACGCCGCGACCGCGGCGGCCGGGAGCGCGGTGGCCAGGGCGGTCAGCGCGGTGGTCAGGGCGCTCCGCGCGGCGCCGGGCGCGGCGACCGGGGCGGCTCGCGGGGCGGGCCGCAGCAGCGGCAGGGTCGAGGCGCGCCCGCGCCGGCCAACAGCGAGATGCTGGAGGCACTGCGCCGCGCCGGCCTGGCCTGACGCACCCGGCCTGCCTGAACCCTTTCGCTGCGGGGTCGAGGACAGGGCTCGGGTGGGCAAGCGGGCAGGTGGACTGGGAGGGGTGGGGCGTACCGTCGCGGGGGTGGGTGCGAATGACGGTCTGGAGTGGCGCGAGCGGCAACGCCGCGCGGTACGGGCGCACGCCGAAGCGGACGAGCAGGCCCGCGCCGCCGAGCAGGCGGCGGCGGCCGAGCTGGTGGCCTGGTTCACCGCCGAGGCGACCCGCCGCGGCCTGCGCACGAGCCGATTGACTGCCCGGTCCTACGACGGGCGGGCTCGCTACCGCACCCGGCTCACCGGCTGGTACGTGGACCGGGCGCTGACCCGGGCCGTGGACACCGACGGGCGCTTCCACCTGCTCACCGTGCCGGCCAGCATGCGGTCCCGGCTCTTCGGCGCAGACCCGCGGCCCGACCCCGCGCCATTGGTGGTCGGGCGGGGCGGCCGGGACGGCGAGTCCGTCCCGCTGCGTGACCTGCTCACCCGACGGCTGGACGCGGGCGACGACTGGGGTTGAGCCGGCTCAGCGGCCGGTCACCCGCTGCCGGGCCGTCCGACGCCGGACCCGCCCGCCGAGGTGCCACCACCAGAGTTGCTGCACGCCCAGGGTGAGCAGGCCGGCGACCACGATGGCGCACAGGTTGATCACCAGCTGGAGCGCCGAACCGCCGGCTTCCCGCCAGACGCCGTAGGCGGCGGCGACGGCGACGTTGGCGGCCGCCGGCACGGTGGTCACCGAGATCAGCACACCGACCAGCGACCCGGACTTCTTCGACGTCAGGGAGAGCATGCCGGCCACCCCGGCGAGCAGGCCGACCACCCAGGACAGCGCGTCCGGTCGCCAGATGAAGTCGGTAAGCGGCCGTTCGGCCAGCAGCATGCCCCGGTCGACCAGCCCGACGGCGGTGAGCGCCCACGTGCTGAGCACGGTGACCACCATGGCCGCCAGGAAGCCGACCGTGAGAGCCGTGACCGAGCGGCCGATGACCTGCCGGTTGCGCCGCAGCAGCGCCACGCAGAGCGCGGCCAGCGGGCCGAACTCGGGGCCGACCACCATCGCCCCGACGATCAGGATCGGCTGGTCGAGCAACACCCCGATCCCGGCGATCATGGTGGCCACCATGATGAGCACCAGATAGGTGCCGGTCAGCACGGTCTGTTCGCCGGTCTTCGCGGCGATCTCGTCCCAGACCACCGCGTCCTCGCCGTGCCCCGGCGCGTCGCGGGCCGCCTTCTTCGCCGTCTCGGACAGGGTCAGCTCCACGTCGTCCGCGGAGATGCCGCCCCGCGCCTCGACGTCGAGTTCCTGCAGGCGGACGAGGACCCGGTCGGCGCTCTCCCGCACGACGTCGCAGAGGATCAGGTCGCCGGCTGGCTGTCGGGCGACGCCCGGGATGACGGCCAGGTGCGCGACCCCAGGGTCGCCCGCGAGCAGGTCGGCAACCGCCGTGGACCGGTCGGCCGGCGCGATGATCCGCAGGTGCAACATCGCGCAACTCCCCAGGTTCCAGGGCGATCCAGCACCGCCGGCCGCCGCACTCTACCGGTGGGGGGCGGCTGCCACCAGGAGGGATGAAGCGGACGAGAAACGCGAAAGAGGATCTTAGTTTTCAATAGGGCAACACCGCCGGACCGCTTCGTCGTTGACCTCCCCGGAGGCGAGTGGGGCGCACGCCCCGCCGATGACCGGGGGTTGCCGTAAATGGTGGTACGCGAACAGATTGCCGGTCGACCACCGGCGGACATGGCGGACGACCCGGTCCTGCTCTCGCCGCCGGACGTCGGTCCGCTGGAGGAGTCGTACCTGCTCAGCGCGGTGCGCTCCGGGTGGATAGCGCCGGTCGGCCCGGAGATCGACGCGTTCGAGCGGGAGGTCGCCGACCGGGTCGGACGCGCTCACGCCGTGGCCCTGTCCTCCGGCACCGCCGGACTCCATCTGGCGTTGCTCGCCCTCGGCACGCGGCCCGGTGACGTCGTGGTGGTGCCTACGCTGACCTTCGTCGCCACCGCCAACGCGGCCGTCTACACCGGAGCCGAGCCGGTCTTCGTCGACTGCGAGCCGGAGACCGGCAATCTCGACCCGGCGCTGCTCGAACGGGCCCTGCACGACCTGCGGCGAGCCGGCCGACGGGTGGCCGCCGTGCTGCCGGTGGACATGTTCGGCTCGTGCGCCGACTACGAACGGATCCTGCCGATCTGCGCGTCGGCCGGCGTCCCCGTCGTGGAGGACGCCGCGGAAGCGCTCGGCGCAGTACGCAACGGCCGCCCGGCCGCCTCGTTCGGCCAGGCGTCCGTGTTGTCCTTCAACGGCAACAAGATCATCACCACCTCTGGCGGCGGGATGCTGGTCTCCGACGACGCCGCGCTGGTGGCGCGCTGCCGCTACCTGGCGACCCAGGCACGGCAACCGGTACCGCATTACGAGCACCTCGACACCGGCTACAACTACCGCCTGAGCAACCTGCTCGCCGCGCTCGGTCGGGCCCAGTTGCGCCGGCTTGACGGGATGTTGGTTCGGCGGCGAGCCCACCGCGACCGGTACGCCAAGCTCTTCGGCGCCGCCCCCGGCGTCCGCGTGCTCGCCGACCACGACATGGGTGCCAACTGCTGGCTGACCAGCGTCGTGGTTGACCCACAGGCCGCCGGCTGGCGGGCGGCGGACCTGGCGAGTCACCTGGCGGCGCGGAACATCGAGACCCGGCCGGTGTGGAAGCCGCTGCACCTGCAACCCGTCTTCGCCGACGCGGACCGGGTGCTCTCCGGGGCCGCCGAACGGCTCTTCGCCGACGGACTCACCCTGCCCAGCGGCTCCGGCATGACCGAGGACCAGGCGGCTCGGGTGGCCGCCGCGATCGCGGGCTTTCTCGACCGCCGCTGACCGTGCCCCGGCCCGACCCCAGGTGGTGCTGATGGAACTGGAGATCTGGAACGCCCGCGAATGCCGGGACCAGGCGCGTTGGCGGGCGGTGCACGAGGCGTGGGCCGAGCGAGAGGTGTGCGCGCACCCCGGCTACGTACGGCTCTTCGCCACGGAGCGAGACGAACCCCTGGCGGCGTACGCGCGCACCCGTAACGGCTTCGTCCTCTATCCATTCCTGTTGCGGCCGGTCGACGCGCCTCATCTGTCCGACTGCGCGACACCGGCGTACGACATCACCAGCCCGTACGGGGGCAGCGGCGGCGCTTTTCACGAGGGCGTCGACGAGGTCGAGGCCAAGGAGTTCTGGCTCGCCTTCGACGAGTTCTGCCGCTCCCGCCGGGTGGTCAGCGAGTTCTGCCGCCTGCACCTGTTCCCCGACCAGCTTCTGCCGTATCCCGGCCGGGTCCAACCGCGATTGGTGAACGTGGTGCGGGACCTGCACACCGCGCCGGACCAGATGTGGCGCGAGTTCGAACACAAGGTCCGCAAGAACGTGAATCGGGCCCGCCGCGAGGGAGTGACGGTCGAGGTCGACGAGTCCGCCGACCATCTGGACGACTTCCTGCGCATCTACCAGGCGACCATGCACCGTAGGCAGGCGGCCGACGGCTACCACTTCCCTCGTTCGTTCTTCACCTCCCTGCTCCGTGACCTGCCCGGCCAGGCGGTGCTGTTCCACGCCTGGCACGCGGGCAGGGTCGTCTCCACCGAGCTGGTGCTGGTCTCGGGCCGGAACATGTACTCCTTCCTCGGCGGCACCGACGAGGAAGCGTTCGACCTGCGACCGAACGATCTGCTCAAGTTCGAGATCTTCCACTGGGGACGGCAGCAGGGCCGGTCCCGCTTCATCCTCGGCGGCGGGTACACGCCGGACGACGGCATCTTCCGCTACAAGCGCGCGTTCGCACCGGACAACCTGGTGACGTACTCGACCGGAAGCCGGGTGCTGGACCAGGCCCGCTACGACCGACTGGCCCGGGACCATCACGCCGAGGCGATCCGGCTCGATCCGGGCTGGCAGCCGGACCCGAGCTTCTTCCCGCAGTACCGGCAACAACTCCCGGCTCCAGGTGCCGGCGGACGACGCCCACCGGAGACCGGTTGATCCGGTCACATCCCGCCAGCAGTCCACGAATTGCCTAAAGACCCCAAAAAGTTACAAATCTCCTGATAGAACTGATCCGGCTGCGCACCGGGCAACGGCCCCCGAGAGGGCCCGACCGTCGGCGCGGCGGAGATTCGACGCCCCCGCGGCGAGAATGGAGCTAGTGGTGGTAGCGGCATCACGCGCGAAAAGGGTCATCGACGTCGTCGGCGCGGCACTGCTCCTCGTGCTCTTCAGCCCTGTCATCGCCGTGATCGCGCTGGCGATCCTGGTGACATCGGGAGGGCCGGTGCTGTTCCGTCAGGTACGGCCCGGCCTGCACGGTGAGCCGTTCACCCTCCACAAGTTCCGCACCATGCGGGACCCCCGCCCGGACGAGGAGGCCTGGACCACCGACGAGGTGCGGACCACCCGCCTCGGGCGGTTCCTGCGCCGCACCAGCCTCGACGAACTGCCCGAGCTGACCCTGGTGCTCACCGGGCGGATGAGCCTCGTCGGCCCTCGCCCGCTGGTCATGGAGTACCTGCCGAGGTACAGCGCACACCATGCCCGCCGGCACGACGTCCGCCCCGGCATCACCGGGCTGACGCAGGTCAGTGGGCGCCGCTCGCTGACCTTCGGCCAGCGACTCGACCTTGACGTGGCCTACCTCGACAACTGGTCACTCTGGCTCGACCTGAAGATCCTGCTTCGTACCGTGGCGGAACCGTTCCGGCGCGGCGAGATCGTCGGCCAGACCCCGGCCGAGGTGGATGACATCGGCCTGGTGCCGCCGGTACTGGAGCAGGTCCATTGATCGCGACGGACCGCTGGGAGTACGGGTCCGCCTTTCCACTGTTCATCCCCACGGGGGATGCCCGCACGGAACTGCCGCCGATGCGCCTGTACGGCTCCGGACGCCAGGCGCTGCGCGCGCTGATCGAGTTCGGCCGGCGGGATCGGGGCTGGACGGCGGTACACCTACCCGCGTACTACTGCCCCGAGGTCGTGGAAAGCGTCACCGGCCTGTTGCCGATCCGGCGGTACGACGCCGGACCCGTGGGCCAGCAGGAGCCGCCGAACGCCGGTCCGACCGAGGTGGTGGTCGTGGTCGCCTACTTCGGTGCGCAGCCCACCCTCCCTGCCACCGAGGCTGAGGTGATCGTGGACCTCACCCACGATCCGACTGCGCCGTGGGCCGACCAACTCGCCACCGACTATCTTTTCGCGTCACTCCGCAAGACCCTGCCGCTGCCCGACGGCGGCGCGGTGTGGTCCCACCGGCGACGGCCCCTGCCGCCAGCCCCCGAGGCTGATTCCGAACACCTGGCCAACGCCGGTAGGAACCTCGCAGCCATGTGCCTCAAACGGGCCTATCTGGATGGTGCGTCCATCGACAAGGAGACCTACCTGACGCTCACGGCGGCGGCCGAGGCGGGCCTGCGATCAACCGTCGTCAGCGCCATCTCCGACTACTCCCGCCAGGTGCTGCCCGTCCTCCCCGTCGCTGAGCTGCGCCGCCGCCGGATCGCCAATTCGGTCCACCTGGCCGCCGCCCTGGGCCACCAACCCGGCATGACCGTGCACGGTCGGACCTTCGGTGTCGTCCTTGAGTTCGACACCCCACAACGCCGGGACACCGTCCGTGCAGGGCTGATCGCCCGGAACATCTACCCGGCCGTGCTCTGGACGCTCCCGGCGAGGGCAACACCCAGCCGCCAGTTGGACCTGTCCCGCCGGATGCTCTATCTGCACAGCGACATCCGGTGGCAGGACACGGACCTGGACCGCGTCGCCGCCACGGTCCGCGCACTGTGCGACGCGCCGGCTGACCGCCCTGCCCCGGGCCCGACACCCCGTCTCGCCACGGACGCTGCCGGAGCGCTGCGGTGACGGGACGGATCGGGTGAGGCCCGGCCCACACGGCGTCTCGGCCGCCGGCGGAACACCGTTCGCCGCCACGCCACCGTCCGCGGCAACGGGAGATGCGACGACGGGAGCCCGTCGGCGCTCCTCGCTGGTAACCGCCGGCCATCTGGTCGCCGGACAGCTCATCACCGGGGCGGCGAGCCTCGCCGTGAACGCGCTGTCGGCGCGTGCCATGGGTCCCACCGGTCGGGGCGGCTTCGCACTACTGCTCCAGGTCACCTACCTGGCCAATTTGCTTGCGATGGCCGGTACCGACAAGTCTTATCTGGCGACCGTGCCGCTGCGGCGCGGCGCCCGAGGCGCCGCGGCGGACGCGCTGCGGCTGGTGATACCGCCGGCCCTGCTGGTGTCAGTGGCCGCCGCACCTATCCTCTACGCGCTGGGCAGCGGGACGCCGGCCGGCGGCCTGGCAACCGTCGCCAGCTGCCTCGTCACCGGCTTCACGGTACTCACGGCGGCGACGCTGCGGACCGGCGCGACGGCGGCCGGCATGCTGCGGCCGTACGTGGTCTCCACGGTGGTCGGTCAATCCGCCCTGGTCGCGATTGCCGTGCTGCTCGCGACGGCCAAGATCGACACGCCACAGCTCTGGTTGCTCGCCTACGGTGTCGCGCTGGGTGCCGGACCGGCGGTCGCCTGGGTGCTGCTGCGTCGGACCCCCGCCACGGACGACCCACCGCACGATCTGGGCCCGGCCCGCCGTCTCGGTCTGCGGCTGCTACCAGCCACCGTCGCCGGACTGGTGATGCTGCGCGCCGACCGGCTGTTGCTGCCCTGGCTCGGGTCCTACGAACAGCTCGGGCTCTACATCGTCGTCGCCACCGTCGCGGAGTTCGCCATCTGGCCGGTGATCAGCTGGACCGACGCCCAGTCGCCGCGCTGGCACCAACGCCATCTCGCGGGCGACCTGCGCCGGACCGGCCCGCTGTTCCTGGCCGCCGGGTACGGCGTGCTGGCCGGGCTCGCCCTGCTGGTCACCGGCCGGCTGCTGGTGGTGCCGGTGTTCGGCGAGGAGTACCGGGAGTCGGTCGGGTTGCTGGTGCCGCTGGCCGTGGCGGCGGCCTGCTACAGCGTCAGCCGGGTGGCCATCGCACTCGGCTTGGCGGCGGGGCGTGCCCGGGGTGCCTTGATCGCGGACGTACCCGCCATGGCGGTCGCTCTCGTCGCCTACCTCCTCCTCATCCCCCGCTACGGGGCCCTCGGTGCGGCGGTCGGTTCCGCGATCGCGTACGGCGTCGGCGCTGTCCTCGCGGTCTGCGCGTGCGCCAGGGAACCCCGTCGGACGACCGCCACCGCAGCGCACCCGTTCCGTACCGACGACCGACGGCCGGCCTCCTCGGCCGCGCTCGATTGACCAAGGGAGGCGAGCAGCGATGCCGTCGATCACCCGCCCACGCCCTCCGGACACCCTGTTCAGTGCCGGTCGGCCGGCCATGTCGGCCCCGGGTCAGCGGGCCGCCGGGGCCCGGTACTCCGTCACGCTGATGACGCTGCTGTTCGTGTTGGCACTCGCCGGACGTTTCTCCCTCGATCGGGTCGGACTCCCCACGTACGGAATCCACGATCCCCGCGTTCCCGCCTACGCCCTGCTGCTGCTGATGGTGCTGCTCTGGCAGATCGACCGATCCGTGAACGGCATGACGCCGCCGTGGCCCAGGGTCTTCGCGTTGTTCAGCATGCTGATCGCGCTCCAGCTGGCCTCCGCGTTCTGGGCCCCGGACGGGGCCCGCCTGCAGAAGGCCGGCTGGGATCTGATCGCCCTCTGGTTCCTCGTGCTGGTCGCCACCGTGCTGGTGGCCGCCGACCCGCGGCGGGCGGCCCGCACGCTGCTCGTCCTGATGGTGGTCGCCGCGCTGGTCTACGCACTCGGCGCGCTCGCCGTCGGCCCGCAGGGACAGGGAAGGTACTCCGCCTTCGGTGGCGGTCCGAATGTCTTCGTGCGCGTGATCTCGCTGGGGATCATCGCCTCGATCGGGCTGTCGGTCGTCTGGCGTCGGTGGTGGTTGATGTTGCCGATACCTCTGCTGGCCGTCGCCGCGCTGCTCTCCGGATCACGGGGCGGACTGATCGCCCTGATCGGCGCCGGGACGGCGTACTTCGTCGTCTTCGCCCGCCGACGGCTCAGCATCCTGCTCGGCACCCTCGCGGTCGGCGGGCTGGCCATCTGGGCCGTCTCCTACTTCGTGGACACCTGGCTCGCCACGATGATGGAGACCCGCTACTCCAGCACCGGCATCCAGAGCAGTGACTTCTCCGCCCGGCCGGAGCTGCTCCGTTCGGCCTGGCGGATCTTCCTCGACCACCCCCTCCTCGGCGGCGGTCTGGACAGCTTCTACGCGACCGTCGGCATCGGCTACCCGCACAACTACCTGGCCGGGCTGGCCGCCGAGTCCGGGCTGCCCGCCCTCATCCTGATCGGATTCACGGCCGCGTGCTGGTGGCGGGACGGCCGGCCCTGGACGTCGGTCCCCAAGGAGCAGCTCACCTGCGCCGTCGGGGCCATCTACGTGCTGATCGCCGCCATGTTCTCGGGCGACTACTTCGACACCCGATTCTGCTGGATCCTCGCCGTCACCGCCGTCCTCCGCCCCGCACCCAGACCTGACCACCCCGGACAGATGAAGGAGGCCGCACCGTGGCAGAGCACCGTCCGGCGGCACGCCGAGTTCTCATCCTGAACCACTACGCCAAGCCGCTCTCCCATTCCGGCGGTACCCGGCACGTGGAGCTCTTCGGCCGGCTCGAGGGTTGGGACTGGACGATCGTCACCGCCGGTCTCGACCACATCTCCAAGCAGGCGTACGTCCCGGACGACCCGCACTTCATCGCCGTGCCGGTCACCAGCTACACCCGCAACAACCATCGTCGGGTGTTGAGCTGGTTCAGTTATGCCCGCAACGCTCTCGTCGCCGGGCTGCGCCAACCGCGGCCCGACGTCGTGTACGCCTCGTCCCCGCACATCCTGACCCCGGTGGCCGGATGGGCGGTGGCGCGGCTGCGGCGGGCGAAGTTCGTGCTGGAGATCCGCGACCTGTGGCCGGAGGCCATGGTCAGTACGGGATATCTGCGGTCGGGGTCCCTGATCCACCGTGCGTTGCGGTTCCTGGAGCTCTGGCTGTACCGCCGGGCCGACCGGATCGTCATGGTCGCCCACGGCTGGCGTTCCTACCTCACCGCGCGGGGAGTCGACGAGTCGAAACTCGGGTGGGTCAGCAACAGCGCCGAGCCGGCGGACTTCGACCTCAGGCCCGACGTGTACCCACCGCTTCGCGACCGCGTACCGGTACGGGGACGGCTCATCGTGTTCGCCGGAGCGCATGGACCGATCAACGGTCTCGACAAGCTGCTGGACGCCGCCGCCGAGCTACCCGAGCACACCTTCGTCCTGATCGGCGACGGGCACGACAAACGTGAGCTGGTTCAGCGGGCCGGCGCGGAGGGCCTGACCAACGTGCGATTCCTCGACCCGGTGCCGAAGCAGGAGTTGCAGGCCATCCTCGGTGGCGCGGACATCGGTGTGCACGTCCTCGCCTACAGCCCTGTGTACCGGCTGGGAGCCAGCCCCAACAAGCTCTACGACTACCTGGCCGCGGGCTTGCCGGTGCTGAACAACTGCCCCGGCGAGCCCGAGGACATCCTGCTGACCAGCGACTCCGGCCTCACAGTGGACAGCGGCGAGATCGCCGCCGGGTTGCGCAAGCTCGCCGAACTGGACGATGCGACCCTCGTCGAGATGGGCCGTCGCGGACGCCGCTTCATCCAGGAGCACCGTTCCCGCGAGGTCATGTCGGCTCGCCTCCAACGACTGCTCGACGACGTCGTGGCGACATCCGGGCTGCGCAATAACTGACTGTTTACCGCAAACACACCTTTTGTGTCTTTCTGACCGAATACAACTAGAGAAGCCCGGTTCACCGCCAGCAATGCCACGGCACCACAAATGGGGAGTCGCCATGCCACACAGCGCCACCACCACACCCGTCATCGCGGAGGGCAACCGACGCCGCCGGGGCTGGCGGCGCAGGGCCAGCTACCTCGCCGCCGACGTCACGGCCTGGGTGGGGGGATTCCTCATCGCCGCCTCGACCCGGCAGGAGTTCGACCTGACGGTGGACCAGGCGATGTGGATGGCCACGGTCGGCGTGATGGCCGGCCTGCTCCACCTTGCGCTGGGCGTGCTGCGCCAGGTCTGGTCCGGCCGGCATCCCCTGGGCAGCCTCCAGGAGGTCCGCGGCCTGGCCAGTACCACCACGGCCACCGCCGCACTCGTGCTGTTCGGACTGCTCGCCTCCGGCGAGCGGCCGGTCCCGGCGAGCACTCCCGTCGCTGGCGGAGCGATGGCCCTGCTGCTGATGCTCGGCCTCCGGACCGCCTACCGGCACCGCCGGGACCGGGCGCTGCGACCGGACGCCGTCGCCGCGAGCCGGGTGCTGCTCTTCGGCGCCGGCTCTGCCGGCGAAGGCCTGCTACGGGCAATGATGACCGACCCGAGAAGCAGGTACCTTCCGGTCGGGCTCCTCGACGACGACCCGGACAAGCGAGATCTGCGAGTCGAGGGGATCCGGGTGCTCGGCGGGCGGCACGACGTCAGGGACGCGGTGCGGCGCACCCGGGCCAGCACCGTCATCTTCTCTGTCGCCAATGCGGATGCCACGCTGATCCGCCAGATCCGGGAAGCCACCCTGCAGGCCGGGGCGGCGTTCAAGGTTCTCCCGCCGGTGCGGGACCTGGTCGACCACCGGATCACCGTCACCGACGTCCGGGACGTGAAGATCAGCGACCTGCTCGGCCGGCGCCAGGTGGTCGGTGACCTGACCCTGTCCGGCAACGGGCTGACCGGGCGACGGATCCTGGTCACCGGCGCGGGTGGTTCGATCGGCTCGGAGCTGTGCCGGCAGATCATGCGGGCCGACCCGGGTGAGCTGATGATGTTGGACCGCGACGAATCCGCGCTGCACGGCCTTCAGATGTCGCTGCACGGTCGAGCCCTGCTCGACGGACCTGAGCTGATCCTTGCCGACCTGCGCGACGACGAGGAGATCAGGCGGATCATCCGGGTGCGCCGCCCCGAGATCATCTTCCACGCGGCGGCGCTGAAGCACCTCACGCTGTTGCAGCGGCACCCGGGCGAGGCGATCAAGACCAATGTCTGGGGCACGCTGTCGGTGCTGGATGCCTGCCGCGACGTCGCCCGCTTCGTCAACATCTCCACCGACAAGGCCGCCGACCCGGTCAGCGTGCTCGGCTACTCCAAGCGGATCACCGAGCGGCTCACCGCGCACGCCGCGGCGACCCACCCGGGCACTTTCCTGAGTGTCCGTTTCGGCAACGTGCTCAGCAGCCGGGGCTCCGTGGTGACCGCATTCCAGCGGCAGATCGAGTCCGGCCAACCCGTGACCGTCACCCACCCCGACGTGACCCGCTACCTGATGACCGTGCAGGAGGCGGTCCATCTGGTGCTCCAAGCCGCGGAGATCGGCCGCGACGGCGAGGCGCTGGTGCTCGACATGGGCGAGCCGGTCCGGATCGACGACCTGGCCCGCCAGATGATCGAACAGGCCGCCAGCTCGGTGCCGATCGACTACACCGGCCTGCGACCCGGAGAGAAACTGCACGAGAACCTGCTGGGCACCGGCGAGGCGGACGTCCGCCCGCTGCACCCGCTCATCTCGCACGTGACAGTGCCACCCCTGGAGCCGGCTGAGGTCTCCGACCTCGACCCGTTCGACGACGCCGACAAGATCATCGCAAAGCTCGCGATGCTCTGCGCCCACCCCGTGGGCCCGGTCGCGGACGGCGCGGTGCGCCTGCCGTTGTCCCGCTGACGCCGCGCCTGCCAGGGGTGGACCGCCACGGTCCGCCCCTGGCCCGCGTCCGGGCACCGCACCGACGGGTACGACTTCGACGCGATGGCCGGGAGGCACCGCACCCGCTCGGGGTGCTCGCGCCCTACCGACCCGCACAGCCCGGGCCGCGCCACTGAACGCGCGGCCGGGCCCGCCGGCGCGGAGACCAGCGCCGGCCTGCCTGCGCGTACGTCCCGCCGACCGGCCCGGGATGTGGTGAGCTGTACGGGTGGCGGGACTGGGTCTGGTGCTGCACCCCACCCGGGACGTCTCCGAGGTGGTCGGAATCATTGAGCGGTGGGCGTCGAGCCACCGCAAGACGCTGCTGGTGCGGACCGAGGACGAGCACCGGGTGCCGTCCTGCGTCGAGCCGGTCCCGGCCGACGACCTGGCCGTCCGGTCCGACGCGTTGATCAGTATCGGCGGGGACGGCACCATGCTGGGCGCGCTGCGGATGGCGGTGCACGACCCGAAGCCGGTGCTCGGTGTGCACCTGGGCCGGCTCGGTTTCCTGGTGGAGGTGGAGCCGCCGGACCTGCCGAACGCGTTGAGCCGGCTGGCGGCGAAGGATTTCACCGTCGAGTCGCACGCCTGCCTGGCCTGTGATGTGTGCGGCGACGACGTGGTCGCCTTCAACGACATCGCGCTGGTCCGCCAGCCCGGCTCCGGGTTCGTCACGGCCACCCTCGCGGTGGACGGCCAGCGGTACGGCTACTACCGCTGCGACGCGCTGGTGGTGAGCACCCCGACCGGCTCGACGGCGTACAGCTACGCGGCGGGCGGGCCGCTCATCTCGCCGGCGGCGGACGTGGTGGTGGTGACCCCGTCGGCGCCGATGGCCGGCATCTCCCGGTCGGTGGTGCTGGCCCCGGAGGAGAGCATCCGGCTGGACCTCCAGCCCCACTCGGCGGCGGTCGCCGTCGAGATGGACGGGCTGGTGATCAAGGAGGCGGCGCGCGAGGGGACCGTGCAGATCCGCTACCGCCGCGACGCCGGCCGGGTGGTCCGCTTCGACCCGAAGCGCTACCAGGAGCGCAACCAGCTCAAGTTGAGCCTGCTGGACCTGCCGTTCCTCCCCGACCAGCTGCGCGAGTTGCTGCCGGAGGAGCTGCGCCGGGAGCGCGACCAGCGGGAGCTGGAACCGCCCTGCTGACCCCGGAGGCACCCGGGGTCAGCGCGGGGAGCGCCGCCGGAGACCAACGCCGGTCAGGCGCGGGAGAGCACGCCGGAGACCAGCGCCTTCGCCTCCTCCTGGATCCGGCCGAGGTGCTCCGGCCCGCGGAACGACTCGGCGTAGATCTTGTAGACGTCCTCGGTGCCGGACGGCCGGGCGGCGAACCAGCCGGACTCGGTGGTCACCTTCAGCCCGCCGATCGCCGCACCGTTGCCGGGCGCGGTGGTGAGCGTGGCGGTGATCGGCTCGCCGGCGAGCTCGGTGGCCGGCACCTGATCGGGTGACAGCTTGGCGAGCACGGCCTTCTCCTCCCGGGTGGCCGGCGCGTCGATCCGGGCGTACGCGGGCGCGCCGAAGCGCTCGGCCAGGTCGGCGAAGTGCTCGCTCGGGGTCCGCCCGGTCACCCCGATGATCTCCGCGGCGAGCAGGCAGAGCAGGATGCCGTCCTTGTCGGTGGTCCAGGTGCCGCCGTCGCGGCGCAGGAACGACGCGCCCGCGCTCTCCTCGCCGCCGAAGCCGACCGCCCCGTCGAGCAGGCCGGGGACGAACCACTTGAAGCCGACCGGCACCTCCAGCAGCGGGCGGCCCAGGTCGGCGGCGACCCGGTCGATCATTGAGGAGGAGACCAGCGTCTTGCCGACGGCGGCCGCCGGACCCCACTCCTGCCGGGTGCGGAACAGGTGGCCGATCGCCACCGCCAGGTAGTGGTTCGGGTTCATCAGGCCGCCGTCCGGGGTGACGATGCCGTGCCGGTCGGCGTCGGCGTCGTTGCCGGTGGAGACCTGGTAGTCGGAGCGGGCCGCGATCAGCGACGCCATCGCGTTCGGCGACGAGCAGTCCATCCGGATCTTGCCGTCGCCGTCCAGCGTCATGAACCGCCAGGTCGGGTCGACGGTCGGGTTGATCACGGTGAGGTCCAGCCGGTGCCGCTCGGCGATCTCCCCCCAGTACGCCACGCTCGCCCCGCCCATCGGGTCGGCGCCGATCCGCACCCCGGCGTCGCGGATCGCGGCGATGTCCAGCACGGCGGGCAGGTCGTCGACGTACCGGCCGAGGAAGTCGTACCCGCCGGTGGTGTCGGCGGCCCGGGCCCGGGCGTACGGGATGCGCTTCACCTCCTTGAGCCCGGCGGCCAGGATGGCGTTCGCGCGGTCCTGGATCCAGCGGGTGACGTCGGTGTCGGCGGGCCCGCCGTGGGTGGGGTTGTACTTGAAGCCGCCGTCGTCCGGCGGGTTGTGCGACGGGGTGATCACGATGCCGTCGGCCAGGCCGCTGGTCCGCCCGCGGTTGTGGGTTCCGATGGCGTGCGACAGCGCGGGCGTGGGGGTGTAGCCGTCGCGGCTGTCCCGCAACACGGTGACCTCGTTGGCGGCGAGCACCTCCAGCGCGCTGGCCTCGGCGGGCGCGGAGAGCGCGTGGGTGTCCCGGGCGAGGAAGAGCGGGCCGTCCAGCCCCTGCTCCCGGCGGTAGTCGCAGAGCGCCTGGGTGACCGCGAGGATGTGGTCCTCGTTGAAGGCGTTGCGCAGGCTCGACCCGCGGTGCCCGGACGTGCCGAAGGAGACCTGCTGGGCCGGGTCGGCCGGGTCCGGGTGCTCGGCGTAGTAGGCGGTGAGCAGCCGGGGCACGTCGACCAGGTCGGCGGGCTGGGCGGGCTGGCCGGCACGGGGGTGCGCCACGGTGGAAACCTCCTGGGTTGTGCGGGTGGATCAGGCCTCGACGCGCTGGCCCTTGCCGACGACGACGATGCCGTTGTCGGAGACGGTGTAGCGCTGCCGGTCCTTTTCCAGGTCGACGCCGATCTCGGCGCCCTCCGGGACGTAGACGTTCTTGTCCAGGATGGCCCGGCGGACCACCGCGTGCCGGCCGATCTCGACACCCTCCATGAGCACCGCGCCGTCCACGTGCGCCCAGGAGTGCACCTTCACCTTCGGCGCGACGATCGAGTTCTCCACCAGCGAGCCGGAGATCACCGCGCCGGGCGAGACCATCGAGGCGACCGCACGGCCGACTCGCTCCCCCCACTGGTGGACGAACTTGGCGGGTGGGAAGGGCGGCTGCTCCGTGTAGATCGGCCAGTCGAAGTTGTAGAGGTTGAAGACCGGGTGCACGTTGATCAGGTCCATGTGCGCGTCGTAGAAGGAGTCGAGGGTCCCCACGTCCCGCCAGTAGCCGCGGTCCCGGTCGGTGCTGCCGGGCACCTCGTTGTCCTTGAAGTCGTAGACGTTGGCCTCGCCCCGCTCGACCAGCATCGGGATGATGCTGCCGCCCATGTCGTGCTTGCTGCTCTTGTCCGCGGCGTCGCGCTCGACCGCCTCGCAGAGCGCCTTCGTGCTGAACACGTAGTTGCCCATCGAGGCGTAGATCTGGTCCGGCGCGTCGGGCAGCCCGACCGCGTCGGTGGGCTTCTCGCGGAACGCGCTGATCCGGCGGCCGTCCGCGCCCACCTCGATCACGCCGAATTGGTCGGCCGTCGACAGCGGCTGGCGGATGCCGGCCACCGTCACCCCGGCGCCGGAGGCGATGTGGTCGTCGACCATCTGGCGCGGGTCCATCCGGTAGATGTGGTCGGCGCCGAAGACGATCACATAATCGGGCTGCTCGTCGTTGATCAGGTTGAAGCTCTGGTAGATCGCGTCGGCCGAGCCGGCGAACCACCACGGGCCGCGGCGCTGCTGCGCCGGCACCGGGGTGACGTAGTTGCCGAGCAGGGTCGACATCCGCCACGTCTTGGTGATGTGCCGGTCCAGCGAGTGGGACTTGTACTGGGTGAGCACGACGATCTTGAGGAAGCCGGCGTTCGCCAGGTTGGAGAGGACGAAGTCGACCATGCGGTACATCCCGCCGAAGGGGACGGCGGGCTTCGCCCGGTCCGTGGTGAGGGGCATCAGGCGCTTGCCCTCCCCGCCGGCCAGGACGATCGCGAGCACCTTGGCAGCCATGCCCAGACGCTATCCATCCCGCCCCGACTTCACCACTCGTACGGGCACAGTTCCGCAGCCGGTGCGGGGTGGCGAACTGCACTAGGGTGCCGGTCATGACGTCTTCGGCACGGCTGCGCGTGGACCTGCTCACCCGGGAGTATCCACCGGAGGTCTACGGCGGCGCCGGGGTGCACGTCGAGTACCTGGCCCGCGAGCTGCGCCGGCTCGCCGACGTGCGGGTGCACTGCTTCGGCGCGCCCCGCACCGAGCCGGGCGTCACCGCGTACGCCGAGCCGGCCGCGCTGGCCGGCGCGAACGCCGCGCTGCGCACCATGGGCGTGGACCTGGAGATGGCCGCCGGGGCCGCCGGCACCGACGTGGTGCACAGCCACACCTGGTACGCCAACCTGGCCGGGCACACCGCGAAGCTGCTGCACGGGGTGCCGCACGTGGTGACCGCGCACAGCCTGGAGCCGCTGCGCCCGTGGAAGGCCGAGCAGCTCGGCGGCGGCTACGCCCTCTCCTCCTGGTGCGAGCGGACCGCGTTCGAGGCCGCCGACGCGATCGTCGCGGTCAGCGCCGGGATGGCCCGCGACGTGCTGTCCGCGTACCCGGGCATCGACCCGGACCGGGTGCGGGTGGTCTACAACGGCATCGACACCGCCCAGTACGCCCCGGACCCGGGCACCGACGTGCTGGACCGGCTCGGCATCGACCCGGCCCGTCCGAGCGTGGTCTACGTCGGCCGGATCACCCGGCAGAAGGGCCTGCCGTACCTGCTGCGCGCGGCCCGCGAGCTGCCCGCCGACACCCAGCTCGTGCTGCTGGCCGGCGCCCCCGACACCCCGGAGATCGCCGCCGAGGTGGAAGCTCTGGTCGCCGAGCTGCGGGCGAACCGCTCCGGGGTGGTGTGGATCGCCGAGATGCTGCCCAAGCCCGAGGTGATCCAGGTGCTCACCCACGCCACGATCTTCGTCTGCCCGTCGGTGTACGAGCCGATGGGCATCGTCAACCTGGAGGCGATGGCCTGCGAGACGGCCGTGGTGGCCACCGCCACCGGCGGCATCCCCGAGGTGGTCGCCGACGGCGAGACCGGCCTGCTGGTGCCGATCGAGCAGGCCGCCGACGGCAGCGGCCGGCCGCTGGATCCGGCGCGGTTCGTGTCCGACCTGGCGGCGACGATCAACGACCTGCTGGCCGAGCCGAAGCGGGCCGAGGAGTTCGGTCTCGCCGGCCGCCGCCGGGCGGTGGAGCACTTCTCCTGGGACGCCATCGCGCAGCGCACGCTGGACGTGTACCGGTCGGTGGGCGCCGCCGGCTGACCGTCGTCCGACGCGGGTCCGTCCCGGCCGTGGGCGCGCTTCGACGCCGCTCGCCCGGGTGCTCAACACCGGTCGAACACGACCTCGACTGACGGCACGGACACCCATCACGCCGGCCGCCGGATACAGTCCCCGGGTGCCGGATGCGATCTTCGCCCACCCTCGTCTCGCGCCGGTCTACGACGCGTTCGACGGCGACCGGGACGACCTGGCCGCGTACCTCGCGGTCGCCGACGAGGTGGGCGCGCGGGTGGTGCTCGACGTCGGGTGTGGGACAGGGAACCTGGCTCTGCTGCTCGCCCGCCACGGCCGCACCGTTGTGGGCGTCGACCCGGCCGAGGCGTCCCTGGCGGTCGCGCGGGCGAAGGATCCGACGGGTCGGGTCCGCTGGCTGCCCGGCGACGCCACGACGCTGCCGCCGCTGCACGCCGATCTGGCCACGATGACCGGGAACGTGGCCCAGGTCTTCTGCACCGACGACGACTGGGCGCGCACCCTGCGGGGCGTGCACGACGCCCTGCGGCCGGGCGGTCACCTCGTGTTCGAGACCCGGCGTCCCGAGCGGCGTGCGTGGGAGGAGTGGGCGGCGGACACCGCGCCGGTCACCCGGGACGTGCCGGGGGTCGGGCCGGTGCGACGGCGGCTCGAGGTGACCGCTGTCGCACTGCCGCTGGTGTCCTTCCGGTACACGTACCGGTTCCTGGCCGACGGAGCGGTCGTCACGTCGGACTCGACGCTGCGGTTCCGCGACCGGGACGAGGTCGAGGCGAGCCTGGCCGCCAGCGGCTACCGGACGGTCGACGTGCGGGAGGCACCCGACCGCCCCGGGCGGGAGTTCGTGTTCGTGGCGCGCCGGGCGGACTGATGGCTCCCCGCCGACGCGGCCGTTCGCGCGCGACGGCGACCGCCGGGACGCGCGCTCGGGCGCGCCGAGGGCGGTGCCGGGGATCTGGGTGCAGCCGAGCGCGAGAGGATCTCGGGCAGTAGGTTGAACCGGTGACTGGACGGTTCCCGATCGAAGACGTCTCTCCTGTCGTCGCCTGCGGTCGCTACCCGGCCAAGGCGGTGGTCGGCGAACCGGTGCCCGTGTCGGCCCGCGCCTACCGTGAGGGGCACGACGCGCTCGGCTGCAACGTGGTCTGGCTCGGCCCGGACGGCGCGGCCCGCCCGTTCACCCGGATGCGCCCCGGCGAGCCCGGCCAGGACCGCTGGCACGCCACCATCCGCCCGGACGCCGTGGGGACCTGGCGGTTCGCCGTGGAGGCGTTCCAGGACCCGTACCTGACCTGGCAGAACGCGGTCACCAAGAAGGTCGCCGCCGGCCAGGGCCCGGCCGAGCTGGCCAACGACCTGGCCGAGGGGGCCCGGGTGCTGACCGCGGCCCTCGAACTCGTCGAGCCGGCCGACCGGAAGCGGATCCGGGCGGCGCTGGACGCGCTGGCCGACACCGACCTCGACCTGCCCCGCCGGGTCGGCCCCGCGCTCGACCTGGCCCCGCTGCTCTGGGACCACCCGGTGCGCGAACTGGTCACCACCGGCGAGGAGCACCAACTCTGGGTGGACCGCCCCCGGGCGCTCTTCTCCGCCTGGTACGAGTTCTTCCCCCGCTCCGAGGGCGCGATCCCGGCCACCGTGGACGCGCCCGCCCGGTCCGGCACCTTCGCCACCGCGATGGAGCGCCTCCCCGGCGTCGCGGCGATGGGCTTCGACGTGCTCTACCTGCCGCCGATCCACCCGATCGGGCGGGTCAACCGCAAGGGCCGCAACAACGCGCTCACCGCCGGCCCGGACGACGTCGGCTCGCCGTGGGCGATCGGCGCCGCCGAGGGCGGCCACGACGCCATCCACCCCGAGCTGGGTACGCCGGAGGACTTCCGCGACTTCGTCGCCGCCGCCGCCGAGCACGGCCTGGAGGTGGCGATGGACCTGGCGTTGCAGTGCGCCCCCGACCACCCGTGGGTGACCGCGCACCCGGAGTGGTTCACCACCCGGGCCGACGGCAGCATCGCGTACGCGGAGAACCCGCCGAAGAAGTACCAGGACATCTACCCGCTGAACTTCGACAACGATCCCGAGGGCATCCGGGCGGAGATCCTGCGGGTGGTGCTGCACTGGGTCGGCGAGGGCATCAAGATCTTCCGGGTCGACAACCCGCACACCAAGCCGTTCGACTTCTGGCACTGGCTGATCGGGGAGGTCAAGAAGGTCGACCCGGACGTGCTCTTCCTGGCCGAGGCGTTCACCCGCCCGGCGATCATGCACGGGCTCGGCAAGATCGGCTTCACCCAGTCGTACACCTATTTCACCTGGCGCACGACGGCGGCGGAGATGCGGGCGTACTGCGCGGAGCTGGTCGCGGCGGCCGACCACATGCGGCCCAACTTCTGGCCCAACACCCCGGACATCCTGCACGAGTCGTTGCAGCACGGCGGCCCGCCGATGTTCAAGATCCGGGCGGTGCTGGCCGCGCTGCTCTCCCCCTCCTGGGGCGTGTACGCCGGCTACGAGCTGTTCGAGCACGTCGCCCGGCCGGGCGCCGAGGAGTACCTGGACAACGAGAAGTACGAGCTGCGCCCCCGCGACTGGGCCGGGGCGCAGGAGCAGGGCCGCTCCCTGGCCCCGTTCATCGCCACCCTGAACCGGGTCCGCCGCGCCAACCCCGCCCTGCACCAGCTGCGCAACCTGCACTTCCACGAGATCGACAACCCGGCGTTGCTCTGCTGGTCCAAACACGACCCGGACACCGGCAACACGGTCATCGTGGTCTGCTCGTTCGACTCGCGCGCCGTGCAGTGGGGCAACACCACGCTGGACATGCCGGCCCTCGGCTTCGACTGGCACGAGCGGTTCACCGTGCACGACGAGCTGACCGGGACCAGCTACGACTGGGGGCAGCGCAACGCCGTCCGGCTCGACCCCTACCTGCAACCCGCGCACGTGCTCACCGTGCGGCGGCCGGCCCCGCCCGCCGCCGCCGAGGCGCCGCCCCCGGCAGCGCCCGACCTGACCGTCGAGGACGTACCCGCCGACCTCTCCGGCGGCACCGCACCGACCGCACCGGCCGCGAAGGACGACGCACGATGGACCAGCTGATCGCCGGCGAGGCGCACGACCCGCACGCGGTGCTCGGCGCGCACCCCGCCGACGGGCACACCACCATCCGGACCCTGCGCCGGGGCGCGGCCGACGTGGCCGTGCTGGTCGACGGCGACCGGCACCCGATGAAGCGGGTGCACGACGTCGGCGTCTTCGAGGCCGTGCTCCCCGGCGAGGTGCTCGACTACCGGATCGAGGTCGACGGCACCCCGCACGACGACCCCTACCGCTACCCGCCCACCCTGGGCGAGCTGGACCTGCACCTGATCGGCGAGGGCCGGCACGAGCGGCTCTGGGAGGCGCTCGGCGCCCGGGTCTTCGACGAGGGGGTGGCGTTCAGCGTCTGGGCGCCCAACGCCCGCGGCGTGCGGGTGGTCGGCGACTTCACCGGCTGGGGGCCCGACGACGGCTGGCCGATGCGCTCGCTCGGCTCCAGCGGGGTGTGGGAGATCTTCGTGCCGGGCGCGTCCGTGGGCAACCGGTACAAGTACCGGGTGCTCGGCGCCGACGGGCACTGGCGGGACAAGGCCGACCCGCTCGCCGCCCGGACCGAGCTGCCGCCGGCCACCGCGTCGGTGGTGCACCATTCGGCGTACGAGTGGCACGACGGCGACTGGTTCGCGCGGCGGGCCCGGCGCCAGGCGCACCAGGAGCCGATGAGCGTGTACGAGGTGCACCTCGGCTCCTGGCGGCCCGGCCTCGGCTACCGGGAGCTGGCCGAGCAGCTCACCGCGTACGTCACCGAGCTGGGCTTCACCCACGTGGAGTTCCTGCCGGTGATGGAGCACCCGTTCGGCGGCTCCTGGGGCTACCAGGTCACCGGCTACTACGCCCCGACCGCGCGCTTCGGCGACCCCGACGACTTCCGTCACCTCGTCGACCGGCTACACCAGGCCGGCATCGGGGTGATCCTCGACTGGGTGCCGGCGCACTTCCCGAAGGACGAGTGGGCCCTCGCCCGCTTCGACGGCACCCCCCTCTACGAGCACCCCGACCCGCGCCGCGGCGAGCACCCCGACTGGGGCACCTACGTCTTCGACTTCGGCCGGCGGGAGGTGCGCAACTTCCTGGTCGCGAACGCGCTCTACTGGCTCGACCAGTTCCACGTCGACGGGCTGCGCGTCGACGCGGTCGCCTCGATGCTCTACCTGGACTACTCCCGCCAGGAGGGGCAGTGGGCGCCCAACGTGCACGGCGGCCGGGAGAACCTGGAGGCCATCGCGCTCCTCCAGGAGGTCAACGCCACCGTCTACCGGCACCACCCCGGCGCGGTCATGGTCGCCGAGGAGTCCACCGCCTGGCCGGGGGTGACCAAGCCGACCAGCTCCGGCGGGCTCGGCTTCGGCTTCAAGTGGAACATGGGCTGGATGCACGACACCCTGCTCTACACCTCGAAGGACCCGATCTACCGGCAGCACCACCACCATCAGCTCACCTTCTCCCTGGCGTACGCCTGGAGCGAGAACTACGTGCTGCCGATCAGCCACGACGAGGTGGTGCACGGCAAGGGCTCGCTGGCCGGCAAGATGCCCGGCGACACCTGGCAGCGGCTGGCGAACGTGCGCGCGCTGCTCGCGTACATGTGGGCGCATCCCGGCAAGCAGTTGCTCTTCATGGGCTGTGAGCTGGCCGACGACCGGGAGTGGAGCGAGGAGCGCGGCCTCGACTGGTACCTCACCCACGACCCGGCCCGGGCCGGCGTGCAACGCCTGGTCGGCGACCTGAACCGGATCTACCGGGCCACCCCGGCGCTCTGGGCGCAGGACACCGAACCGGCCGGTTTCCGCTGGATCGCCGGCGACGACGTCGCCAACAACGCCGTCTCGTTCATCCGGATCGCGCCCGACGGCGCGACCCTGGTCTGCGTGGCGAACTTCTCCGCCCTCCCGCTGGAGGGCTACCGGGTCGGCCTGCCGGCCGGCGGCGCCTGGACCGAGCTGCTCAACACCGACGCCCACCACTACGGCGGGTCCGGGGTGGGCAACCTCGGCGCGGTGCACGCCGAGGACGTCCCCTGGCACGGCATGCCCGCCTCGGCGGCGCTGCGCGTCCCGCCGCTGGGCGTGCTCTGGCTGCGCCGCGACTGAATCGACACCTGAGGAGTCTTGTCCTTCACCCCTCCCCTCGATACGGTGCTCGCCGCACAACGGGGAGGAAGATCACATGAAGACATCACTGCGGGCGGCGCTGTCCGTCGTCCTGCTCATCGGCTTCTACGTCCTGACGGCCGGCCTGGTGGTCGCGCTCACCATCCTGGGGTTCGGCGGGGGCGAATACCTCGACATCGCCGGCTCTACCGCCACCCGCGGTTTTTTGCTCGGTGCCGCGTTCTTCCTGCTCTTCACCGTCGTCTACATCACGGGCTGGGTGCTCCTGGTGCGCCCGTCCCCGCCGGTGGGGGTGCGGCTCACCCCCGAGCAGGCACCGGAGCTGTGGCGGATCGTGCGTGACCTCGCCGCCGGGGTCGCCGCGCAGGAGCCGGACGAGATTCGGCTGGTCGCCGGAGCGCACGCCGCAGTGACCGACAGCAGCCGACTCCTCGGGCTAATTCCCGGCCGGCGCCGGGTGGTCCTCGGGCTGCCGCTGCTGCGGACGTACACCGTGGACCAACTTCGGGCCGTCCTCGCCCACGAGTTGGGGCACTTCTCCCGCCGGCACAGCAGGACTGTGCTGCTGGCCCACGGCGGGCGGACGACGGTGGTGGAGATCGCCCGCCATACCCATCTCTTCCTCCTGCGCGGGCTGCTCACCGGGTACGCCCGGCTCCACGTCGCCGTCGAGCAGGCGGTCAGCTGGCAGATGGAATACGAGGCCGACCGGTACGCCGTCTCTGCCGCCGGGCGGGACGCGATGACCACCGCCCTGCGCGAACTCCGGGTGGTGGCAACCGGCTGGGAGGAGTACCTGGCGCACCACGTCACTCCGGCTTACGAATCCGGCCACCTTCCGGAGGATCTGTTCGACGGGTTCGCGACGTACCTGGCCGCCCGGCGGGAGCAGGTCCGGCAGCGCAGTGTCGAGGTGGCCCCGACCGAGCCAGCGTGGTGGGACACCCACCCGTCGATCGGCGAGCGGATCGCCGCCCTGCGGTTCGTCCGCGACGTACCCGTCGCCGCCGACGGACGGCCCGCGACCGACCTGCTCCTCGATGTCGACGCGACGAGCCGGGAACTCCGGACGAGTCTCTTCGACCACGCCGGAGTCCAGCTGCTGCCCTGGGACCGGCTCACCCCCGCCCTGGCCTGCCAGGCCGCCCGAGGCCTGGCCCACCCGCTGTTCCAGGCGGCCACCGGGCTTACCGGACGAGCCGACGCCGACCTCGACCTGCTGCTCGACCTCTTCGCCGCCGACCGGTACGCCGACCTCGCTGAGAGACTCAGCCCGGACGCCGACGCCGAGTCGGCTCTGGACGCGTTGACCGCGGCCTTCGAGGGCGCGGTCGAGGCGGCGACGGTCGATTCCGGTGCCGCCGCCTGGCGGCACTCCTGGACCGGGCCGCCGGAGCTCCTCACCACCAGCGGTGAGCCGTTTCCCCTGGGTGAAATCGTGGAACTGGCGGCGGATCCCGCCACGGTGCCGGCGGCGCGCGAACGCCTCGCCGCGCTCGGCGTCCGCACTTCGGCCACCACGCCGACCGGAATCGTCACCGCCTGAGCCCGCTCCCCGCCTCCCACGGCGCCACGCGTGGCACGGGCTGGTGGAGGCACCACTTCTTGGCGATATGCCGCTGAGTCATATTTATGCCTCAGCGGCATATCGCTCTCACCTTTTCTGCCCGGCGAACGACGCTACCGTCCGTCACGGACCCCCGGCCGCAGCGGCCGGGCGAGCCCGACGGGCCGCAGCGGGCCGGACGCCGGTCATCCGGGTGGCGGGAACGACGGCGCCGCTGCCCGGGGCTGGCGCGTGGGGTGGGCCGGGTCGCACTCGACTTCCTGCGGCCGTCCGGCCGCCCGGCGTCGTCCGGCCGCCCGGCGTCGTCCGGCTCAGACCAGGCCCGCCTCGCGGAGCAGTTTCCAGAGGCCGGCGCCGTCGGGCGCGGCGAGCCACTTCTGCCCCACCGGGCCGGCGGAGGGCCGGTCCGGCGGGGTGGGCAGGCTGCCGGCCAGCACGGACTGGGTGGGCGAGAGCCGACGGATCGCCACCCCGGCCACGTTGTCCGGGTGGGCGGCCGCGAACTCGCGGTAGATCTCCTGGTCGTGCTGCCCGTCGTCGCCGATCAGCAGCCACCGCACGTCGGGGAACTCCCGGGCCAGCCGGGCCAGGGTGGCCCGCTTGTGCTCCCGGCCGCTGCGGAACCACCGGTCGGCGGTCGGCCCCCAGTCGGTGAGCAGCAGCGGCCCGGCCGGGTAAAGGTGCCGGGAGAGGAACCGGGTCAGCGTCGGCGCCACGTTCCAGGCGCCGGTGGAGAGGTAGAAGACCGGCGCGCCGGGGTGGGCGGTGACCAGCCGCTCGTACAGCACGGCCATGCCGGGGACGGCGGCCCGGGCGTGCTCGTCGAGGACGAAGGTGTTCCAGGCGGCGAGCAGCGGCCGGGGCAGCGCGGTCACCATCACCGTGTCGTCGATGTCGGAGAGGATGCCGAACCGGACATCCGGGTCGAGGATCCGGACCAGGGCGTCCACCGGCTCCGCGTCGGGGACGCTCAGCCGCACACAGCCCCAGCCGGGGGTGAAGTCGGCCTCGATGACGGTGTCGACGAAGCCGCTGCGGTCGGCGGTCACCTCCCGGCGTACCCCGCCGGCCTCGATGGTGACGGTGGCGTACTTGGCCGGCAGGGTGGCGAAGCTGCGCCAGCCCCGGACCTTCTCCAGCCGGCCCCGCTGGCGGGTGTCGGGGCGGCCGAGCAGCACCCGGCAGAGCACCCGCGCCCAGCCCGGTGCGCCGTAGCCGGCGTACGCGATGATGTTGGCCTGCCATCCGGTGCGGCGCAGCCGGCGCTCCACCAGGCCGTGCACGGCGTCCTCGATCCGCGCCGCCCGGTGCAGCTGCGGCACGGCCAGTTGGTCCGGTGGTGTCGGTGGCACGCTGCCACCCTGCCACAACCCGGGGGACCCGGCCACGCGAGTGGGGCCGGGCGGAGTGCGCGGATCCTCCCCGCCGCCGCCCGACGCCGTGAAAAACTGCGGTCGCAGGCGACGACGGGGGCGTTGGTCGTGTCGACACCAGTGCGGGACCCCAGGCGACGGCGTCCGACGCTCGACCGGCCGGCGCTGGTGGCGCTGCTGCTCGGCGTGGCCGGGGTCGGCTACCGGCTGGTCCTGACGCTGCTGACCCTGCCCACCTCGAACAGCGACGAGGCGACCTTCGGCCTGGCCGCCCTGCACATCGCCACCGGCCACGAGCGGCCCGTCTTCCTGTACGGCCAGCGCTACATGGGCATGCTGGAGTCCTACCTGGCGGCCCCACTGCTCGCGGTCGCCGGGCCGAGCTGGCCGGTGCTGCGGCTGCCGCTGCTGCTGCTCTACGCGGTGTTCCTCTGGCTGGCGTACCGGCTGACCCGCCGGCTTCTCTCCCCCTGGCTGGCCACCGCCGTGGTGGGCCTGCTCGCGCTCGGCTCGGAGCGGGTGGTGCGGGACCAGCTCACCGTGGTGGGCGGCCGGCCGGAGGTGAAGCCGGCGGTCCTGGCCATGCTGCTGATCGCGCTGGCCCTGGCCGACGACCGGGTACGGCACCGCTGGCTGGCCACCGGGGCGTTCGGGCTGCTCGCCGGGGTGGCGCTCTGGTCCGACTGGCTGATCGCGCCCTACCTGGCGGTGGCCGGGCTGGTGCTGGTCTGGGCGGTGCCCCGGGAGCTGGTCGGCTGGCCGGGCGTGCTGCTGCTGGGCGGGTTCCTGATCGGCCTGGCCCCGATGATCAAGGACAATCTGATCGCCCCGGACGGGCAGGACTCGCTGTCGGTGTTCCGGGAGATCAGCACCAAGGACGGGCTGGCCCCGACGCTCACCGAGCGGCTGCACGGCGGGCTGCTGGAGGGGGTGCCGCTGGCGACCGGCCTCTGTCCGATGGACGGCTGTGCCCGCTGGGCGGGCTGGTTCGGGCTGCTCTATCCGCCGCTGCTGCTGGCCGCCGCCGGGCTCGGGCTGGTCGCCTACCGGCGGGCCACGGAACCGGCCGCGCGGGTCCGGGCCGTGGCGATCCTCGCGCTGGTCGTCGGGGCGGTGCTCACCCTGCTCGGGTACGTCCGCAGCCCGCTGTCGGCCACCGACCCGCTGGGCAACGCCCGCTACCTGTCGGTGCTGCAGCTCTCGCTGCCGGCGGTGCTCTGGCCGCTCTGGCTGGCCGCCCGGTACGCCTGGCGGGGCACGGCCGGGACGCTGGCCCGGCTCGGCGGCGCCCTGGCCACCCTGGTGCTGGTCGCGCTGGCCGCCGCCACGCTCGCCGGCACCGTGGCGTTCGTCGCCGACGCGCCGTCGCTGCGCGCCGAGGAGCGGCAGGCCCGCGAGCTGGCCGGCGCGGTCCGCCGGGCCGGCCTGCACGAGGTCTACTCGGACTACTGGACCTGCAACCGGTTGATCTTCAACACCGGCGAGCGGGTGGTCTGCGCGGTGCTGGACGGCAACCTGACCCCGGGGCAGAACCGCTACCCGGCGTACTGGAAGCGGGTCGGGCGGGCGCCCCGGCCGGGGTACGTGGTGCCGGTGGGCTCATCGGCGGAGCGGGGGCTGCGCCGGCTGCTCGGCGACCGGGCCGACGCCGCCGTGGTGGCCGAGGCCGGCGGCTATCGCGTGTACCACCCGGAGAGCGCCGTGCGACCGTGGCGCTGAGCCGGGGCCGTAATCTGTGCCGGTGCTCATCCTGCTGCCCCCGTCCGAGGGGAAGGCCGAGGCCGGCGCCGGCCGGCGGCTGGACCTGTCCCGGCTGGCCCTGCCGGAGCTGACCCCGGCCCGGGACGAGGTGCTGACCGCCCTCGTCGCGCTCTGCGCCGGGCCGGACGAGGCGGCGGCCCGCGCCGCCCTGGGCCTCAGCGAGGGCCAGCGCGACGACCTGCGCCGCAACGCCCGGCTGCGGCAGGCCGCCACGGCGCCGGCCGCGAAGATCTACACCGGGGTGCTGTACGAGGCGCTCGACCTGGCCTCGTTGCCGCCCACGGCCGACCGGCTGGCCCGCCGCAGCGTGCTGATCAGCTCCGGCCTGTGGGGCGCGGTCCGGCTCACCGACCGGATCCCGCCGTACCGCTGCCCGATCGGGGCGAAGCTGCCGGGGGTCGGGGCGCTGTCGGCGTACTGGCGGCGGGCCCTCGCCCCGGCGATGGCGGCGGCCGCCGGCGCCGGGCCGGTGCTGGACCTGCGCTCCGGCGCGTACGCGGCCACCTGGACGCCGCGCGGCGCGCTGGCCGAGCGCACCGTCACCGTGCGGGTGCTGCACGAGCGTGCGGTCGACGGGGTGCCGGCCCGCTCGGTGGTCAGCCACTTCAACAAGGCCACCAAGGGGCGGCTGGTCCGGGACCTGCTGACCGCCGGGGCCCGGCCGCGCACCGCCGCCGCCCTGGTCGGGGCGCTGCGCGAGCTCAAGTACCAGGTCGAGGAGCAGCCGCCGGTGGCCGGCCGGCCGCGCCAGGTCGACGTCGTGGTGACGGAGCTGTAGCCGCAAATTTTGCTCAAGGCTCGGGCGCAGCGGTTCCGCCCCGGCGGCGGCGGGGCCACCGTAAGGGAACCCCGACGTCGACAAGGAGCACCTGATGGCCCCCGAGCCCGTGACCCTGCTCGACCGGCCCCGCCCGCCGTCGACCCCGCCGCCGCTGGACTGGCCGACCGTGGTCGACGCGTTCGAGGTCGCCTGCCTGCTGCGCTGCACCCCGCCGCCGGCCACCGATCCGCGCCGTCCGGGCGCCGACACGTACCGGGGCGGGGTCGCCGAGTTCAACCGGGAGGACGCGGCACGCCGGTTGCGGCAGCTGCTCGGCCGCCTCGCCGTGCCGGTCGAGCACGAACTGGCCACCGGCGGGCTGCGCCGCCGCTACGAGGTGCACCGGCTGTCCGTGCCGCGCGAGCACCGGCCGGCGTACGCGACGCTGTTGGAGGCCGGCTGGCGGCAGGGCCGGCGGGAGCTGCTCGGCGGCCCGGTGCCCGGCGCCTCACCGGCCCGGCGGGTGTGGCGGCCCCGGCTGGCCGCCGCCGCCTGGCGGGCGGCGCTGCTGGCCGGCGGGCGGCACGTACGCCGGCACAGTCTCGGCATCCGGCTGGCCGACCGGGACCTGGCCGCCGTGCTGGTGCGCGGCGCGGCCCTGCTGGACGTCCCGGCGATGCTGCGGCCGGGCGCCGGTTGTTTCGTGGTGAGCGTCGCCAACGGCCCGCACCGGGCCCGGATCGTCGACAGCGCGACGCTCGCCCCGCCCGTGACCGCCTGCTGAACCGCGCCCGGCGGCCACCCGCGACCGCGCCGCCGGGGCGCACCCCTCCGCTCCGGGTGGGCGGGGCCCCCACCGGGACCGGGGCTCCGCTCCCCCGGCCACCTGCCGGTACGCCGGCGCCCGCCGGGGTCCTCGGCGGCGGCCACCGGGGCCGCCGCCGAGGCCACGGTGCGGGAGGAGGTGGCCGTGGCGCGGCTGCGGCCGGGCCGTGCCGCCCGCCACCCCGGCCCGGGCTTGCGCGGCGGGCGGTGCACGGCGCACAGTGCAGCGCGTGAGCCGACACTGGTCCGTGCCCGGACGACGCCGGGTCGCCGCGCCGCTCGCGCTGCTCGTCCTGCTCGGGTCGGCCCTGGCCGCGCTGGCCAGCTGCCGGGACGAGCCGACCGAGCCGGTCCCGATCCGGATCGCCACGGGCAGCCCGACCGCCGTCTACCACGCCTTCGGCCAGTCGCTGGCCGCCATCCTCAACCGGGAGCTGCCGGGGGTACGCGCCAGCGTGGAGGTCACCGCCGCGTCCGCGCAGAACGTCCGGCTGGTCGGCGCCGGCGCGGCGGAGCTGGGGTTCACCCAGGCCGACGTGCTGCCCCCGCGTGCCCCCGAGCACCCCGCCGTGCTCGCCGTGGCCCGCGTCTACGACGACCTGCTGCACCTGGTCACCACGGCCGGCGGCCCGGTACGCACCCTCGCCGACCTGCGCGGCCGACGGGTCTCGGTGGGCGCCGACGGTTCCGGCACCGAGGTCACCGTGAAGCGGCTGCTCGCGGTGGCCCAGCTCGGCGGCGACCGGGTCCGCCAGGAGCACCTCGGCCTGGACGACTCGGTGGCCGCGCTGCGGGCCGGCCAGATCGACGCGTTCTTCTTCTCCGGTGGCCTGCCGGTGCGCGGCGTCGCCGAGCTGGCCGGCCGGACCAGCGTGCGGATGGTCGATCTGGGCGAGTGGACCGAGCCGCTGCGCCGCGCCTACGGGCAGGTCTACGTGACCCGGGACATCCCGCACTCGGTGTACCGCACCGATCCGATCAGCACGGTGGCGAACCCGAACTACCTGATCGTCCGGGCGAACCTGCCGGAGTCCCTGGTGCGGGACGTGACCCGGCTGCTGATGGAGCGCCGGGAGGAGCTGGCCGCCGCGCATCCGGCCGCCGGCCGGATGAGTCCCCGCGCCGCGATCGTCACCGCTCCCCTGCCGCTGCACCCCGGCGCGGCCGCCTGGTACCGCGCCAGCAAACCCTGACCCCGGCGCCCTCAGCCGGTGCCGACCGGTGCCCTCAGCCGGTGCCGACCGGCGCCCGCGCCGGGCCGCCCGGCGGGGTCTGCTCCCCGTCGACGGTGGGCCCGTCCGGGGCCGGCCCGTCCGGCGCCGGTGCGTCCGGGCCTGGTTCGTCCGGCGCCGGTTCGTCCGGGGCCGCTTCGTCCGGGGCCGCTTCGTCGAGGGCCGGTTCGTCGAGGGCCGGTTCGTCGAGGGCCGGTTCGTCGAGGGCCGGTTCGTCCGGCGCGGGGAACCACAGCTCGGCGACCAGCC
Organism: Micromonospora sp. NPDC050495; assembly: GCF_040655175.1. NCBI lineage: Bacteria > Bacillati > Actinomycetota > Actinomycetes > Micromonosporales > Micromonosporaceae > Micromonospora > Micromonospora sp. NPDC050495. The sequence continues at coordinate 127,245 of NZ_JBFAJK010000009.1, read as the reverse complement.
CCCGCGGCTCGGCCTGGCGCATCACCAACCGGCCGTCGGAGGCGTCGACCAGCACCGCCACGATGGTCAGGCCCAGCCCGACCCCGTCCACGTTCTGCGCGTCGGGCGCCCGCCAGAACCGCTCGGTGGCCTGGTCGAGCTGGCTGGTCGTCATGCCGGGGCCGGTGTCCCGCACCGCCAGCGCGACCCCACCGTCGGCCGCCCGCACGGTCACCGTCACCTCGCCCCCGGCCCCGCTGAACTTGACCGCGTTGTCGATCAACGCGTCGAGGGCCTGGTCGATGGCGGTCGGCACGGTCCGGGCGTACGCCGGGGCGGCGGCGGTGTCGAACCGCAGCGCGACCGAGCGGTGCCGGGCCAGCGGCAGCCAGGCCGCCACCCGGGAGGCGGCCACCTCGGCGGCGTCGACGGTGACCCGCTGGTTCTCCTCACGTTCCGCCCGGGCCAGGGTGAGCAGCGCGTCGAGCACGGTGGCCAGTCGGTCGGTCTCCTCCAGGGCCAGCCGGTGCTCGGCGCGGCCGTCGGCGTCGGTCAGGCTCGGCCCCAGCTCCTCGACCCGCAGCCGCAGCGCGGTCAGCGGATTGCGCAGCTGGTGGCTGGCGTGCGCGACGAAGGCCCGCTGCCGGTCCATCACGTCGGAGACCGCGTCGGCCATGTGGTTGAAGCTGGTCGCGAGCCGGCGCAGCTCGGGCGGGCCGAGCCGGGGACGCACCCGGGCGGTCCGGTGCCCCTCGGCGATCTCGTGGGTGACCGCGTCCAGCTCGGTGACCGGGCGCAGCACCCAGCCGGCCAGCCCGAACGCGGTGGACACGCAGGCCAGCACGGCGAGCAGGCCGATGCCGGCGAGCAGCAGCCACCAGGCGGCGATGGTGCGGCGTACCGAGCCGGCCGGGGTGGCGGTGACCACGGCGCCCAGCACCTCGCCGCCGTCGTTGATCGGGACGGCCACCACCAGCGGCCCGTCCCCCCACGGCCACACCGACTCCGGCCCGCTGGACTGCTGCCCGGCCAGCGCGGTGTCCAGCGCCTCGTCGGCGCGCCGGCCGAACTCCCAACTCCCCGAGGCGACCACGGTACGCCGGTCCCGGTCGACCACCGCCGCGCCGATGCCGTACAGCCCGTCGTAGGCGGCCAGCTCCCCGTCCAGCGGGCCGGGCCCGCCGCCGCGCAGCGCCGGGCCGGCCAGCGAGGCGAACCGGGTGGCGTCGGCGAGCCGGTCGGCGCGGACCCGGTCGGTCTCCCGGGTGGCGAGGGTGGCGGCCAGCGGCGTCTCCAGGGCGAGCAGCACAAGCACCATCAGCAGCAGGTAGCTGATCACCAGCCGGCGCCGCACCGAGGACTCCTCACTCGCCGCGGAGCCGGTAGCCGACCCCGCGTACGGTCTCCACCAGCGTCGGGTCGCCGAGCTTGCCGCGCAGCGAGCCGACGTGCACCTCCACCGTGTGCCGGTCGGCCCAGGTGGTGCCCCAGACGTCCAGCAGGATGCGTTCCCGGGGCACCGCGACGCCGGGCTGCCGGGCCAGCGAGAGCAGGATGTCGAACTCCTTGCGGGTCAGCGTGACGCCCCGGCCGGCGACGCTGACCGTCCGCCCGCCCACGTCGATGCGGACCGGGCCGGCCTCGATCAGGTTGCGCTCCGGCGCGGTGTGCGCGGCCCGGCGCAGCACCGCCTCGATCCGGGCCTGCAACTCCACCATCGAGAACGGTTTCACCACGTAGTCGTCCGCGCCCAGCCGCAGGCCGAGCACCCGGTCGCGTTCCTCGCCGCGGGCGGTCACCGCGATGATGCCGAGCTGGCTGCTGCGCCGGCGCAGCTCCCGGCACACGTCGGTGCCGTCCCCGTCGGGCAGGGTCAGGTCGAGCAGCACCAGGTCGCAGGGGGCGGCGGAGAGGGCCGCCTCGACGGTGGCCGCGTGCTCGACCTGGTAGCCGCGCCGGGTCAGCGCCGACGAGAGGGCGGCCGCCACCCGCCGATCGTCCTCGACCAGGAGGATCCGCACCCGTGCCTCCATCCGCTCGACGTGCCGCCCTGGAATGGTGGCAGACGCGGCGGCGGTACGGGAGGGGCGGTTGCCGGTCAGCGGGCGGCGAACCCGTCGGCGGCGCGGCGTCGGCGCCTCACGCCGGGTGGAGTCCCTCGATGGCCTTGGCGAGCCGGCGCTGCCGGGTCTCGGCGGTCTTGGCGCCCTCGAGCTGCTGGACCAGCGCCCTGCGGCGGCTGGGCGACAGGGCGTCGAACGCCCGACCGGCCGCGCTGTCGGCCCGCAGTGCGGCGGCGAGGTCGTCGGGTACGGCGACCTCGCGGGGCTGATCGTCGAGCCGCAGTTCGACGTCGACCTCGTCGCCGGCGCTGATCCCGGCGGCGGCGCGGTGCTCCGCGCTGACCGGCAGCTTGTGCACGCCGCCCATGGATCCGAGCGTGCTCCGGTACGTGTGACCGTTGATCTGGACGACGACCGGGGCCGTTTGCCGGCTCCCAGCGCCTCGACGATCCGGGCGGGCACCTCGATGCCGGTGGCGGTCCTGCCGTCGAGCTGGAGCGTGGCGCGGAAACGCATGAGCGGGTACTCCTCTTCGGGTTCGGGGGTTGGTGTCTGGTCGGCACACGCCGCGGCCCGGCGCAGGAACAGGCGGCGTTCGCTGTCGTTCCGGCTCAACCGCGCGGCCTGCTCGAACTCCCGGCGGGCGGCGGTCAGGCGGCCCTGCCGGGCCAGCAGTTCGGCGCGGACGGCGGACAGCTGCGGATAGCCGCGCAGGGCCTTGTCGTCGGCGAGTTCGGCGACGAGGTCGAGCCCGCGCTGGGGGCCTTCGGCCATGCCGACGGCGACCGCGCGGTTGAGCAGCACCACCGGGGACGGGGACACGTGGGCGAGCACCGTGTACAAGGCGGTGATCCGCTTCCAGTCGGTGTCGGCCGTGGATCGGGCCCGGGCGTGGCAGGCGGCGATCGCGGCCTGCACCGTGTACGGGCCACCACCGAGCCGCTCGGCGTGGGCCAGCGATTCCAGGCCCTGCCGGATCGACAGCCGGTCCCAACGGCGCCGGTCCTGGTCGCCCAGCAGCACCGGCTCGCCGGCGGCGTCCGTGCGGGCCACGAGCCGGGAGGCGTGCAGCTGCATGAGGGCGAGCAGGCCGTGGACCTCAGGTTCGTCGGGCAGCAGGCCGGCCAGGACCCGGCCCAGCCGGATCGCGTCGGCGCACAGTTCGGGGCGGGTCCAGTCGGCGCCCGCGGTGGCCGTGTAGCCCTCGTTGAAGATCAGGTAGATGATCCCGAGGACCGCGTGGAGCCGGTCGGGAAGCTCCGCGCGGCTCGGCAGTTCGAAGCCGACCCGGTTGTCGGTCAGCGCCCGCTTGGCCCGGGAGATCCGCTGACCCATGGTCGCCTCCGGCACCAGGAAGGCGCGGGCGATCTCGTCGGTCCGCAGACCGGCGACCACGCGCAGGGTGAGCGCCATCTGCGATTCGGCGGAGTTCACCGGATGGCACGCGGTGAAGATCAGCCGCAGCAGGTCGTCCCGGATGTGATCGTCGAGGGCCTCGTCCATCTGGTTCATCGGGTCCTCCAGCCGGCGCTGGTCGATCTCCCGGCCGACGTCGGCGAGTTTGCGGGCGTAGGTGACGCTCCGCCGGACCTGGTCCACGGCCAGGTGCTTGGCCGTCGCCATCAACCACGCGCCCGGCTTCTCCGGCACCCCGGATTCGGCCCACTGCCGCAGCGCCACCTCGAAGGTGTCCTGGGCCAGGTCCTCGGCCAGGCCCAGGTCGCCCAGCCGGCGGGCCAGCGCGGCGATCAGGCGGCCGGACTCGATCCGCCAGACCGCCTCGATCGCCGCTCCGGTGTCCGTCACGCCGACTGCCGGCCGCCGTCAGCCGCCGCCGGTGGGCCGAAGTCCTCCGGGCCGAAGACCTTCAGCACGTCGGCCTCGCCCTCCCAGCCGGGCCACCGGTCCCGGTGCAGGGTCATGAACCGGCTGGTCCACTCGGTCGCCTCGGCGCGGGAGCGCACGTCGTACAGCGCGTAGCTGATCAACTCCTTCGACTCGGCGAACGGCCCGTCGGTGACGCTGAGCTGGCCTCCGGCCAGCGCGACCCGGGCGCCGGCCGCGCTGGGCTGCAATCCGGCGGTGTCCAGCAGCGCGCCGGCGGCGGTGGCTTCCGCCCCGAGCGCCATGATCGCCTCCATCAGGTCCGGCGGTGGCGGTGTCGACGCGTTCGACTTCAACAACACGAGATAACGCACAACATGCTCCCTGGTGAGATCTCAGTCCTGGTCGGTGATGATGCCGGTTCCCCGGTGGTCCGGCCGACCCCCTGATCGGTGGCGGCGCGGAGCGGCGGCGGCGTCAGCGCGGCGCGGCGGCGGCGTCCGCGGCAGCGTCGCGGGCGAACTCCCGCGCCGACCATTCCGCCAGCCACACCCAGCCCAGGATCACCCCGGCGGTGAGCACCAGGGTGCCCCACGGCTGGCCCGACGCCGCGGCGGCGAACCCGACCAGCACTCCGGCCCCGCAGATCCGGGACCACCGCGCGCGGCCGCGCCGATCCTCCCGCGCGGCCCGGCGCCCGGACAGCAGGCAGGCCACGGCCAGGCAGACGAACGCCATCCCACCGAAGACCAGGTGCAACGTGCCGTGCGGCGTCGGGTGGACCGGCGCCCCGTCCGGCGTCCCCAGCGGGAAGCCGAACATCGGATCGGCCCGGAAGACCCCGGCCCCGACCAGGCCCGAACCGTATCCCCCGACCAGGAGCGCCGCTGCCCGTCCCGGACGGCCGCCGGCCCGCCACAGTCCCGCCGCCGCGGCCGTCACCAGCACGCCCGCCAGCATCAGGTTCGCCGCCTGGATCCACCCGCCGGGACCGTTCGCCAACAGGCTCCAGTCGTGCCGGGCCAGGTCGAACCCGTCGCGGGTCAGGGCCTGCGCGAGCGACACCACGACGTAGAGCGGACCGGCCAGCACGCCGTAGCCGAGCAGCGAACGGGTGACCCGCCCGGCCGGCGTGCACCCGCCGCGTACCGCGCCGTCCCGCAGCCGCGGGGAGTCGAGAACCGCAGTCTTCATGGCAACCTCCCGGGAACCACCGGCCGGTCGAAGCACCGGCCGCGTCAGGAGGTCATCGAACGGGCGGACCCGATTTCTACATCCGGTCGGAAAAATCCTGGGAGCGGTTCGCCACCGTGCCGTGGCCGACCACCGACGGACCGCGTCGTGCCCCGGCTGAGCAGGGCGGATCCCCCGACCCGCCGGGGCTAGGCTGCGGTGATGATCTACAAGATTCTCTCCTCCGGCGAGTGGGAGCAGGCCCGGGCGGCCGGCCGGTTCACCGGCACGGAGCTGGACCGGCAGGACGGCTTCATCCACCTCTCGGCCGTAGACCAGGTGGTGGAGACGGCCCGGCGGTTCTTCGCCGGGGCCACCGGCCTCACCGTGCTCGCGGTGGACCCGGACCGGCTCGGCGACGCGCTGCGCTGGGAGGCGTCCCGCGGCGGGGCGCTCTTCCCGCACCTGTACGCGCCGCTGCCGGTCGAGGCGGTGGTGACGGCGCACCCGCTGCCGGTGGACCGGCCGGCCGCCGACGCGGTGGCCGAACTGCTGCCCTGACGGCTCGCTATGCTGCGTCAGCCCGCGCCGACACGGGGGACGCCTCCCGGGCGGCCGGGCGGTCCTGGCCCGGGCGGGGCCGCGCCGATCGACCGGCACGGTCCACCCGGCAACCGACGGCGCGACGGCGCGCCCCGCGACGATGCGAGTAGACAATGACTGACACCAACGACCGGTCCGCCTCCGTGTTCGTCCACCCGACGGCCGACGTGGAGGCCGGCGCCCAGGTCGGCGACGGCACCAAGGTCTGGCACCTGGCCCACATCCGGTCGAGCGCGCACATCGGCGCCGGCTGTGTCATCGGCCGCAACGTGTACGTCGACGCGAACGTCTCGGTCGGCGACCGGGTGAAGATCCAGAACAACGTCTCGGTCTACCAGGGGGTGACCATCGAGGACGAGGTCTTCGTGGGCCCGTGCGCGGTGTTCACCAACGACTTCCGGCCGCGCGCCCAGAACCCGGACTGGACGATCACCCCGACCCTGGTCCGCCGGGGCGCCTCGATCGGCGCCAACGCCACCCTGGTCTGCGGGATCGAGGTCGGCGAGTACGCGATGATCGCCGCCGGCTCGGTGGTGACCAAGGACGTCAAGCCGTACCAGCTGGTGGCCGGCAACCCGGCCCGGCCGAAGGGCTGGGTCGACGAGAAGGGCGAGGTCGTCTCCCGCGACGTCGACAACCCGCCGGCCGGGCTGACCCAGGGCTGACCGGGCCGCCGTACCCGGCCACGGCCGGGCTGCTCGCTCCCGGCCGGCCGCCGACACACCGCGGGCCCTGACCGATCCGGTCAGGGCCCGCGTCCGTGCGGCGGGGTCAGCCGCCGATGACCACCCGGCGCACGCCGGTCCAGCGGGCCGGGTCGGTGACCCGGCGGCCGTCGACCAGCACCGTCACGCCCGGCAGGTCGGCCGGGGCGAGGGTGCGGTACTCGGCGTGGTCGGCCTGGATGACCGCCGCGCCGACCGGCTCGCCGTCGTAGCCGGGCAGGCCGTGCGCGGCCAGTTCCTCGTTGGTGTACATCGGGTCGGAGACGTACGGGGTGGCGCCCCGCTGGCGCAGCGCCTCGACGGTCGGGAAGACCCCGGAGAAGGCGGTCTCCTTCACCCCGCCCCGGTAGGCCGCCCCGAGCACCAGCACGCCCACGCCGGTCAGGTCGCCGTACGCGGCGGCGAGCAGGTCGACGGCGTAGTCGGGCATGGCGGCGTTGGCCTCGCGGGCCGAGCGCACCACGGTGGCGGCCGGGTCGTTCCAGAGGTACATCCGCGGGTAGATCGGGATGCAGTGCCCGCCGACCGCGATGCCCGGCTGGTGGATGTGGCTGTACGGCTGGGTGTTGCAGGCCTCGATCACCTTGGTGACGTCGACACCGACCGTGTCGGCGAACCGGGCGAACTGGTTCGCCAGGCCGATGTTGACGTCCCGGTAGGTGGTCTCGGCGAGCTTGGCCAGCTCGGACGCCTCGGCCGAGCCGAGGTCCCAGACGCCGTTGGCCCGGTTGAGGTCGGCCCGCTCGTCGAAGTCCAGCACCGCCTCGTAGAAGCGGACGCCGTGCTCGGCGGACGCCTCGTCGATGCCGCCGACCAGCTTCGGGTAGCGGCGCAGGTCGGCGAAGACCCGACCGGTGAGCACCCGCTCCGGGCTGAAGACCAGGTGGAAGTCGGTGCCGGCGGTCAGGCCGGAGCCCTCCTCCAGCATCGGCGCCCAGCGGTTGCGGGTGGTGCCGACCGGCAGGGTGGTCTCGTAGCTGACCAGGGTGCCCGGCCGCAGGCCACGGGCGATGGCCCGGGTGGCGTCGTCCATCCAGCCGAAGTCCGGCACGCCGTCGGCGTCCACGAACAGCGGCACGACCACGACAACCGCCTCGGCCTCGGCGACCGCCGCGGCGGTGTCGGTGGTGGCGGAGAGCAGCCCGGCGGAGACGGCCTCCTTGAGCTTGGTGTCCAGGTCGGTCTCGCCGGGGAACGGCACCGCGCCGTCGTTGACCAGTGTGACGACCCGCTCGGAGACGTCCGCTCCGATGACCCGGTGCCCCTTCGACGCGAACTGCACGGCGAGCGGCAGTCCGATCTTGCCGAGGGCGACGACGCAGATGTTCATGACTTCTACTTTCCTCCTAGTGGGAGCCTGCGCTGCAGGCGGGCCATCAGCCTGCGCGGCGTCACAGGTGCTACGGCGATCACGAGCTGACCCTTGTGGTTCGTGGTGGTGGTGATGACGTGCAGCCGGGCGCCGTGGCGCACCACGGACCGTACCGGCACCGGCCGCCGTGGCCCGCGCAGCGCCGCCGACCCGGTGGCGCCGAGGGCGGTCACCTGGGCGGAGACGATGCGCAGCTCGCCACCGGGGGCGACGGTGGCCAGCACCCGGCCCAACGGTATCCGGGCCCGGACGGTGGTGCCGGTGGCGTCGGCGGCGACCGCGAGCGTGACACCGGCGACGTCCCCGGCGCAGAGCCGGATGTCGGAGGCGCGTTCCGCGAGGTCGGGGCGGGGGCTGCGGGCGGTCACCAGCAGCGCGCGAGCGCCGGCCCGGCCCCCCTCGAAGGTGGCCGAGACGGTGTCGAGGCGGGCCAGCCAGTCGGCGACCGTGTCGGTGATCTCGAACCACGGGTCCGGGACGGCCAGCCGGGGATCCCGGAACCCCGGATAGCCGGCGTACCAGCGGTCGCCGTCCAGCACGGCCGGCGGGATGCCCAGCTCGGCGTCCTGCCGGATCACCGCCAGCAGGTCGTCGAGGTCGCCGTGGCGGGCCGCGCCGAGCCGGACCCGGGCCTCGACCGGGAGCCGGTCCCGGATGTCGTCGGTGAGGTACTGCCGGGCCAGCTCCCGGACCCCGGCGCGCACCTGCTCCTGGACGTCCCGCGTCAGCAGCAGGAAGTCGTTCTCCAGGAGCTTGGCGACCTCCCAGGTGAAGTGCCGCAGCAGCACCGCGTCGCGCCGCTTGCCGGGCTCGATCAGCCCGGCCACGAACCGGACGAGTTCCTCGGCGCAGCGCAGCCGCTCCAGGTGCCGGCTCTTGTAGGTGATGTTGCGGGCGTTCAGCCGGCGCACCGCGTAGTAGTAGTCGTAGTCGGCGAGCACCGAGATCCGCCGGGCCCGGAAGCACGCCTCGATGGTGAACGGCTGGTCGCTGCCGACCGGCATGTCCTCCGGGTAGCGCAGGCCGTGACGTTCGATCAGCTCGCGCCGGAACAGCTTGGTGTTCGACAGCGACCACGGCAGGGCGGAGTCGAAGAGGTCCACGTCCGGCTCGGTGGCCGCGAAGATCGCCTGGTGGATGTGGCGGCTGTTGACCCCGACGGTACGGCCGAGCACGACGTCCGAGCCGTACCGGTCGGCGGCGTCGACCAGCCGCTCCAGCGCCTGCGGCCCGAGGTAGTCGTCGGAGCCGATGAAGAAGACGTACCGACCGGTGGCGTGCTCCAGCCCGACGTTGCTGGGCTGCGCGGGCCCGCCCGAGTTGGCCTGGTGGATGACCTTGACGGTGCCGGGGTGCAGGCGCGCGAAGCGATCCAGTTCCCGGCCGCTGCCGTCGGTGGAGCCGTCGTCCACCGCCACGACCTCCAGCCGGTCCCGCCCGATGCTCTGCTCGACCAGCGAGGTCAGGCAGCGGGTCAGATACGGCATGGTGTTGTAGACGGCGGTGATGACGGTGACGTCCGGCTGGGTCACGTGCCGGCTCCGACCGCCGGCTGCACCTCGTCCGCCCGGCCGGCCGCCCCGGGGGCCGGGCCGGCCGGTGCCCGCTCCGGCAGCAGCCGGCGGTACACCGCGTCCATCACCTCGGCCTGGGCCTCCCAGGTCCAGCTCTCCAGCAGCCCCGGACGGTCGTACGCGGCCCGGTAGCGGTCCGGCTCGGCCAGCACCGCCCGGACCGCCCGCACGTAGTCCGCGACGTCCTCGGCCCGGAACACCTCGCCCTGGCCGGTGTCGCGCACCGTGCCGGCCATCGTCTTCACGTCGCTGACCACCAGCGGCAGCCGGGCGTGCGAGTACTCGAAGAACTTGGTGATCAGCGCGATCTCGTGGTTCGGCCAGTGGTGGATCGGGATGACCCCGGCGTCCGCCGCCGACAGGAACGGCACCACCTGCCAGTGCGGCACGTACGGCAGCGCGTGCACCCGGTCGGCGACGCCGAGCCGGGCCGCCCGGGCCAGCACCCCGGCGACGTACGGGCCGGTGGGCTTGTTGACCACCAGCGCCACGTGCACCCCGGGCAGCTGCGGCAACGCCTCGACCATGATGTCCAGGCCGCGCTGCTTCATGGCCGCGCCGCTGTAGACCAGCAGCGGCGTACCGGGCCCCACGCCGCAGCTCGCCCGCAGGTCCGGCACGGGAGCGTCGGTGACCCGCTCGCCGTGCTCGGCGGCGGGCGCGTTCAGCACCACGTCCGGCAGGGTGGCCAGGCCGTGCTGGCGCTGGAGCAGCTCGGCCAGGCTGGCCGAGACGGTCATCACCGCGTCGGCGTACGGGGCGTACTCCCGCTCGTGCGCGACGTGCGCGGGCAGCCAGCGGGCGTTGTCCTGCCACGGCTTGAGGCCAGGAAGGAACTCGTGCGCGTCCCAGACCAGCTTGATCTCGCGGCCCTGGGCGGCGGCCCGGATCTTGGCGCGGGCGCCGACCCCGAGCATCCGGAAGTCGTTGGCGTGGATCAGGTCCGGTCGCAGCTCGTCGACCACCGGCCCGTAGCCCAGCTCGTAGTCCCAGAGGCCGGGCTCCAGCCGGCGCCACGCGCGGTCGCCGCGCACCGCCTGCCAGAACAGCGTGTAGGCCCGGTCCCACGGGTTGCGGAACCGGCGCCGGCGGCGGGCCTGGGTGAGCATCCAGTACCGCAGCGACACCCACTTGCCGGCGACCTTCGCGGCGGCCTCCTCGGCGCGCAGCGCGCGGCGGCGCAGCGCGAGGCGGGGCTGGCCGGGGTCGGCGACCGCGAGCTGGGCGGCCCGGACCGCCAGGTCGGCCCGCCAGGCCCGGACGGCCTGCTGGCGGTGGGCGGCCAGCCCGCTCGGCGGGTACGCCAGCGGCCAGCGCAGCCAGGCCCGCCGGAACTCGTGCCGGCGGCGGGCGAGCGGGTCGGGCATGGCCAGCAGCCGCACCTCGGCCCGGCCGAGCTGCCAGGTCTGCGGCAGGCCGCCGGGTGAGCGGCCGAGCAGGATGACCTCCCAGCCCGCGTCGGCGGCCGAGCGGGCGGCCTTCTGCACCCGCGAGTCACCGTTGACGCCGTTGTCGACCAGCATGACGACGCGTCCGCGGTGTCCGGCTGCCGCAGCCGTACCGTCAGATCCCATTACCGCCCGTCTCCGTTGCGCCTGCACCCCTGCCGAGCGGCGAGTCTACGCCAGCCGGTCCGCCATTCAGGACGCACACCGGGCGGCAGATCGCCCCCATTTGTGGCGGTCGTCACCCGCCCGCCGACGGGTCCCCGCCCACCAGGGCGGGGACCGTCGATGATCAACCGTGGACGGGCTGGCCCTGCGCCGCCGGGTCGGCGGCCGGTGCCGGCGCGTCGCCGCCGCGCCGCGGCCGGCCGGGCAGCAGCCGGCTGTACACCTCGTCCAGCACCTCGGCCTGCGCCTCCCAGGTCCACCGCTCCAGCAGGCCGGGCTCGTCGTAGGCGGCCCGGTACCGCTTCGGGTCGGCCAGCACGGCACGCACGGCCCGCACGTAGTCCGCCACGTCCTCGGCCCGGAACACCTCGCCCTGGCCGGTACGGCGCACGGTCTCCGCCATCGTCTTCACGTCGCTGACCACGATCGGCAGCCGGCCGTGCGAGTACTCGAAGAACTTGGTGATCAGCGCGATCTCGTGGTTCGTCCAGTGGTGGATCGGGATGACCCCGATGTCGGCCGAGGAGAGGAAGGAGACCACCTGCCAGTACTTCACGTACGGCAGCACGTGCACCCGGTCGGCGGCCCCCAGCTCGGCGGCGCGGGCCTGCAACCCCTGGACGTACGCGTCGCCCGGCTTGGGCACCACGAACGCCACGTGCACGCCGTCGAGCTGCGGCAGCGCCTCGACCATGGTGCCGAGCCCGCGGTGCACCACCGCGCCCCCGCTGTAGACCAGCAGCGGCACGTCCGGGCCGAGGCCGCAGGCGGCGCGGATGCTCGGGTTCGCCTCGTCGACCTCCTCGTCCTCCGGCAGCTCGTCGACGTTGGGCGCGTTGAGCACCACGTACGGGCGCTCGGTCAGGCCGTGCTCCTTGATCAGCAGGTCGCCGAGGCTCTCCGAGACGGTGATCACCGCGTCCGCGTACGGCGCGTACTCCCGCTCCGAGGCGGCGTGCGCGGGCAGCCAGCGCAGGGTGTTCTGGCCCGGGCTGACGCCCGGCAGGAACTCGTGCACGTCCCAGACCAGCTTCACGTCCCGCTTCGCGACCCGGCCGCGGATCGCCGCCCGGGCGCCCACCCCGATCATCCGGAAGTCGTGCGCGTGGATCAGGTCCGGCTTGAGCCGGTCGATGACCGGGCCGAAGGCCAACTCGTAGTCCCAGAGGCGGGGCTCCAGCCGGCGCCACGCCCGGTCACCCATCAGCTTCAGCCAGAGGGACGTCTGGAACCGGTCCCACGGGCCGGTCAGCCGGCGGCGGGCCTCCTGGGCCCGGTTGAGCTGCCGGTAGCGCAGCGACACCCAGCCGCTGAGCAGCTTCGCCGCCGCCTGCTGGCCGCGTACGGCCGCCTTGCGCAGCTTCACGGCCGCCGGCGGCTTGCCGGCGCGCTCGGCCAGCAGCAGCAGCCCGTAGCGCACCCGCAGGTCCGCCTGCCACGCCCTCATCCACTGGTGCCGGTGCCCGGCCACCCCGGTGGGCGGGTAGCCGAGCGGGCCGCGCAGCCACCGGCGGCGGAACTCGTGCCGGCGCTTGGTCAACGGCGAGGTCATCGGGATCAGCCGGACCTCGGCCCCGCCCTCGTCCCAGGTGTGCGGCTTACGGTCCGGCGACCGGCCGAGCAGGATCACGTCCCACCCGGCGGCCGCGGCCGAGCGGGCCGTCTTCTGCACCCGGGAGTCGCCCTTGACCGCGTTGTGGACCAGCATGACCACGCGCCCCCGGGCCTCACCTGGGGCGACGCCGCTCGCAGAGTGCATGACGCTCCTACCTCTTTCCGCCGGCCGGAGCGGCCGGATCATCATCGGACATGCCGGTGCCGGCTCCGGTCAGGAGACCTGGTCGGGCACGAGTTCCAGGTTCAGCGCGGTGGTGACGACCGCGTCCGGATGGCGCCGGGCCAGCCGGTAGCCGAGAGTGACCGAGTCTATGTCGGCGGCCACCACGGCATCAACGTCACCGATCTTGGCCCGGCGCAGCGCGCGCACCCCTCGCCCGGCCAGCAGCGCGGCACGCACCTGGGCGTAGCCGGTCACCGGCAGGCGGCGCAGCAGGACCGCCAGCCGGCCGGTACGCCGGGGCCGGGTCAGGGCGTTCTCCAGGCCGCGCAGCGGCGTCCACGGCCCGCCCTCGATCAGGCTGACCACCCGGACCGGCCGGGCGCCGGCGGGGTCGAGCCCGGGCGCCGGGCCGGCCACCACGAGCACCACCTCGGCCCCGCGTTCGGCCAGCCGGCCCACGTACCCGAGGATCCGGTCCGACACCCCCCGGTTGAGGGCCAGCACCAGGACCCGGGCGTCCCGCTCAGCGCCGCGCATGGTCACGATCCTCCACCCCGACCGGGTCGGCTCCGGCGCCGTCGCCCGCCGCGCTCGCCGGCAGCAGCGACCGCAGCCGGGCCTCCAGCGGCGCCAGCGTCAGGTCCCGGGCGTACCGGTCGGCGTGCCGCCGGGCCGCCGCCCGCTGCCCCGGGTCCAGCGCGTGGGCGGCCCGCCCGGCCCGCAGCATCGCGTCCGCGACGTCGGCCGGTTCCAGGCTCCGGGCCCGGAACCACAGCGGGTAGTCGGCGAGCACCTCCTCGGCGGCGATACCCGGGGCGTGCACCGAGACGATCGGCCGGCCGGTCGTCATGTACTCGAAGATCTTGCCGGAGGTGACGTACTTCGACCCGCCGGCGAGGAACACCAGCACGTCGCTGTCCTCGTACACCGACGCCACCTCGGTCTTGGAGACCGGGCCGCGGTACCGGACCCCGGTGTCGGGGCGGTCGGCGCCGAGCCGGTCCAGCAGGTCCCGCGCGCCGTTGGGGTTGAACCCCAGGTGCCCGTGGATGTGCAGCTGCGCGTCGGCGAGCTCGGCGTGCCCCCGGGCCAGCGCGAAGCCGCCGACCAGCTCCTCGATTGGCTGCACCCGGGTGACCGTGCCCAGGTAGGCGAAGCGCAGTGGCCCGGCGGTCCGCTGCGGCGCCGCCTCCGTCGCGGTCGCCACGTCCGGGTCCCAGCCGTTCGGGACCACCATCATCCGGTCCGCCACCGCCGGGTAGCGCCGGGCGTGCCAGTCCCGCAGCGCGTCGTTGACGAAGGCCACCCCGGCGGCCTGGCCCAGCACCCGCCGCTCCCACGCCCAGGCCGGGTGGCCGGCCGGGAACGCCGGGCCGTTGGTGAACAGGTCCAGCGTCCACGAGTCCCGGTAGTCCAGCACGTACGGGACGCCGGTGAGCCGGTGGAACAGCCAGGCCGCGCCGAACGAGGCGAACGGGTTCCCGGTGGCCAGCACCACGTCGAACCGCTGGCGGCGGTGCAGCCGCAGCGCGCGGGCCACCGAGGCCAGGCCCCAGGAGGCGTAGTGCTCGGGGAAGCCGAGCCGCTGGCCGAGCTGGTAGAGCTTCTGCGCGGTGCGGGGCAGGTTCCGCCGGAACCGGCCGTACCGGCGCACGTCCTTCTCCCACGCGAACCGCTGCAACGCCGGCCGCTCCACCCGGATCTCCGGCGCGACGGTGGCGGCCAGGTCGGTGTCGACCGAGCCCAGCACGTCGCGCAGGAAGTCCACCGGGGCGGCGCAGACCGTGACGTCCCAGCCCCGGCTCATCAGATGGTTGGCCGTGGCCCGGGCCCGGTAGACGCCGCTGGCCCGCGACGGCGGGAAGTAGAAGGCCAGGTACAGCACGCGCGGCCGGCGGGCGCCTCGCTCACCGCGCATCGGCCGGCACTCCACGCCGGTCGTCGTCGCCGTCCAACGGGCCCGCGTAGTCCAGGCCGAAGGCCAGCCGGGGCACCGGGACGCCGCGCGCCTCGTAGTCGGCGACCAGGCCCGCCGCGTACGGCATCGACGCCGGGTCGGTCACCACGATCAGGTCGAACGCGGCGTCCGCCGGCAGGCCGCGCCGGATCACCGCGTGCGACCCCTCGCCCCAGCCCTTGCGGTACAACGGCTGCACCAGCCGCCGGTGCACCCGGTCGGCGAAGCGGGTCTCGTAGCCGGTGGAGACCCGGCCGACCCGCTCCCGCAGCGGCCCCCGGCCCACCGCCCGGAACACCTTCCGGGGCCCCTTGAACAGCAGCAGCTGCTCGATCCGCACCGGCAGCCGGGCCGCCTCCAGGCGGGACAGCTCGACCACCTTGACGGACCGGTGGAACTTGACCCGCCGCCACGGCTGGCGCTGGTCGATCACCACCACGGCCCGGCCGCCGTCGGCGACCACCTGGGCCGACTCCTCCTGGGCCGCCCGGGACCGGTTCGCCCCGAGGGCGAGGAACAACACCTGCATGGTCACTCCGTCGGGGTGGCGGCGGCGAACGAGGTCGGGGTGGCGGGCGCGGTGTCGTCGGCGTCGGGGAACCACACCCGCGCGTGGGCCCGCCCGACGGCGTCGTATCCGTACCGGTCGACCAGCACCGAGCGGGCGTGCGCCAGGTCCACCTGGGCGGGGAACCGGTCACGCAGCCGCCGGTACCCGTCGGCGATGGTGTCCGGGTCGTCGGTCACGTCGATCAGCCCGCCGGCGGCGTCCTCGATCCCGGCGAGGGTCTCCTCCGGCCCGCCGCAGCGGGTCACCAGCACCGGGGTGCCGGCGGCGATCGCTTCGATCACCGTCATACCGAAGGTCTCCAGCCGGCTCGGGTGGATCAGCAGGTCGTGCTCGCGCATCAGCTGCAACGCCCGGTCGGGCAGGACCGAACCGACGAAGCTCACCGCGTCGGCGAGCCCCAGCTCGGCCACCCGCCGGGTCAGCGCGGCGCGCAGCCGCCCCTCCCCCACGAAGGTCAGGCTCAGCGACGGGTCCTCGGCCCGGCACCGGGCGAACGCCTCCAGCAGCAGCGCCACGCCCTTGCGCTCGCTGAGCGTGCCGACGTAGAGCCAGCGCCGCAGCGCGGTGACCGGCTGCTCGCGGGGCACGCCGAAGGAGATCGGGTTCGGCATGAAGGTGATCCGGTCGGCGTGGTGCGGGAACGCCTCGACGAGGACCTTGCGCACCTCCTCGCCGACCGCGAAGACCCCGGCCGCCCGCTGGATCACCTCGTCGTACAGGGCCCGGGAGTCCGGCTCGGCGAGCACCGAGGGCAGGAAGGTCGCGTGCTCGGTCACGAAGACCCGGGCGTCGGGGCGGGCGTTCTCCAGCGCCGTCCAGCCGCCCCGCAGGCCGACGTGGGCGTGCACCACCGGCGCGTCGATCGGCGCCCCGCGCAGCGCGGTCCGCAGCGCGGTCGCGTGCCGCCGGGCGGACTGGGCGAAGGACACCCCGACCCGCACCGGCACGGGGACGTACCAGAGCCGGGCGCCGGAGACGGTCCCGGTCTCGCGTACGGCCCGGGTGAGCAGCGCGTGGTGGGCCTGCATGATCGCCTGGTCCTGCGGCTCCGGGACGCGGGCGCCCCAGCCGTCGACGTGGTAGACGGTGGCCCGGTGCCACGCCGACGCGGTCGCCTCGACCATCGCCTGCACGAAGGCGCCACCGAACGGCACCTGCCTGGTCGGGTACCACGGCGTGACGATGGCCACGTCCCGGTCAGCGGGAACACCCACCGGACTCTCCTCCTCGGGTCACCGGCCCGGCCGGCGCGCTGCTCGCGGCCGGCCGTGCCGGGTCAGGACTGGGCGACGGGCAGGGCCGGGCCGGCGTCGGCCGGGGCGGCGGTCGGGCCGGCGACGGCGTCGAGGTCGGCGCGGGCCCCCGGGCCGGGCGCGGCCGGCAGCAGCCGGGTGTAGAGCTGGTCGAGGATCGCCGCCTGCGCCTCCCAGCTCCACTGCTCCAGCAGGCCCGGCTGGTCGTACGCCGCGCGGTACTTCGCGGGGTCGGCCAGCACCAGCTTGACCGCGCGGAGGAAGTCGGTCAGGTCCTTGGCCCGGAACACCTCGCCCTGGCCGGTCGAGCGGACCATGTCCCCCATCGTCTTCACGTCGCTGGTGACCAGCGGCAGCCGGGCGTGGGAGTACTCGAAGAACTTGTTGCTCAGCGCGATCTCGTGGTTGGGCAGGTGGTGCAGCGGGCTGACCGCGGCGTCCGCGGTCGACAGCACCCGGGAGACCTGCCAGTGCGGCACGTACGGCAGCAGGTGGACCCGGTCGGCCACGCCGAGCTTGGTGGCGCGGGCCAGCAGCTTCTCGGCGGCCCGGTTGATGCCGGTCGGGTGCTGCGACAGCATCGCCAGGTGCACGCCCGGCAGGCTGGGCAGGGCCTCGACCACCAGGTCGACGCCGCGCACCGGGGTGATGCCGCCGGAGTAGGCCAGCAGCGGGGTCTCCGGGCCGAGGCCGCAGAGCGTCCGCAGGTCGGGCACCAGGGCGTCGTCGGTGCCCTCGGTGGCGGCCAGCACCGGCGCGTTCATCACCACGGTGGGCTGCTCGGCCAGCCGGTGGTCGCGGCGCAGCAGGTCGGCCAGGGCGTCGGAGACGGTCACCACGGCGTCGGCGGCGGCGATGTACTCCCGCTCGTAGGCGACCTGGGCCGGCAGCCAGCCCGGCGTGCGGGGCAGCAGGCCCGGCACGTACTCGTGGGCGTCGAAGACGAACCGCACGTCGCGGCCCTTGGCCCGGGCCCGGGCCGCCGCCCGGGCGCCGACGCCCACCATCTTGAAGTCGTGCGCGTGGATCAGGTCGGGCTTGAGCTCGTCGATCACCTTGCCGAACGCCAGCTCCCACTCCCACAGCGACGGGTCGAGCCGGCGCCAGGCGCGCGCGCCCCGCGTCGTGGTCCAGTACTTGACGACCAGCCGGTTGAGCGGCAGGCGCGGGTTGGCCCGGGCCTCGCGCAGCTTGCGGGTCTCCCGGGCGCGCAGCCGCACCCAACGGCTGGCGGCCGCGAGCCCGAGGCGCGGGAACAGCAGCCGGGGCTCGCCGAGCGGACCGCCCTGGCCGCCGGTACCGCCGCGACCGGCGCGCAGCTCGGCGATACGGGCCACGACGTCGGCCCGCCAGGCGTGCATCAGCTCCAGCCGCACGGCGGCCTGCCGGCTGTCCGGGTAGGCGAGCGGCCGGCGCAGCGAGCGGCCCCGGCGGAAACGCGGCTCCACCAGGTCGGTGCGGACCGGGACGAGGCGCACCTCGGCCTCGCCGAGCCGCCAGGTGTCGACGGCCGAGTCGCCCTTCTTGCCGATCAGGATGACGTCCCAGCCCGCCTCGGCGGCGGACCGGGCGGACTTCTGCACCCGGGAGTCACCGTTCACGCCGTTGTCGACCAGCATGACGACCCGACCCCGAGTGCCTCGCGCCGCGACGGCGCCGTCCACGTCCATGATCCCTGTCTCTGCCTCTCCCACCGCACCGGCCTCTGCGAGAACGTCGGCGAGTGTACGGCAACGCCGACCCGATCGCCCCACCCGCGCGGCGCCCCGGCCCCGATCCGATCGGGTCGCCCGGGCCGATCCGGGCTGACCAGGGCGGATACCACCCGAAACGGGTCAGCGAGGCGACGCCCGGGACATCCGACCGGGTCGTCGCCACGCCGAACCGCGCCCGGTGGCGCACACCCACCGGGTACCCGCGGCCGGCGTCACGTATCGTGTTCGGCGCCAGGTGAGGCCGCCGGAGTGCCCGAACCTCTCGTCGAGACCGGTGCCCCTGGCGGGACCGTCGTCGTGGTTCACAACATTCCGGGAGACAGAGCCGTGAAGGTAGTCAGTGTCGTCGGTGCCCGTCCGCAGCTGGTGAAGCTCGCACCCATCGCGGCGGCGTTCGCCCGCACCGAGCACCAGCACGTGATCGTGCACACCGGCCAGCACTACGACGTCAACCTGTCCGACGTCTTCTTCTCCGGGCTGGGCATCCCCGCCCCGGACGTGCACCTGGGCATCGGCTCGGGCAGCCACGGCATGCAGACCGGCCGGATCCTGGAGGCCATCGACCCGGTGCTGGCCCGGGAGGCCCCGGACTGGGTGCTGGTCTACGGCGACACCAACTCCACCCTGGCCGGCGCCGTCTCGGCCGTGAAGCAGCACATCAAGGTGGCCCACCTGGAGGCCGGCCTGCGCTCGTTCAACCGGCGGATGCCGGAGGAGCACAACCGGGTCCTCACCGACCACGCCGCCGACCTGCTGCTGGCCCCCACCGAGGAGGCGCTGCGCCACCTGGCCACCGAGGGGCTGGCCGAGCGCTCGGTGCTCAGCGGCGACGTCATGGTCGACGTCTGCCTCCAGGTCCGGGACAGCGTGCTCGCCGGCGAGCACCCCCGGCCGGTGCTGCCGGACGGCATCGACCCGGACGCGCCGTACCTGCTGGCCACCCTGCACCGGGCGGAGAACACCGACGACCCGGCCCGGCTGGCGGCGCTGGTCGAGGCGCTGGCCTCGCTGCCGGTCCCGGTGGCGCTGCTGGCCCACCCGCGGCTGCTCGCCAAGGCGCAGGAGCAGGGCCTGAAGCTCGCCCAGGGCGCCCTGCACGTGGGCAACCCGGTCGGCTACGCGGGCATGATCGCCGCGGTCCTCGGCTCGGTCGGCGTGGTGACCGACTCCGGCGGCCTGCAGAAGGAGGCGTACCTGCTGGGCCGCCCCTGCACCACGCTGCGCTCGGAGACCGAGTGGCTGGAGACCCTCTCCGGCGACTGGAACCGGCTCGTCCCGGACCCGCGCCGGCTCACCGCCGACGAGTGGGTCCGCACCGCCACCCGGCCCGCGCCGGCCACCGCCCAGGGTGAGCCGTTCGGCGACGGGCGGGCGGCGCAGCGCGTGGTGGAGATCCTCGCGGAGCGGGCTACGCTGGACCGGCAGGCCTGATCCCGGTGCTCGACGACCGCACCCCGGCGCCCCTGCGGCGCCGCCGGTGCGGTCCGTGCCGTCAGGCACGGGACCCCGGCGGGCGGCGCCGGCGGATCCCGGCGATTGGACCGTGCCCCGTGCCGAGCCGCTTCAGGAGCAGCAGATGACGACCCAGCCCCGGCGTCGGCCTCGGGTTCTGTATCTCTCGTTCTACTTCCCCCCGTCCCGGGCCAGCGGGGTCTACCGGGCCCGGGCCACCGCCAACCACCTGGCCGCGCACGACTGGGACGTCACCGTCTTCGCCGCCCCGATGCGGTTCCTGCACGACGTGGCCGGCTCGGTCGACGAGGGCCTGGCGGCCACCGTGGATCCGCGGATCCGGGTGGAGCGGCCCGAGCTGAACTACTTCAAGTGGGAGCACGACCTGCGCCGGTTCAGCCGGCTGCGCCGCACCATGCCGCTGGTCTCCCGCAAGCTCTACGAGGCCGGGCAGCGGATCTTCCCCGAGCACTACCTCTCCTGGGGCCGCAGCGCGGTGGCCAAGGCGCTGCGGCTGCACGCCCGGCGGCGCTTCGACGTCGTCCTCGCCACCGGCAACCCGTTCGCCTCGTTCGCCGCCGCCTGGATGATCAACCGGATCACCGGCCTGCCGTACGTGGTGGACTACCGCGACTCGTGGACGCTGGACCTCTTCGCCGACAAGCCGGGCTTTCCCGAGGGGCACCCGGTCTGGGGCTGGGAGCGCCGGGTGCTCGAGCGCGCCTCGGCGGCGAGCTTCGTCAACGAGGCGCTGCGCGGCTGGCACGCCGAGCGGTACCCGGCCGTGGCGGACCGGATGATGGTGGTGCCCAACGGCTGGGACCCCGATCTGCTCACCGATGTCGGGGACGGGCCGGGCGACGGCCACGCCGGCCCGGCCGCGCCACTGCGCTTCTCGTACGTCGGCACGCTCACCGCCGCCCAGCCGGTGGAGCAGATGACCACGGCGTTCCAGCTCGCCCGCCGGCATCCCGAACTCGCCGACGCCGAGCTGAACATCTACGGCCACCTCGGCTTCTTCGCCAGCAGTCAGGAACTGATGCGGGAGCGGCTCGGGCTGACCGACGAGCCCGGCGGCGGCGTCCACTACCGGGGCCCGGTGGCCAAGACCGAGATCTCCCAGGCGTACGCCGACAGCGACGTGCTGGTCTTCCTGGCCGGCGGGGCGAAGTACGTGACCTCCGGCAAGGTGTTCGAGTACATGGCCAGCGGCCGCCCGATCGTCTCGGTGCACGCCCCCGGCATCGCCGCCACCGAGGTGCTCCAGGGCTATCCACTGTGGTTCAACGCGGACAGCCTGGACCCGGAGCAGATCGCCCAGTCCATGATGGCGGCCGGGAAGGCGGCCCGGGACCTCGATCCCGAGCTGCGGGCGGCGGCCCGCCGCCACGCGCAGGCGTACACCCGCGAGCGGGTGCTGGTCCCGCTCGAGGCGAAGCTGCGGTCGCTGACCCGGTTCGCCGTTACCCCTGATCGGCAGAGGTGAGGCCCGTGACGACGCAGGCAGCCGCAGCCGGGGCCACCAGGTCGGTGGTGCTGGTCGTGTCGATGGCGCAGCACCCGCCGGACCGGGTGGTCGAGCTGGTCCGGACCCTGGTGGCGCGCGGCGACGAGGTGCACCTGTTCACCCGGGGCGCCCAGGCGTGGCTGGAGTCGGGGATCGAGCCGCTGCCGGTGATCCGGGAGGCGCCCCGGCGCGAGGTGCACTACCCGGTCCGCCGGGTCGAACGGGTGCTGGTCTACAAGCTCCCCGGAGTGGTGTCGCGGGTCGGTGACCGGCTCGCCGAACGCTGGCCGGGCCGGTGGATCGGGCGGCTGGGGGCGGCGGTCTCGGAGCGGCGGCGCTGGGTCTCCGGCGGCATCCACCACAAGCTCTTCTACCCGCGCTACGCGGTGCTGTTCCGGCCGCTGGCCATGGCGTGGATGTTCGCGCCGCAGCTGCGCGGGCTGGCCGTCGACCGGGTGGACCGGATCATCGCCTGCGACACCCTCGGCATCCCGCTGGCCAGCCGGCTGGCGAAGCGTTTCCCGTCGGCCACCGCGACGACCTCGCTCAAGCTGGACTGACCGCCGCCGGGGCGGGCGGCCGGCCCCGACGCCTCAGCTGTCCAGGAACTCGGCGAACACGTCCGCCGTCCGGCGGCCGTCGTGATGCTGCCGGGCGTACTCCACCGACTCGGCGCCGAGGCGGGCGGCGCGGCGCGGGTCGGCGATGAGCTCTTCCAGGGCGGCACGCAGGGTGTCCGGGTTGGCGTTGACGATCGGCGGCCGCTCGTCGAGCCGGTCCAGCACCTCGTCGTGCAGGTAGGCCAGCACCGGCCGGCCGGCGGCCATCGCCTCGACCGCGAACGTGCCGTAGCAGCCGAGCGCGAACTGGTCGAGCACCACGTCGGCGCGGCGGATCAGCTCCCGCACCTCGGTCCAGGGCAGCTCCTCGACCAGCCGGAGGTCGATCGCGCCCGCGTCGTGCAGCGCGGACAGGGCCGGCAGGATCCGGTCGGTGCCCTTGAGCCAGCGCGCCGAGGGGGCGTGCAGCACCACCGGCCGTTTCCGGCGCAGCACCGGCGCGGTGCTGCGCCAGGCGTCCACGTCCACCACCACCGGCGCCCAGGTCGCCTCGGGCAGGTCGAGCAGGAGGTCCGGCGTGGTGACGAAGACCGGGCGCCCGCTGGTCCCGGCGACCCGGTGGTTGCGCTCGGCCCGGCCGGCCAGCTTTTCCAGCCGCTCCTCGGGCAGGTCGTGGAAGGGCGAGAACGGGCTGCGTTCCCGGTGCCGCACCGGGTGGCGTACCTCGCTGCCGTGCGCCAGCAGCGCGACCCGGATGCCGGCCTGGCGCAGCGCGGGCAGGTCGGCGCCGATGTGCCCGCCGTTGAGCGAGCCGAAGACGGGCAGGAACGCGTCCGCGATCAGGTGCGTGTAGCGGCCGATCACCCGGCGCAGCTGGGCGATCTGGCCGTCCAGTTCGGTGAGCCGGTCCGGGTCGAGCCGGACGTCGGCGGGGAAGGCGAAGCCGTGCGCGGTCCGGCGCATCAGCACCTCGGCGGAGACGTCCGGACGCTGCCGGCAGATGGCCGCGGCGAAGGCGGCAGCCTGCCCGGCGTAGTTGGCCGGCCCGAGGCCGAGCCGGACCGGGGTGTCGCCCAGCGGCCGCCACCCGGTGGGCGGCGGGCTCGTCGTCACCATCCCGGCGCGTCCTCCTCGAACGAGGTCTGGCGGGCGGATCCGGTGGCCGCGGTACCGGTTCCGGCCACCACCGGTGCGCGGTGGTGGCCGGAACGGTACCGGTTTCCGGTCAGGCGGTCGCGGCGGCGTCCGTGACCGGCAGGTTGGTCACGTTGACCGTGCTGCCGTCCGAGGCGGAGGTGAGCAGCGCGGCGGCGACCTGGACGGTGCGCAGGCCCTGGCGCAGCGTCACGATGTCGCTCTCCTTGCCCTCGACCGCGTCGCGGAACCGCTCGTGCTCCACCAGCAGCGGCTCGCGCTTCGGGATGGCGAACCGGACCATGTCGCCCTCGGCCACCCCCCGGAAGGCGCGCAGCGCCTCCCACTCGGTGTCGATCGCCCCGTTGGCGTAGAAGGTGAGGTCGGCGGTGAGCGTGTCGGCGACGAAGCAGCCCTTGTCGCCGGTGACCACCGTCGACCGCTCCTTGAGCGGGCTCAGCCAGTTGACCAGGTGGTTGACCATCGTCCCGTCGCTGAGCTGGCCGACGGCGGCGACCATGTCCTCGTGCAGCCGGCCGCTGCGCGAGACGGTCCGGGCCGACACCGAGGTGTACTCCCTGCCGGTCACCCAGCTGGTCAGGTCGATGTCGTGGGTAGCCAGGTCCATCACCACGCCGACGTCGGCGATCCGGTGCGGGAACGGGCCCTGCCGCCGGGTGACGACCTGGAAGACCTCGCCCAGCTCGCCCGCCTCGAGCCGGGTCCGCAGGCTCTGCAGGGCGGGGTTGTACCGCTCGATGTGGCCCACGCCGGCCACCAGGCCCGCGCCCTCGAACGCCTCGACGAGCCGGCGCGCCGCCTCGACGGACTGGGCCAGCGGCTTCTCGATCAGCGCGCAGACCCCGTTGGCCGCCAGCTCCAGGCCGATCTGCTCGTGCAGCGCGGTCGGGCAGGCCACCACGGCGTAGTCGACGCCCATGGCGAGCAGCGCGGACAGGTCGGGCACCACCGGTGCCCGCAGGGTGCCGGTGGTGTCGCCGGCGGGGTCGACGATGCCGACCAGCTCGACGCCGTCGAGGTTGGACAGGATCCGGGCGTGGTTGCGTCCCATCGCGCCGAGCCCGATCAGGCCGGCGCGCAGCTTCCGCCCCTGCGCCGCGCTCATCGGGCAGCCCCGGCGAGGTTGGCGGCCTCGGCGATCCGGTCCAGGTCGGTCGCGGAGAGGGCCGGGTGGACCGGCAGCGAGATCACCTCGGCGGCCGCCCGCTCGGTCTCCGGCAGGTCCCACGGGCCGGGCTGGCCGTCCTCGGTCAGGTACGGCTTGAGCCGGTGGATCGGCGTCGGGTAGTAGACGGCGTTGCCGATGCCCAGCTCGGTGAGGCGGCGCTGGGCGGCGTCCCGGTCGCCCTGCACCCGGACCGTGTACTGGTGGTAGACGTGCCGCGCGTTGTCGGCCACCGGCGGGGTCACCATGCCGGTGATCTTCGAGTCGAGGTACTTGGCGTTCGCCCGGCGCCGCTCGGTCCAGTCCGGCAGCTGGCGCAGCTGCACCCGGCCGATCGCCGCGGCGACGTCGGTCATCCGCATGTTCGCGCCGACGATCTCGTTGGCGTAGCGCTGCTCCATGCCCTGGTTGCGCAGCAGGCGCAGGGTACGGGCCAGCTGGGCGTCGGCGGTGGTCACCATGCCGCCCTCGAGCGAGTGCATGTTCTTGGTCGGGTAGAAGCTGAAGCACCCGGCGGTGCCGAGGGAGCCGACCGGCTGGCCGTTCAGGGCTGCCGCGTGCGCCTGGGCGGCGTCCTCGACGACGGCGAGGGAGTGCCGCTCGGCGATCTCCATGATCTTGTCCATCGCGGCCGGGTGACCGTAGAGGTGCACCGGCATGATCGCGACGGTGCGCGGGGTCACTGCGGCGGCCACCGCCGCCGGGTCGACGCAGAAGCTGCCCGGCTCGATGTCGACGAAGACCGGCTCCGCGCCGACCAGCCGGACCGCGTTCGCGCTCGCCGCGAAGGAGAACGACGGGACGATGATCTCGTCGCCCGGACCGAAGCCCAGCGCCATCAGGGTCAACTGCAGGGCCGAGGTGCCGGAGTTGACGGCGACGCAGTGCCGGCCGGCGACCAGGTCGCCGAACTCCTCCTCGAACGCCTTGACCTCGGGCCCCTGGACCACCAGGCCGCTACGCAGCACCCGGACGGCCGCGTCGATCTCGGCCTCGCCGATCACCGGCTTTGCTGGGGGGATGAATTCTGCGTTCAGCCCAGGCATGGGCTTCCTCCTGTCGACAGGATGTTGATTCGGGACGCGATGCTAACCGGTCTGGTTGAGACCGGAATGGGGGGTACGTGTGCGGTCATCGCCCGACCGCATCGATGGGGGGAGTCATCGCGGACAGCGGAACGTCCGTTTCGACGACAGATTCGCATGCTACCTCCAGGGCGGTGGCGACCACCGCCGCGAGCCGGGGCAGGTCCTGCAGGGCCAGCGGGGTCCGCGACACGGCGAGCCGCCAGTACAGCGGCCCGACGATCAGGTCGACCGCCAGGTCGAGATCGACGTCGGAGCCCAGCTCACCGCGGCGGACCGCCCGGTCGATGAGCTGGCGGCCCAGGTCCCGCTGGTTGACCCGCAGCGCCTCCTCCAGCGTCTGGGCGATCTGCGGGTTGCGCGCCGCCTCGGCGAGCAGATCGGGGATGATCTGCGCGGCGAGCGGGTGCCGCAGCGCGCGGTGCATGATCATGAAGAGCAGCTCCAGGTCGCTCCGGAGCGCCCCGGTGTCCGGCAGCGGCAGGCGCTGCACCGCCACGGTGGACACGATCTCCAGGACCAGCTCCAGCTTCGACCGCCAGCGCCGGTAGATCGCCGTCTTGCTGACGCCGGCCCGCCGGGCGACCGCCTCGATCGACAGCCGCCCGTATCCGACCGCGGCGAGTTCCTCCAGGACGGCGCCGCGGATGGCGGTCGTGATGTCGTCCCGCAGCACCGCCGCCCCGGCCGGGACACGTCTCTTTTCCGTGGTCACGTGGAACAATGTACCGCAGCGACGGTACGGTTGCGTCCCGACGTCTCCGTGCACTACCGTGCACGCGGCGACGGAGCGCGGCAATCCTTGGTACGTCAGGGATCGCGGCCCGTCGGACATCCTCGTAGCGCACAAGATCGGAGCCACCAGCCCATGGCCCACCCGGCAGTGGCCGACGCCGACTCAGGACTCACCGGGGCCCAGCTCGCCGCCCGACACGGCCTGAAGATCGCCGGTGCCCGACCCAGCCTGGCCGCCTACACCCGGCTGCTCTGGGTCTACCGGCACTTCACCATGGCCTACGCCAACGCCAAGCTGGTCTCCTCGTTCGGCCAGGCCCGGCTGGGCCGGCTCTGGCAGGTGTTGACCCCGCTGACCAACGCGGCCGTCTACTACCTCGTCTTCGGCGTGATCCTGAGCACCCGGCAGGGGGTGCCGAACTTCATCGCGTACCTCTGCGTCGGCCTGTTCGTCTTCAACTTCACCCAGTCGGTGGTCAACGGCGGCACGCAGGCGATCAGCGGCAACGTCAACATGATCCGGGGACTGCACTTCCCCCGCGCCTGCCTGCCCGTCGCGGTGACCATCACCCAGCTGCAGAACTTCGTCTCGGCGATGGTGGTCCTCGTGGCGATCGTGCTGATCACCGGCGAGCCGATCACCTGGGAGTGGCTGCTGGTGCTGCCCGCCATGCTGGTCCAGACGGTGTTCAACGCCGGCCTGGCGATGATCGTGGCCCGGCTCGGCGCGAAGGCCACCGACCTCAAGCAGCTGATGCCGTTCATCATGCGGACCTGGATGTACGGCTCGGGCGTGCTCTACAGCGTGGACAAGTTCGCGCAGAACCTGCCCGACACGCTGACCGCGGTCGTGCACGCCAACCCGCTGCTGATCTACATCGAGCTGTTCCGGCACGCGTTGCTGGAGGGCACCGTCCTCACCAACCCGGCGCCCCAACTGTGGCTGATGGGCATCGGCTGGGCGCTTCTGGTCGGGGTGGGCGGATTCATCTACTTCTGGCGCGGCGAACAGGAGTACGGACGTGGCTGACAACCAGAACGCCGGGGCGGGCGCGACCACCGCGCTCGACGACCGGATCCCCACGGTGATCGTGGACGACGTGCACCTGATCTACCGGGTGTACGGCGCGGGCGCCTCGACCCCGGGCTCCCCGGTGGCGGCGCTCAAGCGCCTCGTCTCCCGGGAGCCGGCGCGGCCGACGCTGCGGCAGGTGCACGCGGTCAAGGGGGTCAGCTTCACCGCGTACCGCGGCGAGGCGGTCGGGCTGATCGGCAGCAACGGCTCCGGCAAGTCCACCCTGCTGCGGGCCATCGCCGGCCTGATGCCGGTCAACCGGGGCGCGATCTACACCCAGGGCCAGCCCTCGCTGCTGGGCGTCAACGCCACGCTGCTCGGCGACCTGTCCGGGGAGCGCAACGCGATGCTCGGCTGCCTGGCGATGGGGATGAGCCCGGAGCGGGCGAAGAGCAAGGTGCCCCAGATCATCACGTTCTCCGGCATCAACGAGCGGGGCGACTTCAGCTCGCTGCCGATGCGGACCTACTCCTCCGGCATGGCGGCGCGGCTGCGCTTCGCCATCTCCGCCGCCCGCAACCACGAGATCATGCTCGTCGACGAGGCGCTGGCCACCGGCGACTCCCGGTTCCGCCGGCGCAGCGAGAAGCGGATCCGGGAGCTGCGCGCCAACGCGGGTACGGTGTTCCTGGTGAGCCACTCGATCGGGTCGATCCGGGACACCTGCGAGCGGTCGATCTGGCTGGAGTCCGGGCAGATCCGGATGGACGGCCCGACCGACGAGGTGACCGCGGCCTACGAGGAATACATGGCCCGCCAGTGACGTCCCCGGGTGGGAGCCGACGCGTCGGCTCCCACCCGGTACGGGACGATGGGGTGACCGCACGGCCCGTCGCAGGACGACGCGGCGCCGTGCACCGCGTGGACGAGTGAGGATCGGCGATGACCCACGACCAGACCGCCGCAGGACCGGCCGGGCCGAGCCCGTGGCGGCCGACCCGTACGGTGGCCGTCGTGCTGGCCGGCGGGACCGGCGCCCGGCTCGGGCTGGGCATCCCGAAGCAGCTGCTGAAGATCGCCGGCAAGCCGATCATCGAGCACACGCTGGCCGTCTTCGAGGCCGCGCCGGAGATCGACGAGATCATCGTGCTGATGGCCGCCGGGCACGTGCCCGACGCCGAACGGATCGTCGCGGGCGCCGGCTTCCGCAAGGTCAGCAAGATCATCGAGGGTGGCGAGACCCGCAACGACACCACCCGGATCGCGCTCGACGCGCTCGGCGAGGGCGACGTCAACGTGCTCTTCCACGACGCGGTCCGGCCCCTGGTCAGCGCCCGGATCGTCCGGGAGTGCGTGAACGCGCTCTGGACCTACGCCGCGGTCGACGTGGCCATCCCGTCCGCCGACACGATCATCCAGGTCGACGAGGACGACTGCATCGTCGACATCCCGGTCCGGGCGACGCTGCGCCGCGGCCAGACCCCGCAGGCGTTCCGCTCCGGCACCATCCGGGAGGCGTACCGGCGGGCCGCGGGCGATCCCGACTTCGCCGCCACCGACGACTGCGGGGTGGTGCTGCGCTACCTGCCCGGCACGCCGATCAAGGTGATCGACGGGTCGGACGAGAACATCAAGGTCACCCACCCGGTCGACGTGCACCTGGCGGACAAGCTCTTCCAGCTCGCCGCCGCGCAGGCGCCCCGGGTCACCGACCACCGCAGCTACACCGAGGAGCTGGCCGGCCGGACCGTCGTGGTCTTCGGCGGCAGCTACGGCATCGGCCACGAGCTGGCCGAGCTGGCCCGCCGTTACGGCGCCCAGGTCTTCCCGTTCAGCCGCACCACCACCGGCACCCACGTGGAGCGGGCCGAGGACGTCTCCGCCGCGCTGCGTACCGCCTTCGAGGCGACCGGCCGGATCGACCACGTGGTGGTCACCGCCGGCATCCTGGAGCGCGGCGCGCTCGCCGAGATGGACGAGGAGACCATGGACCGGCTCCTCCAGGTCAACTTCGTCGGGCCGGTCACCATCGCCCGGCAGTCCCTGCCCCACCTCCAGCAGACCAAGGGCCAGCTGCTGCTCTACACCTCCAGCTCGTACACCCGGGGACGGGCCCGGTACGCGCTCTACTCGGCCACCAAGGCGGCGCTGGTCAACCTGACCCAGGCGCTCGCCGACGAGTGGGCCGAGTTCGGCGTACGGGTCAACTGCGTCAACCCGGAGCGCACCGCGACGCCGATGCGCACCCGCGCCTTCGGCGAGGAGCCCGAGCACACCCTGCTCTCCGCCGAGGCGGTCGCCCAGGCCTCGCTGGACGTGCTGATCTCCGACCTCACCGGCCAGGTGATCGACGTACGCCGGGCGCCCGGCGAGCAGGTCGCGGCGGTGCCCACCCAGCCCGGCCCGCACCGGTCCGACGCCGCCGACCTGACGCTGTCGCAGCGGCTGCCGGCCGGCCCGCAGGCCTGAGCCGACGAGCGGACGGGACGATCGAAATGCGTGGTGACCTGGTCCGGAAGCTGCTCGCCCGGGTGCTGACCACCGGGCTGGCGGTGCTGGCCTTCGTAGTCGTGGCGCTCACCGGCGCGACCGGTTGGGGCCTGGCGGTGGCGGCGGCCGCGCTGCTCGCCGCCGCCGTGGAGCGGCGGGTCCGGCCGAACGCCGACGCCGTCGCCGAGTCGGCGCTGGTCGCCGCCGGGATCCTGGTCGGGTACGCCCGCCGCCTGGACAGCGGCTTCGACCCGGCGCTGGCGCTGACCGCCCTGACCCTGCTCGGCCTGGTGCTGCTGGTGGGGCCGCTGCGGGACGCCGGCGCGCTGGAGATCCGGGCGGCCAACCTGCCGGTCCGGTCGTGGACCCCGCTGATCGCCGCCCGGCTCGGCGACGCGCTGCTCGGGCTGCTCGCCGTGGTGGCGCTGGCCGCCGCCCTGGCGCTGCCGGCCTGGCTGGCGCTGGTGGCCGCGCTGCTGGTCGCGGTGGGCTGCGGCGCGGTCGGGCTGGACCTGGCCCGGCGCCGGTTCCGCCCGCCGGCCGGGGGTGGCCCGGTGGGCCGGGCGCTGCGCCGGCACCAGCCCGAGTTCCTGCTGCACTTCTCCGCCCCGCCCGGCTCCGAGTACCAGGTCACCATGTGGCTGCCGTACCTGGAGCGGATCGGCCGGCCGTTCCTGGTGGTGGTGCGGGAGCCGGAGTTCCTGCGGACCGTCGCCGCGGCCACCCGGGCGCCGGTGGTCTACTGCCCCAGCCACAAGACCCTGGACGAGGCGCTGGTGCCGAGCCTGCGGGTGGCCTTCTACGTCAACCACGGCGCGAAGAACAGCCACTGCATCCGGTTCCACCAGCTCACCCACGTGCAGCTGCACCACGGCGACAGCGACAAGGCGCCCAGCGCCAACCCGGTCTCGGCGATCTTCGACAAGATCTTCGTGGCCGGCCAGGCCGCGATCGACCGGTACGCCCGGGCCGGCGTGGAGATCCCCGCCGAGAAGTTCGTCGTGGTGGGCCGTCCCCAGGTCGAGGCCATCGAGGTACGCCGGGACCCGGCGCCGGCCGACCCGACCGTGCTCTACACGCCCACCTGGACCGGGCACCACGCCGACGCCAACTACTGCTCGCTGCCGGTGGCCGAGACGATGCTCCGCCGGCTGCTGGACCGGGGCGCCACGGTGATCCTGCGCGCCCACCCGTACACCAACCAGGACCCGGCCTCGGCGCGACAGCTGGCCCGGCTCACCGAACTGCTCGCCGCCGACCGGGCGAAGACCGGCCGGGCGCACCGGTGGGGCGCCGCCGCGAGCCGGGAGCTGAGCCTCACCGAGTGCGTGAACCGCGCCGACGTGCTGATCTCGGACGTCTCCGGGGTCATCTCCGACTGGCTCTTCTCGGGCAAGCCGTACGCGGTCACCGACATGGGCGCGGACGGGGACCGGTTCGTCGAGCGGTTCCCGCTGGCCGGGTCGGGCTACGTGCTGCGCCGGGACATGTCCAACGTGGACGAGGTGCTCACCGACCTGCTGGAGACCGACCCGAAGGCGGCGGCCCGCTGGGCGACCCGGAGCCGCTACCTGGGCGACTTCCCCACCGAGTCGTACGCCGAGGCGTTCCTCGAGGCGGCCCGCCGGGAGCTCGACCACCGCTGGCAGCCGCCCGCCCCGCGCGCCGCCGACCCGGTGGCCCCGGACGGCGTGCCGCTGCACCCGGCGGGCTGACCGGCCCGTCTCAGCGGTACGGGTCGAGCAGGGCGAGCACCGCCGCCGGGTCCTCGACGTGCGCGTTGTGGCCGAGCCCCGGCAGGGTGGCCACCGGCACGCCCAACTCCTTGAGCTGGGCGTCGGAGACCATCGGGTCCTGCTCGCCGCGAGCCAGCAGGACCGGCACGTCGGTCGCCGCGAGCAGCGCCGGCAGTCGGGGCTCCCCCACCGCGAAGGCGGCCGGATCCATGGCCAGCCGCCAGCGGCCGTCCTGCTGCCGCAACCCGGCGTCGACGACCGGATGGTCCGGGGCGAAGAGCCCGGTCAGGCCGGCCACCCGCAGGTAGCGGCGGGCCGCCTCGTCCCGGCTGCTGAACCAGGTCACCGGCCGCTCGGCCAGCTCGCGGGCCTTGTTCAGCTCGGCCGGGGACCAGACCGCCTTGATGCCCAGCCCGACCACGGCGTCCACCGGCAGCCGGCGGGCGCGGGCGGCGAGGGCCAGCGCCACCACCCCGCCCAGCGAGTGGCCCAGCACGACGAGCCGGTCCCGGGGGCCGAGCCGCTCGGCGACCGGACCCAGCCCTTCCATCAGCCGCTGGGCGAGGGCGCCGAACGAGTACGCCGGCAGCGGCGGGGACCAGCCGTGCCCGGCCAGGTCGGGGGCGAGCCAGCGACCCGCCCAGCGGGCCTCCAGCAGCG
This sequence comes from Micromonospora sp. NPDC050495, assembly GCF_040655175.1. Lineage (NCBI taxonomy): Bacteria > Bacillati > Actinomycetota > Actinomycetes > Micromonosporales > Micromonosporaceae > Micromonospora > Micromonospora sp. NPDC050495. The sequence goes on along the minus strand of NZ_JBFAJK010000009.1, from coordinate 95,483 downwards.
GCGCCCAGGGCAGCCAGACCGCCCCGGTGGCGCCCATGCCGTGCAGCAACAGCAGGTGGCGGGTACCCGTCGCGTCGCCCATAGGGCGCAGTGTGCCACCGGACCGACGCGACGCGCGAGAGGCCGACGCCCGGGCCCGGCGTGGCCGGCGCAACGGCGGCGGGCCCCGGCGAAGTGCCGGGGCCCGCCGTCGGGCACGGGAGCGGTCAGGCGGAGTAGCCCCGGCTGGCCGCCCAGTTCGCCAGGTCGATGGTGCTCAGCCAGTACTCGGGCAGCGCCGGGTTCGCCGAGTCGGCGATCCGCACGGTGCGGCCGTCGTTCCGGTAGCCGATCACCGCGATGTAGTGGCCGCCGGGGAACGAGTGCCAGCCGCCGTCGGTGTCGACGGCGTCGCCGGCCACGTTGACCACCACGCCCCGGCCGGCGGTGACGGCCTTGACCACGTCCGCCTGGAGCTGGTCCATCTCGGCGGGGCTCGCCGAGCCGCCGAACATGTGGGTCCGGTACGGGTTGCCCTTGACCATCTGGTTCAAGCCGCGGGTGGTGTCCTCGGCGGAGTTGGTGCCGCCCTCGGTGGTGCCCAGCGGACCGGCCATGGCCTCCTGGGTGGTCTCGACGCCGCTCGCGCTGAGCGCGTTGCGCACCGCGGCCGGGCCGCAGTTCCAGTAGGTGTTCTGCGCCTGGTACCGGTACTTCAGGACCTTGGTCGACGGGGGCTTCGGCTTCGCCGCGCGGGTGGTGAGGTCCGGGTCGGCCGAGGCCGCGGTCTTCGCCCGGGCCGAGGGCGACGGCGACGTGCTCGGCGAGGTGGACGGGGACGGGATGGCGACCCGGGCCTCGCCGCGGGTGGCGACGTCATTGAGCCGTGACTCGAGTTCGGCGACCGCGGCGCGGTGCTCCTGGCGGGCCGGGGCGTCTTCGGTGGTGGCGACGGCGGCGGTGCCGCCGGCCAGCACCAGCGCGGCGGCCGAGCCGGCGATGATCTGGTACGGGCGTTCGGTCGCCAGCCTGCGCAGCTGACGCTTCACATGGTGCTTCACTGTTTCCTCCACGGGACCGGAGCGGCACACGCCGGCCCGACGCGCGGAGGAACTCACGCGCGTTGCGGGGCGGGATGCCGCGGGACGGGGGGCGCCCGGTGAGCCGGGCTTCGGGGGGCGGGCCGGACTGTCTCGCGGGTCAGGCGAGCGGCGGCACCGCGACGCCGTGGAGGCGTGGGGAGGATCGGGGGGTGATGGGCACGAGGATGGAACTCCTTCCGTGGCCGCCTACCGGGTTAGCTGACGGATTCGGGCGGGAAGTACGCCCTACCGCGGCCGTGGCGCGCGGATTCACCCCGATGTTGCCCTTGGGTCCCCGGTTCGTGCGAGCACGATTAGGCGGGTCGGCACGGCGTCGCCACTCGCGATCGAAAACCGCACCGGACGCGCCGACATTACCGACAGGTACGCCCCATGCCAAGCGCCCCCACCTGCGTAAACGTCGAACACCATGACGCTGAGCGGAACAGGTCGGCACTGACGCCACTCAATGGGACGAGTAGCCCTGCCGGAACCGACGGGCGACAACCGGACATCCGGTGCCGGCCGGCCCGCAATCACGGCGACCGAACGCGTCCACTGGGCCCGATGACCGATTCCGCGCCGCGGTGACCGGGCTCACCAAAATCCGGTAACAATTCAGCCCACCCGCGCCGGACGCCAGCGGGCGGCCCGCCCGGCGGCGGCCGGCACCACGGCCGGACTCGGCGTCCCCCGCGCGGCGGAGCGTACCGGGGCGGGCCGCAGCGCCTCGGCGGCCGCGTACGCCTCCCCGGCCAGGACCCGCGCCGCGTCGGCGGCCAGTTCGGCGTCCCGCCACCCCTGCCGCTCCCGCTCGGCGGCCGCCCGCCAGCGGGCCAGCCGGCCGTCGCGGACCACCCGGGCCAGGACGATCTCCTGCTCGGCCGGGTGCCGGCGCGGATCCCAGCCGTTGCGGCCGGCCAGCGCGTCGGCGAGCTGCCGGGCGCTCAGGTCACCCCGCCAGTGCGCCGCCATCGCGGCGCGGTGCAGCCAGCGCTCCCGGGCCGCGTACTCGGCCGGCGTGCGGGGCGTGCAGGGCTCGGTCAGCACCGCGGCGCCGGCGAGCCGCCGGGCGGCCGCCTCGGCCTCGTCGTACGCCCGCCAGGCCCGGTCGGCCTCGTCGTGGGCGGCCAGCCACCGGGCGCGCCGCCGGCGGCTCGTCCGGGCCGCCCCGGCGGCCGCCACCGCCACCTCGTCGGCGTACCGGCGCAGGTCGGCGAGGCGGGTCGCCGCCTCGGCGGCCGGGTCGGGGACCGGCTCGTCCGGGCCGTCCCGCTCGGGGCGGGCCACCAGCGCGGCGAGCACCCCGAGCGCGAGCACGAGCAGGGCGGTCCAGATGGCGGCGGCCTCCGGGACCTCGGTCAGGAAGTGGTAGAGGACGGTCTGCTCCATGGTCGGCACCTCACGGACGGGTCGTGGTGGAGAGGGCCGCACCGCCGACGGGGCAGGCGCCGCAGGGGCGCCACCGCCAGCGTCGGGCGGGTGCGGGGCGAGGTTCGCAGGGGTACGGCGGGCGCGGGCCGGCGGCCCGCACAGCGGTCAGCCGGCGGGCGGGGCGCGAGGGCCGACGGTCGCCGGGGCCGGCCCGGCCGGAGCCATCTGCCGCTCGGCCGGCCGCGGCACCGCCCGCCCGGCCGGCGCCGACGCCGGACCACCGGTCGGCAGGTCGGCGACGGCAGCGCCGTCGGCGGACGTGCCGCTGGCGGCAGCCGGGCGGGCCGGGACCAGAGCGTCGGACGTGCCGCCGGCGGCAGCCGGGCGGATCAGGGCGAGGTCGGCCGGCGCGGGCCGGAGAACCGGGTCGGCCCCGAGCTGCCCGAGCCGAGCGGGCGAGCCGATCCGGTCGGATTCCTCGGCCGGGCCGGCGGGACCGGCCGGGGCGTCGACGACGCCGGCGTCGGTGGCCGCCCGGGCGGTCGCGGCCGCGCCGACGGGAAGGGTGGCCGCGCCCAGCGCACACGCCACGACCACGGCCAGGGTGGCCAGCATGCGGGCGGTCCAGCGCGTCACCCACCACACGGGACAGGTGAGCGCGATCGCCGGCACGGCTCCACGCTACCGTCGATCCGGCCAGGTCGCACGGGCGGCGGGCGTGTCGCCCGCCCACGATCAGCACACCGGCCAGGGTGGACCCGGGACCACGCCCCCACGCCCCCACGGCCCTGGAGGCGGGCCGGACGGCTCAGCCCGGGTCGCGCCGCCCGGCGTACTCGATGGGGCGGCCCGGGGTGGCGGGATCCTCGGCCGGCCCGGCGGCGGCCGACCTCGGGGCGGGCACGGACGGCGCCGGCGCGGCGGCGGCCGGCCGGCGGCCGCGCCGCGTCGGGCCGAGACGGCGCATCATCGGCAGCTCCACCCAGCGGTGCAGGGCCGCGGCGAGCAGCAGGGTGAGCAGCAGGAACCCCAGGACCACCAGCGGGCCCCGCCACCCGGGCAGCCCGGTGCCCCAGTCGCCGGTGAGCCGCAGCACGGTCCGCATCACCAGTACGTGCACCAGGTAGAAGGCGAAGGAGACCTCACCGAGCCAGATCATCGAGCGGGACCGCCACGGCGTCCACCGGCCGCGCACGTCGGCGTCGGCGGCAGCGGCGATGACCAGCAGGTACGCCGCCGCGAGCAGGGCCGCCCAGAACTCGGCGCGGATCCACAGCGCGGCGACCACCCAGGTGGCGACGAAGAGCCCGCTGGCCACCGTGAGGTTCGGCCCGCGCCAGCGCCCCCGGCGCAGCAACTCGGCGGCGGCCACCCCCATCCAGAACTCGAACGACCGGGTCACCGGGAAGATCTGGGTGAACCACCAGCGGCTCTCCTCGGGCACCAGCAGCTGGCCGGGCCAGAGGGCCAGGATGAGCAGCGGCACCGCGACCACCACCGCCCACAGCAACCCGGTACGGGCCCGGCGCAGCCACGGCAGCACCAGCGGCAGGCAGAGGTAGAAGGCCAGTTCGCAGGAGAGCGACCAGCTCACGTTGTTGACGCTGTAGAAGTAGCCGTCGAAGGGGAGCCAGGCCTGCACCAGGAAGAGGTTCGCCACCGCGGCCCACGGCAGGACCGGGTCGGCGAGCCAGAACGCCACGGCCAGCGCCGCCACGAAGGTCACCACGTGGTTCGGGTAGATCTTGGCGAACCGTCGGCGCAGGAAGACCCGGCGGCGTTCCCCGTCCTGGTAGGACCAGACCAGCACGAATCCACTGAGGATGAAGAAGAACTCCACCCCGGAGAGGCCGAGGCTGAACGCCTTGTTCACCACGGCCTTGAGGTCGGGTTCGGCGATGATCTGCATGGTGCCGACGTGGAAGCCGAACACCAGCAGCGCGGCGATCCAGCGCAGCCCGGTCAGCGACGGCAGGCGGGGGGCGCGGGTGGCGGCCGGGGAACTGGTCATGCCGAGTACCCGGCCGTCCGGACGGTCACCTGCACGTCTCCTCCTCGCACGGCTCGGCGGCGGGCGGCTCCGGGGAGCCACCCCGACGGCGCCCGCGGGTCGACGCCGCCGCCGGGCACCCTACCCGGTTCCGCCGGCCGGCCACCGGGCCGCGTATCGCCGGCCGGCTGGCGCCCGGCCCGGCGCCACCCCACCATCCGTCGTACGCCTGTTCGACTGGCGGGTACGATCGGCGGCGTGTCCGACACCGCGTACCAGCCCTCGATGCTCGATGTCGCCGAGCAGGGCCCCGCTCTGGGGCCGCTCGCCGGCGGGCTGCGCCGGCACGAGCTGAGCCGGGGCGCCTGGGTCGACCACCTGCCCGGCTGGGTGAGCGGCTCCGACGCCGTGCTCGACACGCTGCTGCACGACGTGCCGTGGCGGGCCGAGCGCCGCACCATGTACGACAGCGAGGTCGACGTGCCCCGCCTGCTCTGCTGGTACGGCGCCGACCGGCCGCTGCCCCACCCGCTGCTCACCGCCGCCCGGGACGCGCTGACCCGGCATTACGCGCCCGAGCTGGGTGAGGCGTTCGTCACCGCGGGCATGTGCCTCTACCGGGACGGCCGGGACAGCGTGGCCTGGCACGGTGACACCCTCGGCCGGTCCGCGCACGTCGACACCATGGTCGCGATCGTGTCGTTCGGCTCGCCCCGGGCGCTGCTGCTGCGCCCCCGCGGCGGCGGCGGGACCAGCCTGCGCTTCCCGCTCGGCCACGGCGACCTGGTGGTGATGGGCGGCTCCTGCCAGCGCACCTGGGAGCACGCCGTGCCCAAGACCGCCCGCCCGGTCGGCCCCCGGGTCAGCGTGCAGTTCCGCCCGGCCGGGGTGGCCTGATCCCGAGCCGGGGCAGGCCGCCGGCCGGCGCCGTGCTAGAAACAACTCTCAGGGTCGATCACGCCCCCGTCACCTGAGGACGCGAAGGGCGGCCATGACCCAGACCCCCACCTCCCGCTGGTCCCCCTGGACCCGGCACGGCGACGGCCGTTCCGTCGCCCCCGGCGACGTGGTCCACCCCGACGAGCGGCTCACCTGGCCGCGCACCATCGGCGTCGGCGTGCAGCACGTCGTGGCGATGTTCGGCGCCACCTTCACCGTGCCGCTGATCACCGGCTTCCCGCCCGCCACCACGCTCTTCTTCTCCGGGCTGGGCACGCTGCTGTTCCTGCTCATCACCGGCAACCGGCTCCCCTCTTACCTGGGCTCGTCGTTCGCCTTCATCGCCCCGGTGCTGGCCGCCAAGACCGGCGGCGGCATCGGCGCGGCACTCGGCGGCATCGTGGTGGCCGGCGCCGCGCTCGCGCTGGTCGGCGTGCTGGTGCAACTGGCCGGCGCGCGCTGGATCGACGCGCTGATGCCGCCCGTGGTGACCGGCGCGATCGTCGCGCTGATCGGGCTGAACCTGGCCCCGGTCGCCTGGGACGGCGGCGGCAGCGGCACCGGGGTGAAGGCGCAGCCGCTGATCGCGGTGGTCACCCTGGTGGCGATCCTGACCGCCACGGTGATCTTCCGAGGCTTCCTGGCCCGGCTGTCGATCCTGCTCGGGGTCGTCATCGGCTGGGTGCTCGCCGCCGTCCTCGGCCAACTCGACGACGCGGCGGTGAGCCGGCTCCGGTCGGAGGACTGGCTCGGGCTGCCCGACTTCCACACCCCCACCTTCAGCCTGCGCGCCGTCGTGCTGGTCATCCCGGTGATCCTGGTGCTCATCGCGGAGAACGCCGGGCATGTCAAGGCGGTCGCCGCGATGACCGGCCGCAACCTGGACCGGGAGATGGGCCGAGCGTTCCTCGGCGACGGCATCGCCACCGTGCTCGCCGGCTCCGGCGGCGGCTCCGGCACCACCACGTACGCGGAGAACATCGGCGTGATGGCGGCGACCCGGGTCTACTCGACCGCCGCGTACTGGGTGGCCGGCGTGGCGGCGGTGCTGCTCGGGCTGAGCCCGAAGTTCGGCGCGCTGATCCTCACCGTGCCGGCCGGCGTGCTGGGCGGCGCGACCACCGCCCTGTACGGCCTGATCGCCATCCTCGGCGCCCGGATCTGGATCGAGAACCGGGTCGACTTCCACGACCCCGTGAACCTGATGACCGCCGCGGTGGCGGTGATCGTCGGCGCGGCGAACTACACGGTCACCGCCGGCGACCTCTCCTTCAGCGGCATCGCCCTGGGCACCGGCGCCGCCCTGGTCATCTACCACGGCATGCGCCTGATCGCCCACCTCCGCGGCACCACCCCCGAGTCCCGCCGGGGCCCCGAACCCGAACTCTGACCCCTCCCCCGCGCCCGTGCGCCCACCTGGTTGCGTTGAGCATGGAGTTGGTGCCGGGAGATCCGGACCGGCCCAGGGGCGCGGGCAGGGCGGACGGAAGGCCGGGTGCAGGGCCGGGCCGGCGGCGGGCAGCCGCCGGCCCGGCCCTGCCGGGTCAGTCGCGTTGGATCTGGTGGCCGACGACGGTGGGGCCGAGCATGACGGCGAAGCCGGAGCCGTCCCGGCGGGGGTCCGCCGGAGGCAGCTCGACCGGCTCGCCGTTGGCGGTCGCGCCGACCGGGCGCGCGCCGATCCAGGCCACCGCCAGGTCCACCTCGCCCTTGAGGAAACGCTGCGCGCGCACCCCGCCGGTCGCCCGCCCCTTCGCCGGGTACGCCTTGAAGGGCGTCACCTTGACCGTGGCGCCCGTCGAGGTGACCACCATCGGCTCGCCGTGCCCCGGGTCGTCGGTGCGGATCGCGCCGAAGTAGACCACCCGCGCCCCGGCCGGCAGGTTGATGCCGGACATGCCGCCGCCCTTGATGCCCTGTGGCCGCACCACGGACGCCGCGAAGCGCAGCAGCGACGCCTCCGAGGAGACGAAGGCCAGGGTCTCCGCCCCGTCCTTGAGCCAGCTCGCCCCGACCACCTCGTCGCCGTCCCGCAGCGAGATCACCTCGAACTCGTCGGAACGGACCGGCCAGTCGGGCGCGCAGACCTTCACCACGCCGTGCCGGGTGCCCAACGCCAGGCCGGGTGAGCCCTCGGCGGACGGGCCGAGCGGGGCCAGCCCGACCACCCGCTCCCCGGCGGCCAGCGGCACCAGCTCGGCGGCGGACATGCCACCGCGCAGCGACACCGTGCCGGACTGCTCGGGCAGCACCGGCAGCGGCAGTACGTCGATCTTGAAGGCGCGCCCGGCGCTGGTGATCAGCAGCACCCGCCCCCGGGCGGTGGAGTGCGCGACGGCGCGTACCGCGTCGTGCTTCACCCGGCCGCTGCGCCGGCGCCCCTCGGCGGCCTCCTCCGACTCCGCCGCGGTCCGGGCGACCAGCCCGGTGGCCGAGAGGATGACCTGGCACGGATCGTCGGCGACCTCCAGCGGCCCGGCCGGCACGGACGCCGCGAGGACCTCCTTGAGGTCGCCGTCGACCAGGGTGGTGCGGCGCTCGGCGCCGAACTGCTTGATGACCGCGGCCAGCTCGTCGGAGACCAGCTTCCGCAGCACCTTGGGGTCGTCGAGGATCTTCGACAGCTCGGCGATCTCGCCGCGCAGCTTCTCCTGCTCGGCCTCCAGCTCCAGCCGGTCGTACTTGGTGAGCCGGCGCAGCGGGGTGTCCAGGATGTAGGTGGCCTGGATCTCGGAGAGCTTGAACTTCTGCATCAGGCCGTCCTTGGCGGCCTGGGCGTCCTCGCTGGCCCGGATCAGCCGGACCACCTTGTCGATGTCGAGCAGGGCGATCAGCAGGCCGTCGACCAGGTGCAGCCGCTCCTCGCGCTTGCGGCGGCGGTACGAGCTGCGCCGGGTCACCACCTCGTACCGGTGGGCCAGGAAGACCTCCAGCAGCTCCTTGAGCCCCAGGGTCTGCGGCTGGCCGTCCATTAGGACCAGGTTGTTCACGCCGAAGGACTGCTCCAGCGGGGTGAGCCGGTAGAGGTCGGCCAGCAGCGCCTGCGGGTTGACCCCGACCTTGCACTCGATGACCAGCCGGGTGCCGTTCTCCCGGTCGGTGAGGTCCTTGACGTCGGCGATGCCGGCCAGGCGCTTGGTCTTGTTGACCTCGTTGGTGATGGCCGCGATGACCTTCTCCGCGCCGACGCCGTACGGCAGCTCGGTGACCGTGATGGCCTGGCGGCCCCGGCTGCCCTCGAGCGGGCCGGTCTCCACCCGGGCACGCATCCGCACCACGCCGCGCCCGGTCTCGTACGCCCGGCGCACCTCGTCCAGGCCGAGCAGGAGCCCGCCGGTGGGCAGGTCGGGGCCGGGGACGAACTCCATGAGCTTGTCGAGCGTGGCGTCCGGGTGGTTGATCAGCCAGCGGGCCGCCTGGACGACCTCGCCCAGGTTGTGCGGGATCATGTTGGTGGCCATCCCGACCGCGATCCCGGACGCGCCGTTGACCAGCAGGTTGGGGAAGGCCGCCGGCAGCACGGTGGGCTGGGTCAGCGAGCCGTCGTAGTTGGGCTCGACGTCGACGGTGTCCTCGCCCATCTCGCCCACGAGCAGCATCGCCGGGCGCGACAGGCGGCACTCGGTATAACGCGCCGCAGCCGGGCCGTCGTCCTGGCTCCCAAAATTTCCATGCCCGTCGATGAGTGGCGTGTTCAGCGAGAAGTCCTGCGCGAGCCGCACCAAGGCGTCGTAGATCGCCCCGTCGCCGTGCGGATGGTAGCGCCCCATTACGTCGCCGACGACACGCGCCGACTTGACGTGGGCACGGTCTGGGCGGAACCCGGACTCGTGCATCGACCAGAGGATCCGCCGGTGCACCGGCTTGAGCCCGTCGCGGGCGTCGGGCAGGGCCCGCGAGTGGATGACCGAGAACGCGTACTCCAGGTAGGAGTCGGAGACCTCGGTGACCAGCGGATTGTCGAAGACCCGGGCGCCGGCCTGGTCGAACGCGGACAGGTCGGCGCGGGCGCGGTCGTCCCTACGGCGTGCCATGGTTCAGCTTTCCTTCCGTGACCCGGTCATCAGGCATCGATCGCGTCGCGGTCGACCCGGTCGGCCGACTCGATGAGCCAGTTGCGGCGGGGCTCGACCTTCTCCCCCATGAGCAGTTCGAGGATCCGCTCGGCGGCCTCGACGTCGTCGAGGGTGATCCGGCGGACCGCGCGGGTGGCCGGGTTCATGGTGGTCTCCCAGAGCTCGTCGGCGTCCATCTCACCGAGACCCTTGAAGCGCGGGATCGGGGTGACGATCTGCTTGCCGGCCTTCTCCAGCTTGCGGACCGTCGCCTCCATCTCGGCCTGGGTGTAGGTGTAGACGGTCTGCGGGTTGCGCCCCTTCGTGGTGATCTTGTGCAGGGGCGGCATCGCCGCATAGAGCCGGCCGGCCTCGATCAGCGGCCGCATGTAGCGGGCGAAGAGCGTGATCAGCAGGGTACGGATGTGCGCGCCGTCGACGTCCGCGTCGGCCATGATGAGCACCCGGCCGTAACGCAGGGCGGACAGGTCGAAGGTGCGTCCGGAGCCGGCGCCGAGCACCTGCACGATCGCCGCGCACTCGGCGTTGTCCAGCACCTGCTGGAGGTTCGCCTTCTGCACGTTGAGGATCTTGCCGCGGATCGGCAGCAGCGCCTGGTATTCCGACGTCCGCGCCACCCGCGCGCTGTTGTGCACGAACACACCGGATTCCAGGGCGAAGTTGTGGTACCCCTCGACGGTCAGGTCGTAGACGTCGGCCGTCTCGCTCAGCTGCTCCACGGAAGCCACGGTGTGGTTGACGAGCGCGGCCGCCTCCCGCATGCGGGCGTAGTCACCGCCGTGCAGCGCCAGGAGGCGATCGAACCGCAGGCCGGTGCGCGCAGTCCGCAACCGCTCGGCCTCGTATGCGGCGGCCATCTCGGCGTCGGCCATGGATACCAGCGGCGCGAGCCGTCGCAAGGCTGCCACACGCCGACCCTCGTTCTGCTGGGCGACCCGCTCGGCACGCGGGACACTGGCCACGTAGCGGGCACGCCCGGCCTGCACTTTGGCGAGGTGGCCGGTGGCCGGGTCGGTCATCCGGCGGGCCATCCGGCGCGAGTGGGCCCGCCCGAACGCGGGGTTGTCCTCGTGCCAGGCCACGACGGCGTTGCGCTGCCGCTCCCGTTCGGCCGGATCGACGAACTGTTCAATGGTCTTCCGGCTCCGCCAAGCACGCAGGTCCGGGTCCTGCCACTGGCGCACCGACCGCCGCCGCCACTGCTCTCGACGAGCCGGATCGGTGAAGAACAGCCGGACCCGCTCGCTAGCCGCCGCCCGGTGCTCGGGATGGGACCAGTACTTGTGCTGGCGCTCGCGCATGCGTTCGGCGTAGGCGTGCTTCTCGTCATCGCTGAGCGCGTGATACCACTCCTGGAATCTCTGCTCGATCTTCGCCCGGAACGCGGGCGACTCGTTGAGCGCGAACAGCCGAGCCAGGCACGCCTCGCGGAAAGCTGGATCCCGCCACTGCGCGGTCAACATCGCCGAGCGGAACTCTCGTCCACCGTTTTCGAACCACTCCCGCCAGGCCGCGTGAACGTGGTCACCCATCATCGCGGCGTGCAGGGCGAAGTGATCGGCGGGGGTCATCCGCCGAAGGTTGCGTGGGTCGTTGTTGCGCTTGTTGATGTCGATGTGATGCCGGACGTTGCCGTTGGCGGCGCTGTCTCTGCCGTGGCGGAGGTTCCAGCCGTCCGCGAGGTAGTGGGTGTAGACCCACTCCGCGCGGTCGTTCATCCAGACCCGTTCGTAACCGTGCAGCTTGTGCCCCTCGGCCTTGCTGGAGAGGCTGCGGTACAGCGGCATCAGTGAATCACCGGGACGCAAGGCGTCGGCCCGCCGATAGGAGCCGCTCCGCAGTCGGAAGAGGTGGTCCGGCGTGCATCTCACGGACTCGCCGTTGTCGAGGGTGACCCGGACCAGCGCGGCGTTCCGCTTGGTGAGGCGCGGCTCCTCCAGCGGGGCGATCACGACGCGGCCGGCCTTGTTGGTCGTGTAGCCGAAGTGCGTCACGCCCTGCGCCCAGTCCGCGGCGAGGTCGGCGAAGGACCGGGCTTCGCCCGAGGCGAGCGCCACCATCGTGTCGCCGGTAAAGCACCCGAGGGCGCTGTCGCCCTCCACGATGAACAGCTCGCTGCGCTCCACGCCGGTGGCGCGGCAGTCGACCAGCTTCGCCGGCATCGACGCGCCCTCCAGGGCGGTCTTGCGCCGGGCGGCGTCCTTCTGCTGCTTCTGGGTGAGCCGGACCCGGGCCGCGTCGACGATCTTCTGCAGCACCGTGCGCGCCTCGGCCTTGGTCCTGCGGTCCTCCAGCCAGGCCTTCAGGTGCGCCTCGACCAGGCCCTGCAGCACCTTGGTGATGCCGGCGGTGGAGAGCTCGTCCTTGGTCTGCGAGGTGAACTGCGGCTCCGGGATCCGCACGTGCACCACCGCGGTCATGCCCTCCAGGACGTCGTCCAGGGTGGGCGCGTCCTCCTTCGGCTTGAGCAGGCCGCGGGTGTTGCGGGCGGCCTCGGCGAGGGTACGCACCAGGGCCCGCTCGAAGCCCTTGCGGTGGGTGCCGCCGTGGGCGTTGCGGATGGTGTTGGTGAAGCACTCGACGGTGCGGTCGTAGCCGGTGCCCCAGCGGAAGGCGATCTCCACCTCGGCCCGGCGCTGCACGTTGGACTGCATGACGCCGTTGGCGTCGGCGGCGTTCTCCCGGTAGGTGCCCTCGCCGCGGACCAGCAGCGTGCCGGAGACCGGCCGGTCGCCGGCGGGGGCCAGGTATTCCACCATGTCGGTGAGACCGTTGGGGAAGTGGAAGCTCTCCTCCACGGCCTGCTCGCCGGTCTCGTCGCGCAGCCGGTAGGCCACGCCGGGGACCAGGAAGGCGGTGTTGCGCAGCTTGAGCCGGACCGCCTCGGTGTCCAGCCCCGCGCCGGTCTCGAAGTAGCGCGGGTCGTGCCACCAGCGGATCGAGGTGCCGGTGCGCTGGCCGCGCTTCATGGCGCCGACGATCTGCAGGCCGGGGCCGGGGGTGAAGCGGGCGTCCGGGCCGGCGCCGTCGAAGATTCCCGGTACGCCGTGCCGGAAGGACATCGCGTGGACCTTGCCGTCGCGGCGGACGGTCACGTCGAAGCGCCGGGACAGGGCGTTGACCGCCGAGGCGCCCACCCCGTGCAGGCCGCCGGAGGTCTTGTAGCCGGAACCGCCGAACTTGCCGCCCGCGTGCAACCGGGTGAGCACCAGCTCGACGCCGGAGATGCCGGACTTGGCGTGCACATCGGTGGGGATGCCGCGACCGTCGTCGTCGACCTGCACCGAGCCGTCGGGGTGCAGGATCACGTCGACCTTCTTGGCGTGACCCGCGACACCCTCGTCGGTGGAGTTGTCGAGGATCTCGTTGACGAGGTGGCCCACGCCACGGCTGTCGGTCGAGCCGATGTACATGCCGGGGCGCTTCCGGACGGCGTCCAGGCCCTCCAGGTGCGTCAGGTCGTCGGCCCCGTAGAGGGTCTCAGGCTGTGCGGTCAACTGGTCGTACTCCCAGGTCTCGGCGGTGTGGTGCCGGTCACCGTGCGATCCCCCACGTCGATCGCCAGGCGCGGCGCGCCGAGGCGAGCCTAGCCCGGCGCTCTGACAGAGCCGTGGCACCCGTGCGGTGCGTTGTCCGGTTACGCTCCGGCGGGGTCCGGGCCCGCTGCCCCCGTACGGGTGGGCCGGAGTGAGGAGGCGTCCGTGCAGGACAACGATGCGACCGGCCGGTTGTCTTCCCGGCCGCCCGCCGGGGACGACCCGATCGGCCGGTTCGAGCGGCTCTACGTCGAGGCCGAACGGGGCGAGGCCGAGGTGCCCTGGGACCGGGACGCCCCGCATTCCCTGCTCGCCGAGTGGACCGCACGGGCCCGGCCGGACGGGTCCGGCCGCACGGCGCTGGTGGTCGGCTGCGGCTTCGGCCGGGACGCCGAGCACCTGGCCACGCTGGGCTTCGCCACGGTCGCCTTCGACATCTCACCCACGGCGGTACGGGGCGCGCGCCGCCGCCACCCCGGTTCCCCGGTCCGGTACGAGACGGCGGACCTGCTCGACCCGCCGGCCGACTGGCTGGACGGCTTCGACCTGGTGCTGGAGAGCATGAACGTGCAGGCGCTGCCGGCGGCGCTGCGGGCGCGGGCGATCCCGGCGGTCGGCCGGCTGGTCGCCCCGGGCGGGATGTTGCTGGTGATCGCGGCCGGCCGGCGCGACGGCGAGCCGGTGGACGGGCCGCCGTGGCCGCTGACCCGGGCGGAGGTCGACGCCTTCGCCGCCGCCGGCGCGCTCACTCCGGCCCGGGTGGAGGAGATCGTCGTGCCGGACGGCGGTCTCCGCTGGCGCGCCGAGTTCCGCCGCGCCGGCTGACCCATCCGGGAGCCAACGGGCCGGACATCCGCACCGGATGTCCGGCCATTGACGCATGTCACACACCCGTGATCTGATCGCCTCCTCGGAGAATCTTTCATATTTCTATGGATAGATGAGGGGTCGCGGATGTCCATGCTCCGTCGTACCGTGCTCGCCGCGACGCTGGCCGTCGCCTCGGTGGCCCTGCCGGCCACCGTGGCGCCCGCCGGCCCGGCCGCGGCCGCCCTGCCCACCGCCGCGGTGGCGCTGGGCGACAGCTTCATCAGCGGTGAGGGTGCCGGGGCGTACGCGCCGGTGGTCGACGTCAACGGGGTGAGCCAGGCCTTCCCCGGCTGGTCGGCGTCGAACAGCAACGCCTACTTCTGCCACCGCTCGCCGAACGCCTCGCTGTTCCAGGCCACCCTGCCCGGCATCACCGCCCGGTTCAACCTGGCCTGCTCCGGCGGGCAGCCGTACGACATCGCCAGCGCGTCGTCCACCCGGGCCAAGGGCCGGCAGGTCGCGGCCCAGCTCGACCAGCTCCGGGCGGTGGGGCGGACGCACGACATCGACCTGGTGCTGATCGGCCTCGGCTCGAACAACAGCTCCTTCACCTTCGGCAGCGTGGCGGAGAAGTGCGCCAACCGGTTCATCGCCGACGCCTGGACCGGCTGGTGGGAGTTCTGGGCGTACCTGGGCGGCCCGGTCGAGCAGGAGCCGTGCAGCGACGCCGACCTGGCCACCGCGGCGCAGTTCAGCGCCGCGACCGCGGAGACCACCGCGGCGGTACGGCAGATCCTCACCACCCTCGACCAGATCGACGCCGACGGCCAGCACCGGGTGGTGTTCCAGGACTACACCAACCCGCTCCCCACCGACCTGGCCTCGGTCTACTGGGAGGAGGACAGCCGGGACGACACCCGGGACAAGTTCCGGGCCCTGGGCGCCGAGCGGTACGCGGCCGGCTGCCCGATCCACCGGGCCAGCCTGGCCCCCGGGCAGCGCTTCTCGCAGGGTCTCGGCACCATGGTCAGCTCGGTACGGACCAACCTGGCCGGCGAGTTTCCGCAGGCGGACCTGGTCTACCTGAACGTGCAGCGCGCGTTCGACGGGGCCCGGCTCTGCGAGTCGTCGGGCAGTCCCGGCAACGCGCTGGCCACCCCGATCCGGCTGATGGACGGCCCGACCGGCACCTTCGTCACCAGCCTCTCCGGCTACGACAAGCTCGACATCCAGCGGATCGCCAACGCCTGCGGCACGTACTTCCAGACCTGCCAGGAGTCCTGGCACCCGAGCGCGGCCGGCCACCGGGTGCTCGGCACCTGCCTCAGCGGTGCGGCCACCACCGCGGCGCGGACGGTCTCCTGTGTCCGATCCTCGAACGGCACCATCACGGTGAGCTGACCGCCGCCCCCTCGTGGGGTCCGCCCGGGGCGGACCCCACGAGGGCTCGCGGCGAATCCTGGCGGCGGACCGGTCCGGCGCACGGCACCATCGCCGGCAGTCCGTTGCGCGGGATCAGGGCCGCACGAGATCGGGGTCGCAGGCATCGGGGCCGCACGGGGTCAGGGCCGCACGGCGGTGCCGAGGACGTGCGGCGCGGCCGGCCCGCCGATCCCGGTGGGCGGGAAGCGCAACCGGGCCAGCTCCGCGACGGTGAAGCCGGCCGCCTGGATGGCGGCCACCGTGTCCGGCGCCGACCTCGACCACCCGCCCGCGCAGCCCGGTGACCAGGCGACGGCGGTGCTCCGCCACGCCGGCCTGGTCCATCGCCACGCTGGCGCGGGTGAAGAGCGGGTGCGAGACGCCCATCAGGACCGCGCCACGCCGAGGGTGAGCAGCAGCGGTCCGGCCGGCCCGGCGACCAGGTCGCCGAGGCGTACCTCGTCGAGCACGGCCAGGAACGCGGCCTGGGCCCGGCGTAGCTGACCACGGAGCCGGCAGCCGCCGACCAGCGGGCAGGCCGGCTCCTCGCAGGAGACCACCTCGCCGTCGCCCTCGAAGGCCCGGACCACGTGCCCGACGGTCAGTTCGGCGGCGTGCTCGGCGAAGGCCACTCCGCCGGAGCGGCCGCGGATGGTGACCAGTACCCCGAGCCGCTGCAACCGCTGGACCACCTTGGCCACGTGGCTGCGCGGCAGGGAGAGCTGCGCGGCAAGCTCGTCCACGGTGGCCCGGCTCGGGGACGCCGCGGTGAACATGGCGATCCGCAATGCCATGTCCGTCGAGCGGTTGAGCTTCACACCATCGACCCTAACGAGCGGCGCCAACACGCGAAACGGGCCGGCCGGCCCGATCCGGGCTGTGATTCTCGCGACCCGCGCCCCGGGACTTTCGACCCTAAAGAGGAGTCTGAGATTCCAGTTTCGTGGTGATCGAACTGATCGACGCCCGAAGGAGTGGTCGTGCTCTCGCAATCCTCAGCAGCAGTGGTGGTGGCGACGCTGCCCGCCGTGCAGGCGCACGGCGAGGCGATCACCGGCCGTTTCTACCAGCGGATGTTCGACGCGCATCCCGACCTGCTGAACATCTTCAACCGAGGCAACCAGGCGACCGGGCAGCAGAAGGCGGCGCTCGCCGCGGCCGTGGTCGCGTACGCCGAGCACCTGACCGGCGGCAGCACCGTGTCCTGGGGGCCGATCCTGGACCGGATCGCGCACAAGCACGCCTCGCTCGGCATCACCGCCGCCCAGTACCCGATCGTGGGCCGGCACCTGCTCGCCGCGGTCGGCGAGGTGCTCGGCGACGCCGTCACGCCCGCCGTGGCGGCCGCCTGGGACGAGGTCTACTGGCTGCTGGCGTGCGAGCTGATCGCGCGGGAGGCGCGCCTGTACGCCGGCGCCGGGGTGCCGGAGGACGGCACGGTGTGGCGGGAGTGGCGGGTACGGGAAAAGATCGGGGAGACGACCGACGTGGCGTCGTTCACCCTCGTTCCGGCCGACGGCGGCCCGTTGCCCGGCTTCACCCCGGGCCAGTACGTCTCGGTCGCGGTCGACCTGGACGGCGGCCGGGGCCAGCAGATCCGGCAGTACAGCCTCTCCGGCCGCCCCGGCGCCGACCACTGGCAGATCACCGTCAAGCGGGTACGCGGCCTGGCCGGCGAGCCCGACGGCATGGTCTCCACCTTCCTGCACGAGCGGGTGGCCGCCGGGGACACCCTGCGGCTCAGCCCGCCGTTCGGCGAGGTCAGCGCCATCGGCGACGGCGAACCGCTGTTGCTGATCAGCGCCGGCATCGGCCTCACCCCGGCCATGGCGGCGCTGGCGCACCTGGCCGACGCCGAGCCCCAACGCCCGGTGGCGCTGGTGCACGCCGACCGGGCCGGCGCCGCACACGCCCGGCGACGCGAACTGGTCGGGCTCCAGGAGCGGCTGCCCAACCTGTCGGTCCGCCTCTGGTACGAGGACGCCGCCGACGCCGAGGTGGCCGGCCTGAAGGCGGAGGTCGCCGACGGCCTGGTGGACCCGGCGCTGATCCCACTCACCCCGGAGGCGTACGTGCACCTGTGCGGCCCGGTGCCGTTCATGTCCCTGGTCCGCAGCGGGCTGCTGCGCCGCGGCGTGCCGGCCGAGCGGATCGCCTACGAGGTGTTCGGCCCGGGCATGCTGCGCTGAGCGCGCCACCACCCCGGCAACCGGGCCGGCGCCGGACGCAGACCCCGGCACCGGCCCGGTCACCTTCCTCGAGAATCCCGACCCCCGTCACCTCTCGCCGATCACGCGGAGCCCCGCCACGCCCGCCCGTTACCCCGGCCGCAGTCCTCGCCCCACCTACCTACCGCGATCCCGCCCTCCCGCCCTCCCGCCGCGCCCGTCGCGCCCGTCGCTGGACCGGGCGCCGCCGGCACGTCGGCCCGACCACCGCTGTCGCCCCATCCATCCATCGGCCGCTTCTGCCACCATCGTCCGGCCACCCACCACCCGCTGCTCCCGCCCCGCCTGTTCCAGGGAACGTGGCCCGCCCCATCGATCGCGCTGACACAGCGTAGTGATTCGCGCCCCCACCGCCCTCCCCCCGAACTGCCTTTGCTCTGCAGCCATATCCGCATCAGTTGACAGAGCGTTGCTGATGCGTATGTGGCTGCAGAGCAAAGGCTCCGTGAGGGGTGGCAGCGGCTGACAGAGCCTCGTTCGTTTGTACTGGTCAGCGCGTTGCCCTGCACAAATGCCACCCGGGCGCGAGCGCGACGACCATCACTTGCGGTGATAAGGCTCGTCTTGAGGTCCGGATCACCCTCAGTTACCGCGATGCCGTCCGCTCGCCTGACGCTGGACACTTGATGTCGCACGCCGGCCACTGCGCCCCGCGTCGACCATCGCGGCGCAGCCCGGCCCGCGCCGACCACCGCGCGGGGCCGCCCCGATCCAGTTGGCCCGCAGCGCAGGGGACGGCCGACCCTGTCGAAAGGCGGGCTGCCGGAAGGCGGGGCCGGTCAGCGGCGGCAGGCGATCAGATCAGGCCCAGCGGGCGATCACGGCGGCCAGCACCAGCACCGCGCCGACCAGCTCGATCATCCCGACCTGGACCGGGGCCAGCCGCCGGCCGGGCAGCAACGCCGCGCGGAGGAACAGCGCCGCGAAGACCGCCGCCACCGCCGGCCCCCAGCCGGCGGCCACCGCCACCACCAGCGCCGCCAGGTGGTACGCCCCTGAGGCCCACCGGTATTCGACGCTCTCCCGCTCCCGGATCATCGTCTTCACGTAGAGCACCGTGCCGACCAGGTACGCGCCGACCGCCGCCGCCACCCCGGCGACCGCGGCCACGGAAACCCCGGCGACCGTCGCCACCACGAAGACCACCAGCACGCTCTGCGCCACCGAGGCGAGGTTGTTGAGCAACACCCGTTCGCGGCGGCGCCGGGCGTACGCGGCGTTCACGGCGACCAGCGCGGCGAAGAGCGGGGCGTAACCGAGCACCGTCGGCCGGGCGAGCAGCACCGGCAGGCCCAGCAGCGCGGTGACCGCGCCGTAGAGGAGCAGCTGGGGGCGGACGCGGGCGGGGCGCGCCGTCTTCACGGCCAGCAGGGCGTAGTAGGAGAAGAGGTAACCGGTCAGCCAGGCGCCGAGCAGCGGCAGGTGCGGCCAGCGCGGGCCGGTCACGCCGACCGCCGCCGCGTACGGGAGCAGCAGCATGGCCCAGGCGCCGTGCTGTGGCGGCAGCCAGCGGTGGCGCCGCCCGCGTGCGGGGCGCGCGGCCCGGGCAGGGCGGGCGGGGCGGCCGGCCCGCGATGCCGCAACCGGGGCGGGCTGGCGGGCGGGGGCGGCCGGGCGGGCCGGGGTGGGGGCGGTCATCGGCGGACGACCGTGAGCAGCGCCACCGCGTCCTCGTCGGCGTGCAGCGCGTGCCGGGCGTCCGGGATCACCAGCAGGTCCCCCGCCGCTCCGGGCCACGACTCGTCCTGGGCGACCAGCCGGACCCGGCCACGCAGCACCTGCAGCGTCGCCTCGCCCGGGCTGGCGTGCTCCTGCAACGCGCGCCCGGCGACGAGAGCGATCAGCGTCTGTCGCAGCGCCGTGGCGGGACCGCCGTAGACGGTCCGCGCGCTGCGCCCGCTGTCGGTGGCGCGGGCCAGGGCGAGTTGCTCGTCGGCGAGCACGGAGAGCGACGACGGGGACACGGAACACCTCCAGGTCTTCGCGGGCCGGCGACCATAAACAGGAGTTTATGTTGCCTCTTTGCCTAGCTTGGTCAGCTTCCGCCCCGACAACCAGGGACTTTGGTCCCTCATTCGAATCTCCACACGAGACGTTTGCCTTCTCGCGGAAGTCGATGATCTACAGGTTAGGAAGCGGACGCGAGGGTAGGGACTGCTCATGCACGTCCTTGGCATCAACGCGATCTTCCACGATCCGGCCGCCGCCCTGGTGGTCGACGGTCGGGTGGTGGCCGCCGCCGAAGAGGAGCGGTTCAGCCGCCGTAAGCACGGCAAGCGCCCGGTGCCCTTCTCCGCCTGGGAGCTGCCCGAGTTGTCCGCCGCCTGGTGCCTGGCCAGCGCGGGCATCGACGTCGACAGTCTCGACGCCGTCGCCTACTCCTTCGACCCCGGCCTGTGCCGGGACACGGCTGAGCTGGGACTCAGCGATCCGTGGGACTGGCTGCGCGTCGACTATGCCCGGCGGGCCCCGCAGTTCCTCGCCGCCGCGCTGCCCGGCCTCGACCCGGACAAGGTGCGCTTCGTGCCGCACCACGTGGCGCACGCCGCCTCCGCCGGGTTGGCCGCGCCGCCGGCCGGCGACGACACCGCGGTGCTGGTGCTGGACGGGCGCGGCGAGGTGGCCAGCCACCTGGCCGGCGTATACCGGGACGGGCGGTTGTCGATGCTACGGTCCCAGCAGCTGCCGCACTCCCTCGGCCTGCTCTACGAGGACCTGACCCGGCACCTCGGCTTCCTGCACTCCAGCGACGAGTACAAGGTGATGGCGCTGGCCTCCTACGGCAGGCCGCGGCACCTCGGCATGCTCCGCGAGCTGGTCCGGGTCACCGACGACGGCGGCTTCCAGGTCGAGCGGATCGACTGGGCCAGCATGGCCAAGGCGCGCACCGCCGACGGCGAGATGACCGACGACCACGCCGACCTGGCCGCCAGCGTGCAGACCCGGCTGGAGGAGGTCATCCTCGACCTGGCCCGCTGGCTGTACGACGCCTCCGGCGGCGCCACCACCCTCGCCATGGCCGGCGGGGTGGCGTTGAACTGCGTGGCCAACGCCCGGATCGCGGCCGAAGGGCCCTACCGGGACGTCTGGGTGCAGCCGGCGGCCGGCGACGCGGGTACCGCGCTGGGCGCCGCCCTGCACGTGGCCGGCGAGCTGGGCGACGGGTCCGCGCCGATGACCGGGGTGGACCTCGGTCGGGCCTGGTCCGACGAGGAGTTGGAGGCGGAGCTGCGCCGGGCGGCGCTGCCGTACACCCGGCCGGCGTCGATCGCCGCCGAGGCGGCCCGGGTGCTCGCCGACAACGGCATCGTCGCGTGGTACCAGGGGCGCAGCGAGTACGGCCCGCGGGCGCTGGGTCACCGGTCGCTCCTGGCCCACCCGGGCGACCCGGACACCACCCGGCGGATGAACGACGTCAAGGGCCGCGAGCAGTTCCGGCCGATCGCCCCGATGGTCCGCGCGGAACGCTTCGCGGAGATCTTCGAGGGCGTCTACCCCAGCCCGTACATGCTCTTCGTGCACCGGGTGAAGCCGGCGTGGCGGGACCGCGTCCCGGCCGTCACCCACGTCGACGGCACCGCCCGGGTGCAGACCGTGCACCCGGAGACCGAGCCGGTGCTGGCCGAGCTGCTGGCCGAGTTCGAGCGGCGTACCGGGCTGCCGGTGGTGGTGAACACCTCGCTGAACACCGCCGGACGGCCCATGGTGGACACGCCCCGGGAGGCGATGGAGCTGTTCGGCTCGGCCCCGGTGGACCTGCTGGCGCTCGGTCCGTTCGCGGTGCACCGCCGCGCGTTGGGCGGTGGCCGGTGATCAGCCTGGTCGTGCCGACGCTCGGCCGGTCCAGCCTGGCGGTGCTGCTGGACGCGCTCGCCGACCAGCTCGGCGAGCTGCCCGAGGTGGAGGTGCTGCTGGTCGACGACCGGCGCGACGACACCGGGGAGCTGGCGGTGCCGGGGGTGCTGGCCGCGTACACGAAGGTGCTGACCGGGCGCGGCGCGGGCCCGGCGGCGGCCCGCAACCTCGGCTGGCGGGCCGCGCACGGCGAGTGGGTGGTCTTCCTCGACGACGACGTGGTGCCGGCACCCGACTGGGCCCGGCGGCTCCGCGCCGACCTGGCGACCACCGGCCGGGTCGGCGGCGTGCAGGGCGTGGTCGAGGTGCCGCTGCCCGCCGGCCGCCGCCCCACCGACTGGGAACGCGGCACCGCCGGGCTGGCCGAGGGAAGGTGGATCACCGCCGACATGGCGTACCGGCGGTCGGTCCTGGCCGCCGTCGGCGGGTTCGACGAACTCTTCCCGCGCGCCTACCGGGAGGACGCCGAGCTGGCCCACCGGGTCCGAAGGGCCGGTTGGGTCCTGCTCCGCGGCCGGCGGCGGGTGACCCATCCGGTACGCCCGGAGAGCCGCTGGGTCAGCCTGCGCACCCAGCGCGGCAACGCCGACGACGCGCTGCTGCGCCGGCTGTACGGCCGCTCCTGGCGTACCGACCTCGGGCTGCCGCCCGGCCGCCGCCCCCGGCACGTCGCCGTCACCGCCACGGGTGCGATGGCGCTGGCCGCGCTGGCGCTGCGCGGCCCGGCCGGCGACCGGCGACGGGTCTTCGGCGTGCTGTCCGGCCTGGCGGCGCTGGGCTGGGCGGCCGGCACCGCCGAGTTCGCCCGGGACCGCATCGCGCCCGGCCCGCGCACCGCCGACGAGGTCACCACCATGCTGGTGACCAGCGCGCTCATCCCGCCGCTGGCGGTCGGCCACTGGGTACGCGGCTGGTGGCGGGCCCGGACGGTGCCCGCCGGGGCGCTGGTCGGCGCGGACCGGCCGGGGGCGGGACGGTGATGGCGCCCTCCGCCGCCGGGGGCGCCCGCCCCGAACCGACTCCCGGCCTGTACGACGCGGTGCTGCTGGATCGGGACGGCACGCTGGTCGAGGACGTGCCCTACAACGGTGACCCGGAGAAGGTCCGGCCGGTGCCCGGCGCGCGGGAGGCGTTGGACCGGCTCCGTGCGGCCGGGCTGCGGCTGGCCGTGGTGACCAACCAGTCCGGGCTGGCCCGGGGCTACTTCACCGAGGCGCAGATGCGGGCCGTGCACGCCCGGATCGAGGAGCTGCTCGGGCCCTTCGACCACTGGGCGATCTGCCCGCACGACGACACCGACGGCTGCTCCTGCCGCAAGCCGGCGCCGGGCCTGGTGCACGAGGCCGCCCGGGCGCTCGGCACCGCGCCCCGGCGCTGCGTGCTGGTCGGCGACATCGGGCGGGACATGACGGCCGCGCTCGCCGCCGGGGCCACCGGCGTGCTGGTGC
Source organism: Micromonospora sp. NPDC050495 (assembly GCF_040655175.1). Lineage (NCBI taxonomy): Bacteria > Bacillati > Actinomycetota > Actinomycetes > Micromonosporales > Micromonosporaceae > Micromonospora > Micromonospora sp. NPDC050495. The sequence goes on along the minus strand of NZ_JBFAJK010000009.1, from coordinate 72,744 downwards.
CCACCCCGGTGACCCGGCCCGAGGAGGTCGCCGCGGCGCCGACCGCCGCCCGGGACCTGCCGGCCGCGGTGGACGAGATCCTGCGCCGGATGCGGGCGGTGCGGCCGGTCGCGCCGCGCGCCGGCCGGGCCGGCACGGTCCTCGTGGTACGCAGCGACTCCGCCGGGGACGTGCTGGTCACCGGCCCCGGCATCCGGGCCGTCGCGGCCGGCGCCCGGCGGGTCGTACTGCTCTGTGGGCCACGCGGCCGGGCCGCCGCCGACCTGCTCCCCGGCGTCGACGAGATCATCGAGTGGCCGCTGCCGTGGATCGACGCCCCCGCCCCACCCGTCGACCCCACCGACGTGCACGCCCTCATCGACCGGCTCACCGCCGTCGCCGCCGACGAAGCCGTCATCTTCACCTCCTTCCACCAGTCCCCACTACCCCTGGCCCTGCTGCTGCGGATGGCCGGCGTGCCCCGGATCAGCGCGATCAGCGACGACTACCCCGGCTCGCTGCTGGACGTCCGGCACCGCGTGCCGAACGGGGTGCCGGAGCCGGAACGCGCGCTCTCCCTCGCCGCCGCGGCCGGCTTCGCGCTGGCCGCCGGCGACGAGCCGGGCCTGCGGCTGCGCGCCGACCTCGGGCGGTCCGGCGACAGCCGTCCGCCCGCGGCCACGGCGGTGCCCGAGGGCGGGTACGTGGTGGTGCACCCCGGCTCCTCGGTGCCGGCCCGGGCCTGTCCCGCGCACCGCTGCGCGGAGATCGTCGCGGCGCTCGCCGCCGACGGGCACCGGGTCCTGGTCACCGGCGGTCCCGACGAGCGGGAGCTGACCGCCCGGGTGGCCGCCGCCGGCGGCATCGACCTGGGCGGGACGACCGACCTGGCCGGGCTGGCCCGGATCGTCGCCGGGGCCCGGTGCCTGGTGGTCGGCAACACCGGTCCCGCCCATCTCGCCGCCGCCGTCGGCACTCCGGTGGTGAGCCTCTTCGCGCCGACCGTCCCGTTCGGACAGTGGGGGCCGTACCGGGTGCCGGTCGCCCGGCTCGGCGACGCCGGGGCCGCCTGCCGGGACACCCGGGCGGCCGTCTGCCCGGTCGCCGGGCACCCCTGCCTGACCGGAGTGGACCCGCCCGCGGTGGTCGCGGCGGTCCGGCTCCTCGTCCCCGGCTGACACCGCCGCACCCCGCCCACCCCCCGCACCAGCCGCCGACGAGGAGAGAGATGAACGTTCTGCTGTGGCACGTGCACGGCTCCTGGACGACGTCGTTCGTGCACGGGAGACACCGCTACCTGGTGCCGGTCACGCCCGACCGCGGCCCGTACGGGCTGGGCCGGGCGCGGACGTACGCCTGGCCGGACAGCGCCGTCGAGGTGACGCCCGAGGAGCTGCGGACGGCGCAGGTGGACCTGGTGATCCTGCAACGGCCGGAGGAGCTGGAGCTGGCGCAGCGGTGGCTGGGCCGCCGGGTCGGCCGGGACCTGCCGGCGATCTACGTCGAGCACAACACCCCCAAGGGCGACGTGCCGAACACCCGGCACCCGATGGCCGACCGGGACGACCTGCTGCTCACCCACGTCACCGCGTTCAACGAACTGTTCTGGGACAACGGCGGCACCCGCACCGCCGTCGTCGAGCACGGCGTGCTCACCCCGGCCGTCGAGTGGACCGGTGAGCTGGACCGGCTCGCCGTGGTCACCAACGAGCCGGTCCGCCGCTGGCGGGTCACCGGCACCGACCTGATGCCGCGCTTCGCCGCGGTGGCGCCGCTGGACGTCTTCGGCATGGGGGTGGCCGGGCTGCCCGAGGCGCTCGCCGCGGCCGGCGCGCCCGGCGTACCGGTGACCGGGCACGAGGACCTGCCGCAGGACCGGATGCACGCCGAGGTGGCCCGGCGCCGCGCCTACCTGCATCTGTGCCGGTGGACGTCGCTCGGGCTGAGCCTGATCGAGGTGATGACCATGGGCATGCCGGTGATCGCGCTGGCCACCACCGAGGCCGTGGAGGCCGTGCCGCCCGGCGCGGGGGTGCTCTCCACCCGAATGGACACGCTGGTCGAGGCGGCCCACTGGCTCGCCGCGGACCGGGACGCCGCGTACCGCCTGGGGGCGCGGGCGCGCGAGGTGGCGAAGGAACGGTACGGGCTCGACCGGTTCCTCGCCGACTGGGACCGACTGATGGAGGGGGAAACATGCGCATCGCGATGATCTCGGAGCACGCCAGTCCACTCGCCGTCCTCGGCGAGGAGGACGCCGGCGGCCAGAACACCCACGTGGCGGAGCTCGCGGCGGCGCTGGTCGGCGCGGGGCACGACGTGCGGGTCTACACCCGCCGCGACTCCACCGCCCTGCCCGGGTCGGTGTCCACCCCGGACGGGTACCAGGTCTGTCACGTCCCCGCCGGGCCGGCGCAGCGGGTGCCCAAGGACGAGCTGCTGCCGTACATGGGCGAGTTCGGCAGCTGGCTGGCCGACACCTGGCGGCGCGGCGACTGGACCCCGGACGTGGCGCACGCGCACTTCTGGATGAGCGGGCTGGCCACCGTGCACGCCGGCCGCCGGACCGGGGTGCCGACGGTGCTGACGTACCACGCCCTCGGCACGGTGAAGCGGCGCCACCAGGGCAGCCGGGACACCAGCCCGCCGGGGCGGGCCGGCTACGAGCGGGCGCTCGGCCGGGCCGTGGACCGGGTCATCGTGCAGTGCGAGGACGAGGTCCGCGAGCTGGTCCGGATGGGCGTGCCCCGGTCCCGGATGGCGCTGGTCCCGTCCGGCGTGAACCAGGCCGTGTTCCGCCCCGACGGGCCGGTGGCGCCGCGCGACCCGGCCCGGCCGCGGATCCTCACCGTGGGCCGGATGGTGGAGCGCAAGGGCTTCCTGGACGTGGTCCGGGCGCTGCCGGCGGTGCCGGACGCCGAGTGCGTGGTGGTCGGCGGGCCGCCGGCCGGCCTGCTGCCCGCCGACTCGTTCGCCCGGCGGCTCAGCGCGCTGGCCGAGTCGTGCGGGGTCGCCGACCGGGTGCGACTGGTCGGCGGGGTGGCCCGCGAGGAGATGGGCGCCTGGTACCGCTCGGCCGACGTGCTGGTCGCCGCCCCCTGGTACGAGCCGTTCGGCCTCACCCCGCTGGAGGGCATGGCCTGCGGGGTGCCGGTGGTCGGCACGAACGTCGGCGGGATCGCCGACACGGTGGTCGACGGCCTCACCGGCGACCTGGTTCCGCCGCGCGACCCGCGCGCGCTGGGCACCGCGATCCGCCGGCTCCTCACCGATCAGGTCCGCCGCTTCGCGTACGCCACGGCGGCGCTGGACCGGATCCGCAGCCGGTACTCCTGGAAGCGCTGCGCCGAGCAGCTCGGCGCGGTCTACGCCTCGCTGGCCACGGTGGCCCGCCCCACCCCGGCGGTGGCCTGATGACCCCGCACGACACCCTCGACGCCCACCTGTCCGGGCTGGCCGCGGCGCTGCTGCCGTACCGGCGGGAGGCGGCCCGGCTGGCCGACTGGGGCACCGAGCTGGCCTGGACGCTGGCGCGGGGCGGGCGGCTGCTGGTGGCCGGCAACGGCGGCAGCGCCGCCGAGGCCCAACACCTCACCGCCGAACTCGTCGGCAAACTCCGCGACGACCGCGAACCACTGTCCGCCATCGCCCTGCACGCCGAAACCTCCGCCCTCACCGCGATCGGCAACGACTACGGCTACCACGAGGTCTTCGCCCGCCAGGTACGCGCCCACGGCCGACCCGCCGACATCCTGCTGCTGATGTCCACCAGCGGCACCAGCGCCAACCTGCTCACCGCCGCCCACGCCGGCCGCGAAACCGGCCTGCGCTGCTGGGCCTTCACCGGGCCGGCCCCCAACCCCCTCGCCGAGGCCTGCCACGACGTGCTCGCGGTGCCGTCGCCGGACAGCCAGGTGGTGCAGGAGCTGCACCTGGTCTCCACCCACGTGCTCTGCGAGTACGTCGACCAGGCGCTGCCGCTGATCCGGCAGCTGCCGACCGCGTCGCTGCCGGCGCCCCGGTCGGCGGCGCTCGCCCGCTGGGCCCCCGCCCCAAGCGCCGACGGCCTGGGCGTCGCCGGCCACCGGTCCCCGGACCACAACGGAGCCGGAGCCAACGGACCCGGAGCCAACGGGCACGGGATCGCCGGCGCGGGGCGGGTGCAGTCGTGAACGGGCCGCTCGTGGTGGTCGGCGACGCCCTGCTCGACCGGGACGTCACCGGCGTGGTCGGCCGGGTCGCGCCGGACGCGCCCGTACCCGTGCTGGACGAGCGCTCGAGCACCGACCGGCCCGGCGGCGCCGGGCTGGCCGCGCTGCTCGCCGCCGCCCCGGACAGCGAGGTCGCGCTGGTGACCGGGCTCGCCGACGATGCCGGCGGGGCCCGGCTGGCCGAGCTGCTCGCCGAGGCCGGGGTGGAGGTTTACCCGCTGCGCCTGCCCGGCGCGACGGCCGAGAAGATCCGGCTGCGGGCCGGCGGGCAGACGCTGCTGCGGCTGGACCGGGGCGGCGAACCGCGGCAGCCGGGCGAGCCACCGGAGGCCGTGCTGGAGCTGCTGTCCCGGGCCGGAGCCATCCTGGTCAGCGACTACGGCCGTGGGCTGGTCCGCCAGCCGGCGCTGCGGGCGGCGCTCGCCCGGGCGGCCGCGCCGGTGGTCTGGGATCCGCACCCGCGGGGCCCGGCCGCGGTGCCCGGGGTCCGGCTGGCCACCCCCAACCTCGGCGAGCTGCGCCAGCTCACCGGCGACGCGGGGGCGGGCAGCGCGCTCTCCACCGCCACCCGGGCCGGGCACGAGCTACGCCGCCGCTGGCGGGCCGGCGCGGTGGCGGTGACCGTGGGCGCCGACGGCGCGGTGCTGTGCCACGCGGGCGCCACCCCGCTGGTGGTGCCGCCGCCGGCCGGCCCGGGCCACGTCGAGGACACCTGCGGCGCCGGGGACCGGTTCGCCGCCACGGCCGCGCTCGCGCTGGGCGCCGGCGCGTCGGTCGCCGAGGCGACCCAGGAGGCGGTGGCCGCCGCGTCGGCGTACGTGGCCGCGGGCGGGGCGGCCGGGCTGCGCCGCGAGGCGGAGCAGCCGCCCACGCTGGCCGCCGCGCGCACCGCCGAGGAACTCGTGGCCCGGGTGCGCGCCGACGGCGGCACGGTGGTCGCCACCGGTGGCTGCTTCGACATCCTGCACGCCGGGCACCTCGCCACCCTCCAGGCGGCCCGGCGCCTCGGCGACTGCCTGGTGGTCTGCCTCAACTCCGACCACAGCGTACGCGGGCTCAAGGGGCCGGAGCGCCCGGTGAACCCGGAGGAGGACCGGGCCGGCCTGCTGGCCGCGCTGGACTGCGTCGACGCGGTGGTGGTCTTCGACGAGGCCACCCCGCACCAGGTGCTGGCCCGGCTGCGACCCGACCTCTGGGTCAAGGGCGGCGACTACGGCGACGGCGCCGACCTGCCCGAGGCCGACCTGGTGCGCCGCTGGGGCGGGCGGGTCGTGACCGTGCCCTACCTGGCCGGCCGGTCCACCACCGGCACCATCTCCGCCGCGCGCACGCGCGGCCTCCACCTCGTCAAGGGAGCGGTATGAGCAAGCGTCAGCGAACGAATCGTCAACGCGGTGCGATGGTGCCGCAGGACGGCACGAAGCGAAGCGGAGTGCTGGCATGAGCAGGGATCTGAACGGACGCACGGTGCTGGTGACCGGCGGGGCGAGCGGCCTCGGCGCGGCGGTGGTGACCGCGGTGGCCAAGGCCGGTGGCCGGCCGTACGTGCTGGACCGCCGGGCGCCGGCCGACGGGGTGCCCTGGGTCGAGTGCGACCTGGCCGACACCCGGGCCGCCGAGGCGGCCACCCGGCAGCTCGCCGAGCAGGCCGGCGGGCTGGACGGCGTGGTGACCGCCGCCGGGATGGACGTGCCGGGCCGGCTCGCCGACGTCGACGGCGCGACCTGGGACCGGATCGTGGCGATCAACCTGCTCGGCACCGCCGCGGTGGTCCGGACGGCCGTGCCGCACCTGGAACGCTCGCACGGCACCGTGGTGACCGTGGCCTCCACCCTCGGCGTCAAGGCGGTCAGCGACGCCACCGCCTACTGCGCGGCGAAGTTCGGGGTGGTCGGCTTCACCCGGGCGCTCGCCGCCGAGCTGGCCGGCGCGGTCGGCGTGACGCTGCTGATCCCCGGCGGGATGCGTACCGCGTTCTTCGACGACCGGGACGACCGGTACAAGCCGGGCCCGGACGCGGTCCTGAACGACCCGGCCGACACCGCCGAGGCGGTCCTGTTCGCCCTCACCCAGCCGCCCGGCTGCGCCGTGCGGGAGCTGGTGGTCTGCGCCGAGCAGGAGTCGTCGTACCCGTGATCCTCGTGCTCCGGGCGCTCGGCGTCGGCGACCTCGCCACCGGGGTGCCGGCGCTGCGGGCGCTGCGTGCCGCGTACCCCGGTGGGGAGCTGGCGCTGGCCGCGCCGCGCTGGCTGGCCCCGCTGGTGGCCCTGGTCGGCGGGGTGGACCGGCTGGTCGAGGCGGCCGGGCTGGGCCCGCTGGCCTGGCCCGGCCCGCCGCCCGCGCTGGCGGTCAACCTGCACGGCCGGGGCCCGCAGTCGCACCGGATGCTGGCCGGGGTCCGGCCGCGCCGGCTGCTCGGGTTCGCCAACGCCGAGGCCGGGCACCGCGACGGTCCGCCGTGGCGGGCCGACGAGCACGAGGTGGACCGCTGGTGCCGGCTGCTGGCCTGGTACGGCATTCCGGCGGACCGCACCGACCTGGCGCTGCGCCGCCCCGACCCGGGCGGGCTGCCGGCCGGGGTGAGCATCGTGCACCCGGGGGCGAAGGCGGCCCAGCGGCGCTGGCCTCCGGAGCGGTTCGCCGCGGTGGCCCGGGAGCTGACCGGGCGGGGCCACCGGGTGGTGGTGACCGGCAACCCGGGCGAGCGGCCGCTCGCCGAGGAGGTGGCCCGCCGCGCCGGGCTGCCGGCCGAGGCGGTGCTGGCCGGGGAGACCGACCTCGGCGAGCTGGCCGCCCTGGTGGCCCACGCCCGCCTGGTGCTCAGCGGCGACACCGGGATCGGGCACCTGGCCACCGCGTACGCGACACCGTCGGTGCTGCTCTTCGGACCGGTGCCGCCGGCGCACTGGGGGCCGCCGCCGGACCGCCCGTGGCACCAGGCGCTCTGGGTGGGGCCCCGGCCGGCCGCGGCCGGGGCGACGGCGGTGCACCCGGCGCTGGCCGAGCTGGGTGTGCCGGCCGTGCTGGCCGCGGTGGACCGGGTCGAGGCCGCCGCCCCCGCACCGGCCCGGCTCCCCCGCTCCCGGCCGGCGGCCGGCGACCCGACCCGGCAACCGGCCGCGACCGCCCCCGCTGACCGACCCGTTGCTACCCGCCGGTAGCTTGCCGTCGTAGGCTGAGCCGGTGAGCGGGGACTACACGCAGGAGTTCGTCGACGTCGACGGGGCGCGGCTCGGCGTCCAGGTCTACCCGGAGCCGGCCGGGCCGCCCGGGGCGCCGGTGGTGGTGATCTGGCCGGCCATGGGGGTACGGGCCCGCTACTACCGGCCGTTCGCCGCGGCGCTGCGCGACGCCGGCCTCGCCGTGGTCGTGGTGGACCTGCGCGGCACCGGCGAGAGCACCCCGGCGCCGGCCCGCAGCTGCCGGTACGGCTACGCCGAGCTGGCCGCCGACGTGGGCGCGGTGCTCGACGCGCTCAAGCCGCGGCTGGACGGGCGGACCCGGCTGCTGCTCGGGCACTCCCTCGGCGGCCAGGTCGCGGTGCTGCACCAGGCGCTGCACGACGCCGACCGGGTGGACGGGCTGGCCCTGGTGGCGGTCGGCATCCCCTGGTGGCGCGGGTACCCGGGGCCGCGCGGCTGGGGGGTGCTGCCGTACACCCAGGGGATCGCGGCGGTGGCCCGGCTGCTCGGGGTCTGGCCCGGCTGGGGGTTCGGTGGCCGGCAGGCGCGGGGCGTGATCCGGGACTGGGCGCACACGGCGCGTACCGGGCGGTTCCCGGTGCTGGACGGCGTGGACGCCGAGGCGGCGGTGGGCGCGATCCGTACCCCGGTGCTCGCGGTCAGCGTGGACGACGACCAGTACACCCCGCACGAGACGCTGGACCACCTCTGCGGCAAGCTCGCCGCCGCCCCGGTGACCCGGCACCGCTACACGGTGGCCGAGGCCGGCGCGCCGCTGGACCACTTCACCTGGGTCCGCGCCGGCACCCCGCTGGCCGCCCGGGTCGCCGCGTTCGCCGCCGCCCTACCGCCGCGCTGAGGCCCACCTCGCCGGGCCGGCGGGACGCGTACTCCGCCGGAAGGTGGGTATGCGGCACCGCCCGAACACGGCAGAGGGGGATCAGATGTCCGAACGGCACACCGCGTTGCGCTCGATGCACGATCTGGGTCTGGCGGCCTGGTTCGGCGGCTCACTGATGGGCGCGCTCGGCGTCAACGGCGCAGCGGCACGAATCAACGACTCCACCCAGCGGCTGCCGGTCGCCTCGGCCGGCTGGGCGCGCTGGACTCCGGTCAACGCGGCGGCGATCGGCGCGCACCTGGCCGGCGCGGTCGGCGAGCTGGTGACCGAGAGCCCACGGGTGGCCAGCCAGGCCGGGGTGGCGAAGATGAGCACGATCAAGACGGCGCTGACCCTGGGCGCGCTGGCGGTGACCGGCTACAGCCGGCTGCTCGGCATGCGGCTGGAGAAGGCGGGCAGCCCGTCGGTCGAGGGGACCACCGAGCCCAACTACCAGACACCGTCCAACGTCGCCTCCTGCCAGCGGCAGATGAAGCTGCTCCAGTGGGCGGTCCCGGCGCTGACCGGCGCGCTGGTGGTGGTGTCGTCGTACATGGGCGAGCAGCAGAAGCCGGGACAGGTGTTCCGCGGCCTGCTCGGCCGGGCCGGCAACCTGGCGACCGCGCCGGCGGCGCTGGGCAAGATGGCCGGGATGGCCGCGACCAAGCGACCGATGGCCATGGCCGGCAAGTGACCCGTCATGCGGCCGGCAGCCACCTCACGGGTGGGTGCCGGCCGCGCCCGCGTGCCCGCGGCCGGGCACCCTGCGTGCGTGGGTGCCGGTCGCGGCACGTCCCCCGGCCGGGCGCTCGACGCGCATGACCGGAGCCGGGGCGGGCAATCAGCGCGGCACGGAACCCAGCCAGGTGAGGTGGCCATGAGCAGCACGAACCGATCGGGTAGGGGTGAGGGGCGCGGGCCCGAGGCGGCCGCGCCGTGGGGCACCACGAACGGGTTCGACGCCGACCCGCCGTGGGGCGCCGACGAGGACGCCCCGATGGACGAGGGCAGCGAGGAGAGCGCGGTCCCGGAGGGCCGCCGGGGTGAACGGCGGGCGGCCGGCGCTGGGCCCGGCGGTCCGAAGGCCGGCCGGCACGGGTTCGGCCCGGTCGAGCCGACCCGGACGACCGAGGCCGGACCGGGCGCGCCGCCGGATCCGGCGCCGTCGGCGCGGTCCTTCCCGGACGACAGCGCCGACGGGGACCTGGCCGACAACTCGCTGGAGGAGACCACCGGGATGCACCCGGAGGGGATCACCCGACGCGGCTGAGCGCCCGCCGCCGGCGGGCGCCGCCGCGCCGATCAGCCCGGCCCAGCCGCCCGGCGATCGGCCGCCCGCCCGGCCGGCGCCGCCGCGGCGGTCAGGAGCCGGTGCCGTCCTCCCCCGGCCGGCCCAACACCGACGGCTCGTTCTCCGGCTCGGGCACGGGCGGCTCGGCCACCGGATGTCCGGTGTCGTCCACCAGGCCCGGGGCCATGCTGCCGCCGTGCGCCTCCTCGGCCTCCCGGGTCGCCCGGGGGTCCCGGTCGTCCCGCGCCGTGGCGCTGCCGTCGTCCCGCCGCTCGTCCACGTGTCCCCCTCGCTGTCGGTCCTCGGCACCGCCGGTACCCGGCGCCGGTCTCCGGAAACCTCAGGCCGGCGCGGCGGCCGTGCCGACCCCGAGCAGGCCGGCCAGCCGGGCGGCGTCGCGCTGGGCCTGGCCGTCGCAGCAGTTGTTCATCAGCACGTGCAGCTCGGCGCACTGCCCGGCCAGTTCGCGCAGCAGCTCCGCCCAGCGGGCCAGTTCCCGCGCCCCGTAGGCGTAGCGGAACTTCTCCTGCTTGTCGCCGCTCTCCCAGGCGGCACTGTGGCCGTGGAACCGGACCACCGCGAGGGCGGCGGTGGCGGTGAGGATCGGCGGCACCGACGACGGGTGCCCCTGCGGCATGTCCACGCAGACGTAGCCGAGGCCGTGCTCGCGCAGGAAGGTCACCGTGTCGACCACCGCCTCGTCGCTGAACCAGGAGGAGTGGCGCAGCTCGACGCCGACCCGCCAGGGCCGGCACCGTCGGGCCGCCGCCAGGATCCGCTGCTTGGCGGCCTCCCCGCGGGTCAGCCAGGGCGGGAACTGGAGCAGCACGGCGCCGAGCCGGTCGGCCGCCGCGAGCGGCGCCAGCGCCGCGTGGAACCGGTCCCACAACTCGTCGTACGCCCCGGCCGGCAGGTCCCGCCAGCGGATCCGGCTCGGGCCGCCGGCCGGTCGCAGCTCGCGGGGCAGCGCCGCGACCGGGGTGTGGTGGCCGGTGAAGAGGCGGAACGCCTTGACGTCGAAGGTGAAGCCGTCCGGGGTGGCCGCGGCCCAGCCCTCGGCGGTCTCCGGCGTCGGGATCGCGTAGTAGCTGGTGTCCACCTCCACCAGCCCGAACCGCTCGGCGTAGAAGCCGAGGCGACCGGCCGGGCTGTTGACGCCGCGCGGATACCAGCCGGAGCGGACCAGCATCTGGTCGGCCCAGGAGGACGTGCCCACCTTGATGACACCCATGTAATTCAGTGCACCGCCATCCGGCGGGATCGGCAACCGGAGCCGGCCGGTGTGGGGCGCGGGGATTGTCGGGGGGCGGCCGTACGGTGGCCGTGGTTCTCGAGCGAAAGGCGGGCGGCATGAGCGTCTCCGACCAGGTCCTCACCGGCGAGCGGGCGGATCTGCTGGCCACCCTGCGGCGGCACCGCGGCTTCCTGCGGCACACCGTGCGCGGGCTGACCGACGACCAGGCGGCGGCCCGGAGCACGGCCAGCGAGCTGTGCCTCGGCGGTCTGATCAAGCACGTGGCGAGCACCGAGCACCGGTGGATGCGCTTCGCCGAGGGTGGCGCCGAGGCGATGCAGCGCGAGCCGATCGATTGGGCGGCCCAGTTCCGGATGGTCGACGGCGAGACGCTCGCCGGGCTGCTCGCCGAGTTCGACCGGGTGGCCGAGGCGACCGACGCGCTGATCGCCACCCTCGACCTCGACGCCGCCCACCCGCTGCCGCAGGCGCCCTGGTTCGAGCCGGGGGCGAGCTGGACGGTGCGCCGGGTGTTGCTGCACCTCATCGCCGAGACGGCGCAGCACGCCGGGCACGCCGACATCATCCGGGAGTCGATCGACGGGGCGAAGACGATGGGCTGAGCCGGTCGCCGGTGATCGATCACACCGGCTGAACGGTGGGCGCGGGGCGGGTCCGGTGTGACGCCAGCAGGGGCGGCGGCGCTGAGGGACACGAGATGAACGCCCACCGCATGGACCAGGAGACCGTCGAGCGACTGCTCGTCGGTCCGGTCAGTGATCCGCAGGATGGCACCGAGGTGCTGGTCCGGCTCCTGGCCGCCGTCCGCGCCGCTCCGCACCCGCACGAGTTCGGCGGCGAGGCGGCCGCCCTCCAGGCGTTCCGGGCGGCCCGGGCCGGCACCGCGCCGCTGCCGGCCGCCCGCCCGGGGCGCCGCCGCCCCCGCCTGCTCGGGGCGCGGCTCGCCCTGGCCGGCCTGCTCGCCGCCGGCAGCGGCGGGGTGGCGCTGGCTGCCGTCACGGGCACCCTGCCGGGCCTGCCCGGCCGCGTCGAGCCCAGCGTGGCGCCCCGCGTCAGCGGAGCCGGCGGCCCCGACTCGCCGGCGCCGAGCCGGGACCCCTCCCCCGCCCCGGCCGGCCGCCCGACCGGCAGCCCCGACCGCCCGACCGCCGCGCTGACCGGTCTCTGCACGGCGTACCTTGCCGCGCCGGCCGCGGACCGGCGGCAGGCGCTGGGCACCCCGCCCTTCGCCGACCTGGTCGCCGCCGCCGGTGGGCCGGACCGGGTCGACGACTACTGCGACCGGCTGGTCGACCGGCCGCCGACGCCGACCGGCGACCCGTCGAAGCGGCCGACGCCGACCGCCCGCCCGCAGCACACCCGGACCGTGCCGGCCGTTCCCGCCACACCGCCCGTCCGGCCGGACGAGCCGACGGCGAACCGCCCCGCCACGGTCGGTCCGCCCCAACGCTGACCCGGCCGTCCCGGCCGCGATCCGCCGTCCGACCCGACGGCGAACCGCCCCGCCACGGTCGGTCCGCCCCAACGCTGACCCGGCCGTGCTCCGCCGCTCGGCCGGCGGCCGGCCGGGCGGCGGTTGATAGCTTGCCCCGATGACTGTGCGGCGTCGCCGGATGGCGATCCTCCTCCGCCTGGCCGTCCTGCTCGGCGTGCTGGCCGGCATCGTGCTGACCGCGCTCGGCCCGGCCACGCTGACCGGCCTGCTGCCCTACTTCACCATCCAGAGCAACCTGGCCGTCGGCGTCTTCGCCGGCTACGCCGCCGTTCGGGCCGGGCGGGACCGCCCGGAGCCGCCGCCCGCGCTCAAGGGCGCGGTCACTCTCTACATCACCATCACCGGCACGGTGTACCACCTGGTGCTGGCCAATCCGGCCAGCCCGTTCGCGATGGTCCAGCCGGACCGGACCCCGGGCGAGTGGTGGGGCAACCAGTTCCTGCACACGATCGTGCCGCTGCTGGCGGTCGCCGACTGGGCCCTGGTCGACCGCCGGGGCCGGCTCCGCCCCCGGTACGCGGCCTGGTGGCTGGCGTTCCCGGTGGCGTACCTCGGGTTCGCCCTGGTGCGCGGCCTGCTCGTGCACCGCTACCCGTACCCGTTCCTCGACGCCGGGCAGCTCGGCTACGCCGGCGTGGGGTTCAGCGCGCTCTGCTTCGCGTTCGCGTTCTGGCTGCTCGGGCTCCTCTTCGTCGGGGCGGACCACGCCCTGGCGCGCCGCTCCCGGACTGCCCCGGCCGGAACGGCCGAGCCCGGTCGGGCCGGCCGCGACCAGGCCGGGCCCGATCCGGGCGGCAGCGACCCGGCCGGCGCCGACCCGGTGCGGGACGGCAGGGACCGAGCGCCTACCAGATGACCCGATGCGGCTGTCCCGGCCCGGACCGCCCGCCCCGCAGGCGCGGACTCATTCGGCCGGGGGGCCGCTCCCGGCCGAACGCGTCCGCGCGACCCCAGCGCCCCGGCACGTCGGTCAGTTCGATCCGCCCGTACCCGACCGGGATCTCCGGCTTCACCAGCAGGTTGTCCCCGCAGGGGCGCAGCCCGAGCATGGTGGCGAGCAGCATCAGCAGCGCCCCCGAGGCCCACGACTGCGGCCGACCGGCGGCCGGGAGCTGGACCGGGTACTTGGTGACCTCGCGGGGGTAGCCGGCGATCACCTCCGGCACCGAGCCGCCCATGGTCTCCACCACGGCGAACATGCCGGCGGCGATCCGGGCCGCCTCCGCGTCGTGACCGTAGCGGCGCAGGCCGGCCGCGATCAGCGCGTTGTCCGACGGCCAGACCGCGCCCAGGTGCGGGCCGACCGGGTTGTACGGCCGCTGCCCGGTGGCGTACGTGCGGACCCCCCAGCCGGTGAAGAGTTCCGGGCCGGACAGGTGCGCGGCGAGGGCGGCCGAGCGCCCCGGGTCGACGATCCCGCTGTAGAGCAGGTGGCCCAGGTTCGAGGTGAGCGCGTCGACCGGCTCGCCGTCCGGGGTCAGCGCCAGCGCGTAGTACTCCCGCCCGGGCAGCCAGAAGTCGCGGTTGAACCGGTCCCGCAGCCGCGCCGCGTCCGCCTCCAGGCGGTCGGCGTACGCCGGGTCGTCCCAGAACTCGCGGGCCATCCGGGCACCCCGCATCTTCGCGTCGTACGCGTACCCCTGCAGCTCGCAGGTGGCCCGGGGAAAGGGCGGCTGGCGGCCGTGCCGGTCACTGACGGCGTCGGGTGAGTTCCGCCAGGTCTGGTTGACCACCCCGTTGCGGTCGTTGCGCGTCTGGTAGCGCAGGTAGCCGTCGCCGCACAGGTCGCCGTACTCGTCCAGCCAGTCCAGCGCCATCCGGGCCGGGTGGCGCAGCTGCCGGACCAGGTCGCCGTCGCCGGTCCACCGCTCGTACTCGTCGAGCAGCACCACGAAGAGCGGGGTGGTGTCGGCCGCGGCGTAGGAGATCGCGGTGGGCTGCTCACCGAACGCGGCCGCCTCGCCGTAGCGCAGCTCGGCGAGGATCTTGCCGGGTTCCTCGTCGTGGTAGTCGTCGAGCTGCCCGCCCTGCACCGAGGCGAGCAGCTGCAGGGTGGCCGGGGTCAGCTCGGGGGTGAACGGCAGGGTCTGCAGGCAGGTGAGCATGGCGTCGCGGCCGTAGAGGGCCATCGCCCAGGGCATGCCACCCACCGGCACCGGCTCGCGGTAGGTCAGCGGCACGTACCGCAGCGCGGCCAGGTCGGTCAGCGCCTGCCGGTACGCCAACTCCAGGGACTGGCGGTCGGCGACCAGTCGCGGCGCGGCGTCCAGCCAGCGCTTCAGCTCGCTGTTCATGGTGTGGTGGACGTGCTCCCGGTGGGACTGGAGGCTGGCCCGCAGGTCCCGCCCGCCGGCGCCGTGGATGATCGTGGCGACGACCAGATCGGTGTGCCACTCCCCGTTCGGCGCGAGCCGGATCTGGAAGGTCATCCCCTGCTCGTCGACGTCCACCGGCTCGGTGCTGGTGACCAGGGTTTCCCGGATGAACTCGTCCCGCTGGTGGCGCAGGCGCAGCTGCCGGCGGTTCGAGTCGGCGACGACCACCGGCCGGCGCGGGGCCGGGCGCAGGATCTCGGAGGTGTCGGCGAAGTCGCTGCCGATCTCCAACCGGACGGTGTACTCGGCCGGTTGGACGGAGTGGTTGAGCACGGTGAGCCGCTCGTGGAAGCTCTCGTCGAGGGACCGGTGCCGGATCACCGAGACGTCCGAGTCGACGTAGTGGCTGGCGGTGCCGGGGACCAGCACGAACCGGGTCTCGAAGTAGGCCAGCTCGTCGCGGGACAGGGCGTGCAGCCGCTCCCCGTCGACGCTGAGCACCCAGTGGGACAGGAACCGGGTGTCGAAGGAGAAGAGGCCGATCGGGGCGTACGGGTCGACCTCCATGTCGCCCTGCGCGTCGCTGAGCGCGAACGAGTTGCCGGACAGGACGTGGACCAGTCGCTGCCTCATCGCGACCCGCCCCGGGCGACGTCGCGGGGGTGCCGGGCCTCGGGCGGCCCGGGAAAGATCCGGCGCAGGGTCATCAGCAGCTCCATGTTGCCCTCCACGGTGAGGTCGTTGCGCAGCAGCGCCGCCGCCACGTGCTCGCGGCCCCGCGCGATCCGGTCGAAGACCTCCCGGTCGGCCCGGATGACCAGGTCGGCCACGTCGAAGCTGCGGCTCACCCGCACCTCCTGCCGGTCGATGGTGAGGTGCCAGTGCTCGGTGCTGCCGCCGTCGCGCAGGTCGAGGCGGAGCGTGCCGCAGATGTAGTCCGCCAGGTCCGGGTGCCGGCCGGCCACCCGGTGGTTCAGGTAGTCCGCCGCCGCATCGCCCATCGGTGCCTCCCCCGTCCGGTCGCCCCCCGCAGGGTCCCCGGGCGCGGGGTGAGTCCAACTCACCCGCTCCGGGTGAGCGGAGCGTGCCCGGGTGGGGTATGCCGGACCCATGCGGATCCCGACCGACGCCACCACCGAGCGGGTGCTCGGCGCCCTGCTCGCCATGCAGCGCCAGTCCTGGGAGCAGGGGGTGACCGGGCAGGCCCTGCTGGACCTGGGCCGGGGTGAGCTGGCCGTGCTGGTCGCCGACGCCGCGGTGACCCGGCAGCACCCGGACGGGCGGCTCGGCGACGTCTCCGGCGAGGCGGGCGCGGTCAACGGCGCCGCCTGCGGCGAGGTGGTCCGGTACGCGGCCGGGGCCGACGGGGATCCGCGCTTCGCCGCCGCCCTCGACGCGCAGCTCGACTGGCTGCTGGCCCGGGCTCCCCGGGCCGCCGACGGGACCCTGTTCCACCTGCTCGACAGCCGTCAGGTCTGGGCCGACACGGTGTACATGGTGGTACCGCTGCTGGCCCTGTGCGGCCGGACCGACCTGGCCGCCGCGCAGGTCGCCGGGCACCGCCGCCGGCTGTACGACGCGCGCAGCGGCCTGTACGCGGCCCGCTGGGACGAGGACCGGGGCGCGCTGGACCGGCCGGAGCACTGGGGCACCGGCAACGGCTGGGTGGTCGCCGGGATCGCCCGGGCGCTGCGCCTGGCGCCGGTGTGGCCGGCGGGGCTCCGCGACCAGCTGGCCGGGCACGCGGCGGCGGTGCTCACGGCCTGCCTGGCGTACCGGGGCGCGGACGGGCTCTTCTCCGACGTGCTGGACGACCCGGGCACGTTCCGCGAGGCGAACACCGCGCAGTTGCTGGCGTACGCGGCGCTGACCGGGGTGGCCGACGGCTGGCTGCCGGCGTCGTGGCGGGAGACCGGCGCGCAGCTGCTGGCGGCGGCGGACCGGCGGGTCGACCGGTACGGGCGGGTGACCGGGGTGAGCGGCGCGCCCGATTTCGCCCGGCCGGGCACCTCCCCGGAGGCGCAGGCGTGCCATCTGCTCGCCCACGCCGCGCTGGCCCGGGCGGCGGCGGTCAGCCCCGCAGGATGAGCCCGCGCACGTACGCGGCCTGGCCGACGTGTTGCAGGTCGTCGTCGAGCACGCTGACCAGCCGCACGCCGAGGGTGACCGGGGGGTCCCAGTTCTCGTCCACCACCCGGTCGAGGTCGGCCGCCGACAGCCCGCGCAGGTACGCCAGGGTGCGGTCCACCACCGCCCGGTGGTAGTCGATCAGCACCTGCCCGTTCTCCGGCCGGACCGCGGCGATTTGCGCGGGGCCGTGCCCGAACCCGGTGTCGTCCGGGTCGGCGCTCAGGCCGAACCGGCTCGCCCGGTCGCCGCCGAGCCAGACCTGCTCGGCGCCGTGCAGGTCGGACAGGTGGTTGTCCTGGATCCGGGTCAGGTGCCAGACCAGCCAGCCCACCGGGTTGGACCCGGCTCCCGGCGCCTGGCGCAGCTGCTCCGGGCTCAGCCCCTCCACCGCCGCCGCCACCAGGTCGGGCAGCCGGCCGTACGCCTCGGTCAGCAGGTCGCTCGCGTCCACAGATCCACGCTCCTCCACCCTCGGGGTCACCCGGCGCTGTACCGCCAACCGAGCTGGCCAAACCTCACCCTAGGCTGATCATGTGGTCGCCGCGCTGGAGCTGTATCTGGACACCGACGCCACCCGGCGGATCCGGGTGCTCTGGGACGCGTTGGAGGCCGAGGGCGTGCAGAGCATGCGGTCGCTGCTGGAGCAGCGGCACCGCCCGCACGTGTCGCTGGCGGTGGCGCCCCGCTTCGACCCGGACCGGGTCGCCGAGGCGCTCGCCGGGACGGTGGTGGCGACGCCGCTGCGGCTGGAGTTCCAGCACGCCGGCCAGTTCGTCGGCCGGGTGCTCTGGCTCGGTCCGGCGGTCACCACCGACCTGCTCGCGCACCACGCCCGGGTGCACCACCGGCTGGCCCGGGCCGGCATCGAGCTGGCCGAGCACTACCAGCCGGGGCGCTGGGTGCCGCACTGCACGCTGTCGATGCGGGTGCCGAACGCGCTGATGGCCGCCGCGGTGCGGCGCTGCCTGGAGATGCTTCCGCTGACCGCCACGGTGGTCGGCGCGGCGATCGTGGACCACGCCCGGCGCATCGCCCGCCCGCTGCCCTGAGCTCAGCGCGGCCCGAGGTCGAGCAGGAAGGTCGGGTAGTCCGGTTGCGGGCAGGGGTCGCCGCGGTGGCCGAGGCGCTCGTAGAAGGGCGCGGCCCGCTCCCGGTGGGCCTGCCACTCCAGGTGCCGGCAGCGGGCGGCCGCCCAGCGCGACACGGCCTCGAACAGCGCGCGGCCCACCCCGTGCCGGCGCCGTCGCGGGTCGACGTAGAGGTCGTGCAGCCGGGCGGTGCGGTGGGTGTCGCCGGAGCGCAGGTGCGGGCCGAGGTCCTGCGCGGCGGCGTACCCGGCGAGCCGGCCGGCGGTCACCGCGCCGAGCAGCGCCCAACGCGAATCTGCCAGCAGGTGGCCGAGGCGCTCCCGGTGGACCTCGGCGGGCTCGTCGCCCACCCCCATGTCGCGCAGCATCGGCCAGAGGGCCGGCCAGTCCGCGGCGGTCAGCACCCGTACGCTCGTCACGCCGGCCACGATCCCGCGCCGGCCGCCCGCGGACCACCGATTTCCGCCCGGGAGCGCGCGGCGTACCGCCCCGACTGGCCGGTCCGCCGGATGTGCATACACTGGCCGCATGGGGCAGCTCAGGTGACCGGCGCGGGTGCGCCCACCACGGCCTACGGTCATCTCTGCCTGGCCTTCCACGACCCGGCCGTGCTGGACCGGGCCGACCCGCGACCGGTCGACGGCCGGCTGCTGGTGGACGCGACCGGGTTGCGGTTCGTCGACCACCGGAGCCTGCTGCACCTGCGTGACCATGCTCGCCGGCACGGCGCGACGGCCGTGCTGCGCGCCTCCCGGGCGGGCACCGCCCGGCTGGCCGAGCTGTTGGGGCTCGCGGAGGTCACGGTCGAGGTGGCGCGATGAGGACCGGTGCCGCCGCGGGCCACCTCGGCTACTTCCACGAGGCCGTGCTCTACGACTCCGACGAGCATCTGCTCGCCGTGGTGGTGCCGTTCCTGCTGGGCGGTGTCGCGGCCGGCGAGCCGGCCATCGTGGGTTTCGGCGAGCGCAACGCCGACCTGGTCCGCCGGGCGCTGCCCGCCGGCACCGAGGTCACCTTCCTGCCGGGCGGGGACGTCTACGCCCGCCCGACCAGCGCGATCCGCTCCTACCGCAAGCTGCTGGCCGGGTACGTGGCGCAGGGCGTGGGACAGATCCGCATCGTCGGCGAGCTGCCGCCGGTCGTGTTCGGCGCCACCTGGGACTGGTGGGCCCGCTACGAGTCGGCCATCAACCACGCCTACGACGACTTCCCGCTCTGGAGCATGTGCGCGTACGACACCCGCCGCACGCCGCCGCCGGTGCTCTCGGACGTGGCCCGCACCCATCCCCGGGTGGCCCGGCCGGACGGCAGCCACCCGCCGTCACCCACCTACACACCGCCGGAGAGCTACCTGACCGAGCCGCGGCAGATGCCGGTCGACCCGGTGCAGCGGACGGCTCCGCTGGTCGAGCTGACCGACCCGAGCCCGGCGCAGGCCCGCGCCGCCGTGCAGGCCGCCGACCGGGGCCAGCTGCGGCCGGAGGTCGTCGAGGACCTGATGGTGGCGGTCAGCGAGATGGTGACCAACGCGCTGCGGCACGGCGCCGCCCCGGTGCGGCTGCGGTTGTGGAGCGCACCGGACCGGATCGTGGTGACCGTGCACGACCGGGGCGAGGGCCCCAAGGACCCGTACGCGGGCCTGCTGCCGGCCGGCGACGGCAGCGCCGGTGGTCTCGGGTTGTGGATCAGCCACCAGGCCTGCGACCACGTGACGCTGCACCGCGACACCGACGGCTTCACGGTCCGGTTGACCGCCGGGAACCCGCACGTCGCGGTCTGACCGGGTCAGCCGTCGGTGAGCACGACGTGCAGCCGGCGCGGCCCGTGCACGCCCTCCACCCGGTTCAGCTCGATGTCGCTGGTGGCCGAGGGTCCGCTGATCCAGGTGAGCGGCCGGTCCGGGGTGAGCCGGGCCAGCGCCTCGGGCACGCCGGCGACGACCTGCTCGGGGCGGACCACGCAGACGTGCAGGTCGGGCAGCAGGCTGATGGCCCGCCGGCCCTGGTCGGCGCCGGCGTCCAGGATGATCGTGCCGGTTTCGGCGACGGCGACCGCCGCGGCGGTGACCACCGCGTCCAGCCCGGCCAGCCGGCTGGCGGGCAGGCCCTCGTCGACCAGGACCTCGACCGCCCCGGGCCGCCACTGCGCGGGCAGCCCCGCCGGCACCACCACGGTCCGCGCCCCGGCGGCGGCGAGGATGCCGGTGACCGCCTCCGCGACGCCCGCCGCGGCCACCCGGTGCACCTCGGCCCGGTAGTCGGTGAGCCGGCCGGCGAGCAGGTCGAGCAGCTCGGGGTGCCCCGGCGGCCGGTCGTCCCGGCCGTGGGGCGCGGGACCCGGCTCGGGCACGGTCGGCGGTGCCCCGGCCAGCGCCGCGCGGAGCCGGGCGAGGACCACCTCGCGCCCGTTCACGACCCGCTCCGGTGTTCGGCCCACCATTGCCGGAAGGTCTGCGGGGGTGCCGCCGGCACGTCCCGGCTCGCGGTCCAGCCGTTCAGCGGTGGGGGCAGCGCGCGGCCGGCGAGCCGGCCCAGCCCCGCGGCGCGCTGCGCGGCCGCGTACAGCGCCGGGTGGTCCATCGTGTACGCGGCCGCGGCCATCGCCGCCGCCTCGGTGCGTGGGTGCGGCGCCCGCGCCCGCAGGTGCACCAGGATGGACGGGATGTCGATCATCACGGGGCAGGCGTCGTAGCAGGCCCCGCAGAGCGAGGACGCGTACGGCAGCGAGGCGTTGTCGGCCACCCCGGTCAGCTGCGGGGAGAGCACCGCGCCAATCGGTCCCGGGTAGACCGACCCGTAGGCGTGCCCGCCGGTGCGCTCGTACACGGGGCAGACGTTGAGGCAGGCCGAGCAGCGGATGCAGTGCAGCGCCTGCCGCCCGACCTCGTCGGCGAGCACCGCGCTGCGGCCGTTGTCGAGCAGCACCAGGTGCACCTGCTGCGGCCCGTCGCCGGGGGTGACCCCGGTCCAGAGTGAGGTGTAGGGGTTCATCCGCTCCCCGGTGGACGCCCGGGGCAGCAGTTGCAGGAAGACCCCGAGGTCGGCCCAGGTGGGGATGACCTTCTCGATGCCCATCACGGTGATCAGGGTCTCCGGCAGGGTCAGGCACATCCGGCCGTTCCCCTCGGACTCGACCACCGCCAGGGTGCCGGTCTCGGCGACGGCGAAGTTCGCTCCGGACACGGCGACCCGGGTGGCGAGGAAGGTCTGCCGCAGGTGCCGGCGCGCGGCAGCGGCCAGGACCGCCGGCTCGTCGGTGAGCGCCGGGTCGACCCCCGGCATCGCGCGCAGGAAGATCTCCCGGATCTCGGCCCGGTTGCGGTGGATCGCCGGCACCAGGATGTGACTGGGCCGGTCGTCGCCGAGCTGGACGATCAGCTCGGCCAGGTCGGTCTCGACCGGCTCGATGCCGGCCGCTTCGAGGGCCTCGTTGAGGCCGATCTCCTGGGTGGCCATCGACTTGACCTTCATCACCCGGTCGGCGCCGGTGGCCTGGACCAGCTCGGTGACGATCCGGTTCGCCTCGACCGCGTCGGTGGCCCAGTGCACGGTCCCGCCGGCCGCGGTGACCGCCGCCTCGAGTTGTTCCAGCAGCTCCGGCAGGCGGGCCATGGTGTCGGCCTTGATCGCCCGGCCGGCCGCCCGCAGCTGCGGCCAGTCCGGCACCTCGTCGATGACCGCCGCCGACTTGGCGCGGATCGTGCCGGTGGCGTGGCGCAGGTTGCGCCGCAGCTGGGCGTCGGCGAGCGCCCGTCGGGCGGCGGCCGGGAAGGGCTCCGTCCCGCGCAGGTTGCCGACGCCGGGCGGGGCGGTGGCCGGCATGCCGAGGAAGGTGGTCCGGCCGGCTCTCCCGCCGGCGGTCATCGGGCCACCGCCGCGGTGTCCCGGCCGGCCGGTCCGGTCCGTTCCCGGCCGCCGGGAGGGTCGGCGTCGGCTTCGGTGGCGGCCAGGATCTCCGCCAGGTGCACGGTCCGCACGCCGGCCCGCAGCCGGGACAGTCCGCCGCCGATGTGCATCAGGCAGGAGGCGTCCCCGGCGGTGCACACGTCGGCCCGGGTGGCCAGCACGTGGCGCATCTTGTCGGCCAGCATGGCGGTGGAGGTGTCCGCGTTCTTCACCGCGAAGGTGCCGCCGAAGCCGCAGCACTGCTCGGCCTGCGGCAGCTCCACCAGGTCCAGGCCGCGCACCGCGCGCAGCAGGCGCAGCGGCCGGTCCCCCACCCGCAGCAGGCGCAGCGAGTGGCAGGTCGGGTGGTACGTCACCCGGTGCGGGTAGTAGGCGCCCACGTCGGTCACCCCGAGCACGTCGACCAGCAGTTCGGACAGCTCGTAGGTGCGCCGCCCGACCTCCGCCGCCCGGCTGGCCAGCGCGTCGTCGCCGGCGCGGCGGGCCACCATCGCGTGCTGGTGGCGCACCGACCCGACGCACGAGCCGGAGGGCGCCACCACCACGTCGTACGGGGCGAAGACCCGCACGTGCCGCCGGACCAGCCGCACCGCGTCGTCCGGGTAGCCGGTGTTGACGTGCATCTGCCCGCAGCAGGTCTGGTCGGTGGGGAAGACCACCTGGTGGCCGAGGCGCTCCAGCAGCCGTACCGTCGCCTTGGCCGCTTCGGGGAACAGCGTGTCGGCGAGGCAGGTGACGAACAGGGCGATTCGCATGTCCAGCCCTCCCGGCTCGGTCCGGCCGCGTCGAGGGGGCGGGGCGGGGCGGGACCCGCGCGCCGACGACGGTACCGTTGCGCCTCATCATGCCCCGCCGGCCTGACGCTGGCGAACCCACGGAGGATGGCGAATGTCCAACGGCGAGGAACCGTTCGCACCCCACGACGACGGGTCCGGGCGGCCCAGGTTCGAGACGACGTTGCGCGGCTACGACAAGCGCCAGGTCGACCGGTACGTCGAGCGGCTCGACGGCGAGCTGGCCGGGCTGGCGGCCGACCGGGACCGGGCGTACGCGCAGGCGCGGGAGCTGGCCACGCAGGTGCAGCGGGCCCACGCCGAGGCGGCCGAGCTGCGGCAGCGGCCGACGGCGGTGGACCGGGCGTCGTTCCGGGACCTCGGCCCGATGGTGGACCAGATTCTCGACCTGGCCGAGAAGCAGGCCGGCCAGATCAGCGAGGCCGCCGCGAGGCGGGCCGCCGACCTCCAGGCCCAGGCGGAGAAGGTGCTGGCCGCGGCGGAGGAGGAGGCCGCCCGGGAGCTGCGGGCGCTGGAGGAGGAGCTGACCACCCGCCGCGCCGAGCAGGAGAAGGCGGACGAGGAGCGGCGGGCGGTCGCGCAGGCGGAGCTGACCGCGGTCCGGGAGCTGGCGGAGAAGCTGCGGTCGGAAGGGCAGGCCACCCACGACCGGGCGCAGCAGGAGGCGAAGCGGATCGCCGAGCAGACCACCCAGCAGGTGGAGCAGGCTCGCTCGGCGTCCGAGGCGCTGGTGAAGGCGGCCCGCACCCAGATCCAGCAGGAGGTGCAGGCGAACCGGAGCAAGGCCCAGCAGGAGCTGGCCCAGTGGCAGGCCACCATGGCCCGCGAGCTGGACGAGCGGCGGGCCGCCGCGGAGCAGGAGCTGGCCGACCGGGCCAGCGCCGCCGAGCGGGACATCGCCGCGCTGGTCGCCGAGGCCCAGCAGTACGCCACCGAGGTGCGCGAGCGGGCCGACGAGGAGAACGCCGCCCACCAGGAGCAGCTCGCCGCCGTGCAGCAGGAGCTGCAACAGCGGCAGGAGGCCCTGGCGGAGCTGCGAGCCGAGCTGGACACGGTCGCCGGGGAGCTGGAGCAGACCCGGCAGGAGATCACGGCGGTCGAGCAGCAGGGCGCCGACCTGGAGGAACGCCTCGTCGAGGTGCGACGTGACCTGGCCGTCGAGACCCGCCGGCTGGACGAGGCCCGGCGGGCGGCGGACCTGGCCGAGCAGCACGCCAAGGAGACCCGGGCCCGGGTGCAGCGGGAGGCGAAGCGGGTGGCCGACCTGGCCGCGGCGGCGGTCATGGCGGCGGCCGCGGGTGGCGGGGAGACGGCCGAGTACCCGCAGGTGAGCGCCCGCCTGGTGGCCGAGCCCGCCGGTCCGGCCCCGGTGGACCAGCCGGCGACCGAGCAGTCGGGCGCCGACGAACGCGCCGAGCGGCCGACGCTGGACGGTCCGAGCTTCAACGCGTTCGCGGTGCGTACCCCGGCGCCGCGCAGCGCCCCCGAGGCGGACGCCACCGGGGCGGCGGCCGCCGACCCCGACGCCGGGGTTCCGGCCAACGCCTGAGCCGGCGGCTCCCGGCCGGCGTTCCCGCAGGGACGCCGGTCGGGTGCCGTCCGGAGGCCGGTCAGGAGCCACCCGGCCCTCGGCCCCTTGCCCCCACACGTTGAAGTATGCAAATATTCTGATCACTTTTCGTGTGCTTCCGACTTCGGGGGGTTGATCAAGATGCGGAAGGTTTCCTCGATCGCCGCGGCGGTCACACTGGCCGCCGGGTGCACCGGCGTCGCGGTGGTCACCGGGGCGGCGCCGGCGAGCGCGAGCTGCAGTCACGCCCACAGCAACATCGACACCGCGTACGGCCAGCTCTTCAACGGCAGCAACGTCAACATCCGCTCCGGCCCGCACACCACCTGCGCCTCGGCGGGCTACGGGCAGCTCAGCCACAACGTGGACTTCCACTGCTACCGCAGCGGCGACCGGGTCGCCGCGAACGGCCACACCACCTACACCTGGACCTACCTCCGGGACACCACGACCGGGGTGTCCGGCTGGGTAGCCGACGCCCTGCTGGACGGCCTGGGCAGCGGCATCGCCTGCTGACCGCCCCCACACGACGGCCCGGCAGCGGGCAGGATGACCGGGCATGGACGCCACCGACCCCATCCTGTACCCGCCGATCGAGCCGTACGCCACGCACCGGATCGCCGTCGGCGACGGCCACGAGCTGTACGTGGAGGAGGTGGGCCGGCCGGACGGCGTACCGGCGGTCTTCCTCCACGGCGGACCAGGCGGCGGCCTGGTGCCGGCGGCCCGGCGGTTCTTCGACCCGCACCGGTACCGGGTGGTGCTGCTCGACCAGCGCGGCGCGGGCCGCAGCACGCCGCGCGGGTCGGTGCACGCCAACACCACCTGGCACCTGGTGGCCGACCTGGAGGTGATCCGGGAGCGGCTCGGCATCGACGCGTGGCTGGTGTTCGGCGGATCGTGGGGGGTCACCCTCGGCCTGGCGTACGCGCAGACCCATCCCACCCGGGTGACCGGCCTGATCCTGCGGGGCGTGCTGCTGCTGCGCCGGGCCGAGCGGGACTGGTTCTACCAGCACGGCCTGCACCACCTCCAGCCCGAGGAGTGGGCCCGGTTCGTCGCGCCCATCCCGCCCGACGAGCGGTACGACGTGCTGGCCGCGTACCACCGGCGGCTGCACGGGACGGACCGGGCCGAGGCCCGGGCCTGCGCCGCGGCCTGGGGACGGTGGGAGGCGGTGAACTCCGCGCTGCGCCCGGACCCCGGGCTGCTGGCCCACTTCACCGCCGACGAGCACGCCCTGCCGGTGGCCCGGATCCTGTCCCACTACGCGTGGCACGGCGGCTTCTTCACCGGCGACGACCACCTGCTCGACGGGGTGGACCGGATCCGCCACCTGCCGGCCGTGCTGATCCAGGGCCGCTACGACCTCTGCTGCCCGCCGGTGTCCGCGTACGACCTGGCACGGCGCTGGCCGGAGGCGGAGCTGCGGATGGTGCCGGACGCCGGCCACTCGGCGGCGGAACCGGGCATCGCCCGGGAGCTGCTGCGGGCCACCGACGCGTTCGCCACCCGGCTCGCCGGTTGACGGCGCGGCGGCTGACGGCCGGCGCGGGCACCGGCCCGGCGGTCGCCCCGGGGCCGAGCCGAGCCGAGCCGCCGGCGTCCGGACCGGGTGGTACGCCTGGTTTGCCCCATCCGGCTGGGGGTAGGGGGCCAAGGGCCTGGCCATCCGCACAACGAGAGGGACCCGCCCTGATGGACCGCAACAACCCCGCCAAGGCCGTCAAGGCCGCCGTCGAGACGGCCGCGGAGAAGGTGACCGACGTCCTCACCCCGGACGTCCCGGGCGCGCCCGGCAGCGCCCCACCGACGGTCGACGAGCCGACCACGCCGCACGACCCGCTGCCGCTGAAGAAGGAGCAGGGCACGCCGGAGACCCGGACCCCGACCGGCGCGGAGACGGGCGTGCCGCCGACCGCGAAGGGGCAGCAGGGCGCCTACCTGACCACCTCCCAGGGAGCCCGGCTGCGCGACACCGACCACTCGCTGAAGGCCGGCCCGCGGGGGCCGATCCTGCTCCAGGACCACCACTTCCGCGAGAAGATCACCCACTTCGACCACGAGCGCATCCCCGAGCGGGTGGTGCACGCGCGCGGCACCGGGGCGCACGGGGTGTTCACCGGCTACGGCACCGCCGAACCCCTGACCCGGGCCGGTTTCCTCAAGAAGGGCCGGGAGACCCAGGTCTTCGTCCGGTTCTCCACGGTCCTCGGCTCGCGCGGCTCCGCCGACACCGTGCGCGACACCCGTGGCTTCGCGACCAAGTTCTACACCGACGAGGGCACCTTCGACCTGGTCGCCAACAACATGCCGGTCTTCTTCATCCAGGACGCGATCAAGTTCCCGGACATCATCCACGCCGGCAAGCCGCACCCGGACCGGGAGATCCCGCAGGCGCAGAGCGCGCACGACACCTTCTGGGACTTCGTCTCCCTGCACACCGAGGCGCAGCACCACACCATGTGGAACATGTCCGACCGGGGCATCCCCCGCTCGTACCGGACCATGGAGGGGTTCGGCGTGCACACTTTCCGGCTGGTCAACGACGCCGGGGAGACCGTGCTGGTCAAGTTCCACTGGAAGCCCAAGCTGGGGGTGCACTCCCTGGTCTGGGAGGAGGCGCAGCTGATCAACGGGGTGGACCCGGACTTCCACCGCCGCGACCTCTACGACGCCATCGAGGCCGGCGCGTACCCGGAGTGGGAGTTGGGCATCCAGGTCTTCCCGGACACCCCCGAGGAGACCTTCGCCGGCATCGACCTGCTCGACCCCACGAAGATCGTGCCGGAGGAACTGGCGCCGGTGCAGCCGATCGGCCGGCTCGTGCTCAACCGGACCCCGACGAACTTCTTCGCCGAGACCGAGCAGGTCGCCTTCCACGTCGGCCACCTGCCGCCGGGCATCGACGTCACCAACGACCCGCTGCTGCAGGGCCGGCTCTTCTCGTACGTCGACACGCAGCTCACCCGGCTCGGCGGGCCGAACTTCTCGCAGATCCCGGTCAACCGCCCGCACGCCCCGGTCAACGACATGCTGCGCGACGGCTTCCACCAGCACGCCGTGCACGCCGGGGTGGCGCCGTACCGGCCGAACTCGCTCGACGGGGGCAACCCGTTCCCCGCCGGCGACCGGGAGAACGCGTTCGTCGACGTGCCGGTGACAGTCGCCGAGGCGCCCAAGGTACGCGCCGCGCCGGCCTCCTTCGACGACCACTTCAGCCAGGCCCGGCTCTTCTGGCTGAGCATGTCCCCGGTGGAGCGGGAGCACATCATCCGCGCCTACACCTTCGAGCTGGGCAAGTGCTACCGCCAGGAGATCCGGGAGCGGCAGCTGCGCTGCCTGGCCAACATCGACCCGGTGCTCTGCGCCCAGGTCGCCGCCGGTCTCGGGCTGCCCGCGCCGGAGCCGACCGTGCCGCTCGCCGACGTCCAGCCCAGCCCGGCGCTGTCCCAGGTGGGGCGGGAGTGGCCGGCCGACGGCCGGATGGTCGGCATCGTGGTGGACCCGGACGGCGACCTGGACGACGTCGCCCAGGTCCGGATGGCGGTCTTCAGCGCCGGCATGGTCCCGCTGCTGATCGGCCCGCACGGCGGCGCCGTACGCGGCACCCCGGTGCAGCGCAGCTTCGCCACCGCCCGGTCGGTCGAGTTCGACGCGATCCTGCTGGCCGGCGCCCCAGCACCGGCCCCGGACGCGCTGCCGGCCCGGGACGCCAAGGCCGGCGCGGCGGGCTCGGAGACGGTGGATCCGCGGGTGCTCCTGCTGGTCGAGGAGGCCTGGCGGCACGCCAAGGCGATCGGCGCCTGGGGCGCTGGGGCCGAGGTGCTGCGCCAGGCGGGCGTGGCCGGCACGCCGGGCGTGGTGTCCGGCGACTCCGGCGGCGACGTCCTCGCCGACGTGCAGTCGCTGATGGCGGCGCACCGGGTCTGGCAGCGCTTCCCCGCCTCGGTCGGCTGACCGCGCGGTCCCCGGCCCGGGGCCGTCCCCGCCACGGCGGGGACGGCCCCGTCCGCTGTCCACGGCCGGACGGACGCTCGGGCGCGCCGGCCGGGCAGGCACGCCGACGGTCGGGCGCGCCGGACGGTCAGGTCAGCGGGGACGGGGGACTCGGCACCGGGAACCAGGATCCACGGCCGGCCGGGGCGAGGTCCGCCCCGGCCGGTGGTCCGTCCGGGTCAGCGGCCCCGCTTGGCGCGGTAGATCTCGACCGGGTGGGCCGGCGCGCCGTCGACCGGCGCCGGGTCCTCGGGGGTGGCGGCGATGCCGCCGGCCGCGACCCGGTCGAGGGTGGCCAGTCCGGCCGCGTCGATGGTGCCGAAGACGGTGTAGTTGGGGCGCAGCGCCGAGTCGGCCTGGACCAGGAAGAACTGGCTGCCGTTGGTGTCCGGGCCGGCGTTGGCCATGGCCAGGGTGCCCCGGGCGTAGAGCCGGCGCACCCCGGTCGGGTCGGTCGGGGCCGGCGGCAGGTCGGTGGGGAGTTCGTCGGCGTACCGGTAGCCCGGCCCGCCCTCGCCGGTGCCGGACGGGTCGCCGCACTGCAACACCGTCAGCGTCGGGTACGCGGTGAGCCGGTGGCAGGGCGTCCGGTCGTAGAACGCGTGCCGGGCCAGGTGCAGGAAGCTCTGCACGGTGCAGGGCGCCTGCTCGCGGTCGAGAGTCAGCCCGATCGGGCCCTGGTTGGTGCGCAGGGTGACCCGGACGGTGCCCCGGTCGGGGGTGTGCCGGGGGTCCGGCGGCAGCGGCACCGGCCGCGCGGCCGGCTCGTCCGGGGTCGGCGTGTACGCGCACGGGCCCTTGGTGGGCGCGGGCTCGGCGGGTGGCGCGGCGATCGCGGCGCCGCCGGTGGCCACCAGCGCGGCGGAGACCACCGCCACACCGGCGAGGCGGGACAGCAGCGGCGGGACGGCGTGCGGCCGGGTTGTGCTCGACACCTGGGTCCTCCCTGGACTCGTGGTACCAGAAAGACCGGAGTCTATGGACCCGGCGGCCCGATGTCGACGCTCGTCGACCCCGCCGGCGGCTCAGCGGGGCCAGTTCCGCAGCAGGGCGTCCAGGCCGCCTTCCTGGACAAGGTGGTGGACTGGCCGCCGGCCCGGTCAGCGCCCGGTCGTCGTGGCGCGCGGCACCATCTCCGGCGACCACCGCACGTCGTAGCGGGCGGCGGCGACGCCCTGGGCGAAGGCCTTCGCCGCCGCGGGCGAGCTGACGATCCGCCAGTCCAGTTCCTTGTTCACCTCGAACCAGATCAGCCCGATGATGTCCGGGTACGCGGGCAGCGTCCGGAAGGCCTGCTTGATCCACTCGGCCTTGCGGCCCGCGCCGTTCGAGGCGCCGGTCTCGGTGATGACCAGGGGCTTGCGGGTGAAGGTGCGGATCTCGGCGTGGGTCCGCTTGAAGATCGCGTCGAAGGAGAGGTACCGGGAGAACGCGCCGGTGCCGTAGTAGCCGGTGATACCGACCCAGTCCACGTAGGCGTCGCCCGGGTAGTACGTGGCCAGCCGCGGGGTGGTGTCGCTCCACCGCACGTTCGCGCTCCACACCCAGGTGACGTTGGTGGCGCCGGCCCGGCGGAACACGTCGTGCACGTGGCGCCAGGCCTTCACGTAGTCGCCGGAACGGTTGCCGTTGGTCAGCTCGCACCACGGGTACCAGTCGCCGTTCATCTCGTGGGCGAAGCGGATCGCCACCGGGTAGCCGAGCGACCGGATGCCGACCGCCCAGGAGCGCAGGTAGCTGTCGAAGTGCCCGTCGGCGATGCGGGCCAGCCGGTAGCCCGGCTGGTTGGCCCGGAGCCGGTCGATCTGCCGGGCGGTGAGCTTCTGCTTCCGGGCCGTCTGGTCGATCCGGTAGTTCCACGGCTCCCAGCCGAGCATCGGCATCATGCCGCGCGCCTTGATCCGGTCGAAGAGCGCCCGGTCGAAGGTGGCGGTCGCCCACCCCTCGCTGAAGAGCATGACCTGCGGCCGGTGCTTCGCGGCCGTGGTGAACCGGTCCAGCGGCCGGAAGTCGTGCGGGCCCTTGTCCGTCATCACCCCGACGAAGGTCCGGCCGGCCGGCGGGAAGACCGGCGGCGGCGGTGCGGGCGACGGGCTCGACTCGACCGGCGCGACCACACCGGGGGTCGGCCGGGCGAGCCGGCCGCCGGCCTGGTCCGACCGACCGCCGGCCACCGTGGCCGGCGCCACCGCGAAGGCGTACGTCAGCAGCAGCAGGCCGACCAGCGCCAGCACCACCCGGGGAACGGTCAGCCGCAGCACGGCACACCCCCCTCGCCCGCCACCCGCGCCACCGGCGCCGGCCGCTCCCCCGCCACGCCGGGCGGCACCGGCTCGCCGCGATCGCCGGGCGGCACCGGCTCGCTCCGGTCGTCGGGCCGTACCGCCTCGGCGTGATCGCCGGGCGGTGCCGGCTCGGCGCGGTCGTCGGGGCCTTCGCGGCCGGCGCGGAGGCGGCCGGCGAGCGCGATCAGCGGCGGGCCGAGCCCGGTGAGCAGGGTCAGCGCCGGCCACACCCGCAGCAGCGGTGCAGCGTGGCCGAGCGGGAAGCTCGCCACGAGCAGGGCGGCGGCAACGGCCGCCCAGGCCAGGTGCAGCCGGAACGTGCCGATCGACTCGCTGGTGCGCAGCTTCCCCTTGGCCGTCACCACGAAGCCCAACTTCCGGCGCAGCAGGGCGGTGCACCCGGCGGCCACGTACACCGGCCCCGCGAACAGCGCCAGCGCCATCCCGACCATGCCGATCTCCTCCCGTTCGTGCGGGGCGATGTTGAACCGGCGCAGCCAGAGCCAGAGCAGGAACCAGGTGCCGATCGTCGCGCTCCACAACACCGACCACACGGTCACGTCGAGCTGGGCGGCGCTGACCCCGGTGAGCAGGTACATCGCCGTGGCCAGGTTGCCCAGCAGCAAACTCACCGCCACGCTCGGGTAGTAGAACTGCAGCAGCCGGTACTGCCAGCGCCGCCGGGACGGCAGCTCCCGCGGCGCGCGCAGCTCGGGGCGGACGATGATCTCGCAGATGCCCGCCGCCCAGCGCTTCTGCTGGTTGAAGTAGTCCGCCCAGGACGTCGGGCCCTCACCGATGGCGACCACGTCGGGGGTGTAGACACCCTTCCACTGGTTGCCGGTGCGCGGGTTGGTCGCGGCGTGGACGCGGATGCTGGTGAGGTGGTCCTCGATGATCGAGTCCTGGTAGCCGCCGATGGTCCGCCACGCGGCCGGCCGGTAGAGGTGACCGGTGCCGGTCAGCAGCGGCGCGTCCAGCCCGTTGCCGCCCCGGGCGATCAGGCCGTTGTAGAGGTACTGCTGCACCGAGGCGCCGTGCGCGACGAAGTTCTGGTGCATGTTGCCGTACACCTGCGGCGTCACCACGAAGGCGACGTCCGGGTCGCGGAAGTAGCCGAGCGTGCGTTCGAGGAAGTTGGGCAGCGGCACGTGGTCGGGGTCCACGTTGGCCACCACGTCGTAGTGCTCCTCGTGCTCGGCCCGCCAGGCGTTGTGGTTGCCCGACTTGGTGCGGGCCCGGAACTCCCCGCTGGGCCGGTTGTACTCGGGCCGGCCCTTGCGGCTGAAGTGGCGTACGCCGAGCCGGGCGGCCAGCTCGCGGACGGCGGGATCGTCCCCCTCGTCGAGGATCCAGACGTCGACCTGCCCGCAGTACACGATCTGGCGCAGCCGGCGCAGGGTCCGCTCGACCACGTCCAGCGGCTCCTTGCTGGGCACGATCGTGGTGAGCAGGGCGACCCGCAGGCCGACCGGCGGGTCCACCGGCACCGGGTCCCGGGCGTGGAAGGCGAACATCCAGACCACCACGTTCTGCGCGAGGCGGATCAGCTCCACCCCGACGACGACGCAGAAGCCGAGCCGGGCCGCGAGGATCTGCCACCCGCCGGGCCCGGTGACGCCCGCCCCGGGCACGTGCGCCGGCAGCAGCAGCCAGCCGACGAAGAGCAGCCCGGCGGCGCTGTTGACCAGGACGAGCAGGGTCAGGACCAGGCGCGCCGCGGGCGAGGCGACGGGACGGAACTCGACGGCCGCGTCCGGCCGCCGCGGCGCGACCAGGGGTCCGGCGGTCGCCCCGCACGCCGCGTACGCCAGCCGGGCCCGGATGTTGCGGCGGCGGCGGTCCAGGCCGGGGTCGGGCGACGGCGGCACCGGGATCGCCGGGGTTCGCGCGTCCCTGGTGCCCGGCGAGACCGTGCGGGGCAGGCGTGGATCGGCGGCGACGGCCACGTTCTCTCCAAGGGTTGCGAAACTCCGGCGTGGAGCGGGCGGGTGGTCAGCGGGCGGTGGTCGGCGGATACGGCGCGGGGCGGCCTGCCTCGGGCGGCCACCCGGCGGTGACCTCGGCGGGGTGGCCCACGGCCCGCGCGGGCCCGTCGCCCGTCCGGCCGTCGAGCGGTGCCGGCGCGCCGATCAGGGCGATCACCGCCAGCACCGGCACCGACCAGCGGGCGCGTACCCGGGACAGCGCGGCGGCGGCGAGCGTCGCCCACGCCGGCAGGGTGAAGAGCAGGACCGGCGCGGACCAGGCCGGGGTGGCCTGCGCGACGAGCAGCAGGAGCAGCGGCGGCACCACCGCCCAGGCGGTGAAGACGGCGCCCGGGTAGCGCAGCGGGAGGCTGAACAGCGCGAGCCCGAGCAGCACCGCGCCGAGCGCGGCGACCCCGAACAGCACCCCCGGGGCGGCCGCGAGCGCGTCCAGGCCGGGCCGGGCCAGCGGGCCGATCCGCCCGCCCGCCCGGACCGCCAGCCAGAGCAGGCCGGCGCCGGGCAGCGCACCCAGCGCCGCGGCCGCCAGCCACCGGCCGGCCACCCGGCGCCGCAACGCGAGCACCGTCCAGCCGTGCGCGGCGAGCAGCAGGAGCGCCACCGGGTGGCTCAGCCCGAGGACGAGCACCGCGCCGCCGTACCCGACGAAACGCCACCGGCCCGGCCGGTCGAGGGCGGCCAGCAGCGCCCCGGTGGCGAGCACCGCGGCGAGCAGGACCAGCGGGTACGGCTGCGCCTCGCCCGCGGCGCGCGAGGCGGTCGGCAGCAGGGCGAGGAGCGTGCCGGCGAGGATGCCGGCGCCCGGCGTGAACACCCGGGCCGCCACCGCGCCGACGAGCGCCGCGGCGGCGATCATGGCCAGCAGCGACGGTACGCGCAGGGCCGGCTCCGAGGTGCCGACCAGGCCGGCCCAGGCGCGGATCAGCAGGTGGTACGGCGTGACCGCGTCGACGTCCCGGTACAGCACCGTCCAGTCGTCCGGCCAGGGCGCGCGGGCGGCCCGCCAGGCCGGCAGCTCGTCGGCCCGCCGGCCGGTCCCGCCGAGCCGGAGGGCGCCGAGCACGCCCATCAGCAGCGCCGGCACCAGCCAGGCGGCGACCCGCCAGCGGCGTCGGCCGCTGCCCGACAGACCGGGGGCGGGGCCGCCCCGGGGGGCGATGTCCTCGTCCCAGGGGTCCTCGACGCCGGTCTCCCCCGGGCCGAGCCGGGGCAGGACCATGGTGTCCGCGTCCTTCATCGTGACTCACGCATCTTCGTGGGCTCGGCCGACAGCGCCCAGCTCGCCCCGGGCAACGCCACAGGCCCCGGTCGGCGGCTGGCTGACACCGTGGAGCTTAGTGAGCCGAACTAGACATAACGCCTATATTCGACAAAACGCTTAGCCCGCCTCATACTTCGCGGGCCCCGGTCGCGGCGAGGCCGGCGCGCGCAAAACCCGGTTGCCGGGCCCCGCCGGCTCCGCGAAGGTGGGGCCATGACGTTCTGACGGACGCACCCCGTTGCCCGCCGGCCGCCGCACCCCGTTGCTGGGGCGGCCGCCGCGCCTCGTCGCCCGCCGGCCGCGCACCCCGTTGCCCGCCGGCCGCGCACCCCGTTGCCTGCCGGCCGCCGCGCCGCTGACCGGCGCGGCGCGACCCTGCCTCCGTCCCGAGAAACGAGCGTCCATGTCCGTACCCCGCACCGGGCGGGAGTCCCGGCCCACGTCCACCCCCGTTGGCAACCGGTTCGAAGCCGTCCTCGCCGGTCTCACCCCGACCGGCAACCGGATCGAAGCCGTCCTCGCCGGTCTCACCCCGGCCGGCAGCCGGCTCGAGGCCGTGCTCGGGCCGCGCCCGTTGCCGGCCGCACTCGACGGCCGGTGGCACACCGTCGCCCTGCCGGAACCATGGCCCGCCAGGACCCCACTGATCGGCCCGGCGCCGAGCCCACTGCCCGGCCCGGCGGCGGCCCCGCCGTACCCCGTCCGTGCCGGCGACGGCTCCCCGACCGCGCCCCCGCGTGCCCTGCCGGCGCAGATCGCCGCCCGCTTCCCCGACCTGGACCGGCCACGCGACCCCGGCCTGGGTCGTCGGGGCCGGTGGCTTTCCCGCCGGGCACCGCGTCGGGTCCGGGACGGCCGGTCCGGGCAACCGGGCGGTCGAGGCGTCCCCGACCGGCAGCGTGCCCGCTCCCGAGCACCCCGGCCGGCCCGGCGTCGCCGCTGGTGACCCCGCGCCCGAGGCCGTGCCGCGCCGGACCACCGCGCCTGAGGCCGTGCCGGGCCCGACCGCGCCGGGCGGCGGCCCGGCGCGGAGGGTGAGCCGAAAATCGCGGTCCGTGAAAGGAACGGAGAGTTACCGGTTCCGCTATTGACGGCCGGCCGACCCGCGCCATTGAATTCCGTCGTGGTGAGGTGCCTCATCCGA
Organism: Micromonospora sp. NPDC050495; assembly: GCF_040655175.1. Lineage (NCBI taxonomy): Bacteria > Bacillati > Actinomycetota > Actinomycetes > Micromonosporales > Micromonosporaceae > Micromonospora > Micromonospora sp. NPDC050495. The sequence goes on along the minus strand of NZ_JBFAJK010000009.1, from coordinate 37,972 downwards.
CCGGTGGCCGCACCGGTGGCCGGCGCGGCCGGTCGACCTCGTGCCCGTGGCGGGGCGCGTCACAGAAGGCCCCGGGCCCGGTGGACGCCGGGGTGATCGAGCGCCGCCGGCGCACCGTGCTCAGCGCGGCCCTGCACGTGGTCTCGTACGCGGTCGCCGTCGGATACTGTCTGCTCACGCTCACCGAGCCGCACCGCGCGCTGATGCTCACCGGGTACGGGTCCGGTCTGGTCGCGGGACTGGTCGGGTGCTGGGCGGCGACCCGGGTCACCACCAAGGCCTCCGGCTACCGGGTCTCGTTCACGCTGCTCGTGCTCACCCTGGTGATCGCCGCGCTCGGCGCGCACTGGGACGGCGGCGTGGCCTCGCCCGCCGCCCTGGGCTTCGTGACCACCGCCGTCTTCGTCGCCAGCCACACCCCCCAGCTGCGGCTGATGCTGGCGCTGGAGGTGCTCACCATCGGGTCGTACCTGGCGGTCGCCGCCACCGGCCGGCCGGCCCCGCCCGGCCACGTCTTCGTCTACCTCGCCGGCATGCTGGTCCTGATCTCCGTCAGCGCCGCGCAGACCCGGGCGCTGGCCCGGCAACGGTCCCAGCTGCGCGCCCTGGCCTCCCTGGACCCGCTGACCGGCGCGCTGAACCGGCGCGGCCTGGCCGAGTTCGCGACCGTGGCGTTCCGCAACGGCTGCCGGCCCGGGCCGTCCCTGCTCTGCCTCGACCTCGACGACTTCAAGCGGGTGAACGACCGCCTCGGGCACGCCGCCGGGGACGACCTGCTCCGCCGGGTGGTGGCGGTGACCCGGGACGTGCTGCGCGCCGAGGACGCGATCGCCCGGATCGGCGGGGACGAGTTCGTGGTGGTCCTGACCGACGCCGACACCGCGTCCGCCCGCACCGCGTCGGCGCGGATCGAAGCGGCGGTACGCGGCTTCGCCGGGGTCAGCGTCGGCTCGGCCACCGCACCCTACGACGGGGACAGCCTCGACCAGCTCCTGCACACCGCCGACCAGCGGCTCTACCTGGTCAAGCAGCAGCGCCGCCGGGCCGCCGGACCGCTGCTCACCGACGGCGGCGCACGCGGGTAGCGACCGTGCGACCGCCCGGCCGGCCGGGCGGATACGGTAGCCGCGGCGCGGGCACCGCGCCGGGTGCGTCGAGCGGTGGGAGGGGTCGGATGCGCCTGCACGTCGGCTGCGCCATGTGGACACACCGGTCCTGGTCGGGCCGGTTCCTGCCGCACCCGCTGCCGGCCCACGAGCGGCTGCGGGCCTACGCCGGCTGGTGCACCGCGGTCGAGGGGAACACCACCTTCTACGCCACCCCGCCCCGGGAGACGGTGGCCTCCTGGGCCGGGCAGACCGACCCGGACTTCCGGTTCGTGCTCAAGCTGCCCCGGACCGTCACCCATGAGCGCCGGCTCACCGGTGCCGACGAGGACCTGCGGGAGTTCCTGGCGGTTATCGAGCCGCTCGGGCCCCGGGCGCACGCCCTCTGGATCCAGTTGCCCGGCTCGTTCGGCCCCGGCGACGTGCCCGCGCTCACCCGGTTCCTGCGCGGGCTGCCCACCGCCCACCGGTACGCGGTCGAGCTGCGCCACCCCGCCTTCTTCACCGACCCCCGGGCCGCGCGGACGGTGGAGGAGGCGCTCGGCGCGGTCGGCGCGGAGTGGATCCCGTTCGACACCACCGCGTTCTTCCGCACCCCGCCGACCAGCGACGCGGAGCGGGAGGCGTGGACCAGGAAGCCGCGGACGGCGCTGCGTACCCGCGCGCTGACCGACCGGCCGATCGTCCGCTACCTGGGCCGGGACGACCCCGCACGGACGGTCGAGGGCTGGCAGCCGTGGCTGGACGTGGTGACCGGCTGGCTGCGCGAGGGCCGCTCCCCGACGGTGTTCGTGCACACCCCGGACAACGCCGACGCGCCGGAGCTGGCCCGCCGGTTCCACGCCGAGGTCCGGGCGCGGCTGCCCGAGGTCGCGCCGCTGCCCGAACCGGCGCCGGTGGGCCCGTTGACGCTCTTCTGACCGCTCCGCCCCGCCGCCGGTCGCCGCCACCGCCGGGTCGCCGTCGCCAGTCGCCGCCGCCGGTCGCCGTCGCCAGTCGCCGTCGCCGGGTCGCCGCCGCCGGTCGCCGCCGCTGGTCGACGCCGGCCGCGCTACGCCGGGTCGAGCGGCAGCAGCACGAGGAACCGCGTGTCGCCCGGCTCCGACCGCACCCGGATGTCGCCGTGGTGCTTGTTCACCACGATCCGATAGGAGATGTCCAGCCCGAGGCCGGTCCCCTCGCCCACCGGCTTCGTGGTGAAGAACGGTTCGAAGATGCGCGACCGGATCTCCGGCGGGATACCGGCGCCGGTGTCCCGGATCTCCACGATCAACCGGTCCTCCTTGCGACCGGTCCGGATGGTCAGCGTGCCGTCCCCGGCCATCGCGCCGAGCGCGTTGTCGATGAGGTTGGTCCAGACCTGGTTCAGCTCGGCCGCGTACGCCGGCACGGGCGGCACGCCCCGGTCGTACTCCTTCACCACCCGCACCCCGGCGGGAATCTTGGCCTGGAGCATGACCAGGGTGGCGTCCAGCAACTCGTGGACGTCGACGCTCTGATACGGCGTCCGGTCCAGGTGGGAGTACTGCTTCGCGGCCCCGACCAGCCCGGAGATCCGGCCGACCGCGTCATCGATCTCGCCCATCAGCAGCTCGGTGTCGATGGTGTAGGTGATCCAGTGGATCGCCGACTCCAGGTCGTCGGCGCCCACCGCGGCGTCGACCTGGCGCAACCAGCCGCTGTCGATGCCGCCGGCCACCAGCGTCGGGGCCAGCTCCCAGCCGCCCCGTACGCCATGGTCGTCGAGCCAGTCGGCCAGCTCGTCCTCGGCGTCGCTGGCCGCCAGCGGCGGCAGCGCCGGTGCGGCGGCGGCCCGCTTCACCGCCTCCTCCTGAAGCGCCACGAGGTCGTGCAGGCGCCGGCCGTCGAGCCGGCCGTCGGCGATCATGGCTAGCTTGTGCCGCATCTTGGCGACCCGGCCGCGCAGCGCCGAGGTGGCCCGCACCGCGGCCGCCGCCGGGTTGTTGAGTTCGTGGGTGAGCCCGGCCGAGAGGGCGCCCAGGGCCAGCAGCCGTTCCCGCTCGCCGACGATGGTCTGCGAGTTACGCATCCCGATGAACAGCCCCTCCAGCAGATGGGTGGCCATCGGGAACCAGCCGCGCATCGCCTCGGCGATGATCTGGGCGGGGAGCGCGAAGACCGCGCAGTCGGTCACCGCGAACATGCTGTTGAGATAGCGCTGCTCGGCCAGGTCGCCCACGTACGCCTGCATGGCGCCGCCGTAGACGCCGGGCTGGCTGGTCCGGCTGATCTCCATGTCGTCGCCCTGGACCCGGCGGCGCAGGGTGACCGTGCCGTGCAGCAGCACGTAGAAGCAGCTCGCCGGCTCACCCTCGACGTAGACGGCCTCGCCGGCCCGGCGCCGCTCCACCCGGCCGTGCTCGGTCAGGTGCGCGAGCTGCTCCGGGGTCAGCGACTCGAAGAGGAACAGGCGCCGCAGCTCATCGGGCGTCAGCCGATCGGATTCGCTCACTGGACCTCCTCCGTTCGCGACTGCGGGGCTCGCAAACCCGGCTCACTCCTCGCGCTCACTGAGCCCCCCTTCGTTCGCGACTGCGGGGCTCGCAAACCCGGCTCACTCCTCGCGCTCACTGAGCCCCCCTTCGTTCGCGACTGCGGGGCTCGCAAACCCGGCTCAC
>NZ_JBFAJK010000009.1:0-34127 GCF_040655175.1 Micromonospora sp. NPDC050495 | reverse complement strand
TCCTCGCGCTCACTGGGCCTCCAGGTAGCGGTGCACGAGGGAGACCGCCATGGCGCCCTCGCCGACGGCGGAGGCGACCCGCTTCACCGACTCGGCCCGCACGTCACCGGCGGCGAACACGCCGGGCATGCTGGACTCCAGGTGGTACGGGTCGCGGGGCAGCGCCCAGCCGGCGGGCCGGCGGCCGCCCCGGGTCAGGTCCGGCCCGGTGAGGACGAAGCCCCGGCTGTCCCGGGTGACCGCGCCGTCGAGCCAGTCGGTGTGCGGCTCCGCACCGATGAACACGAACAGCCACGAGGTGTCCGCCTGGCGCGTCTCGCCGGTGCGGGTGTCGCGCAGGGTCACCTGCTCCAGATGCTCCTGGCCGGCGCCGCCGACCACCTCGGTGTGCGGGTGGACCTCGATGGTGTCGATCCGGGCGAGCTGCTCGATCAGGTAGCTGGACATCGAGCGGGTCAGGTCGTCCCCGCGGATCAGCAGGTGCACCCGGCGGGCGTACCGGGAGAAGTGCACGGCGGCCTGGCCGGCGGAGTTCGCACCACCGACGATGTAGACGTCCTCGCCCGAGCAGCTCGGCGCCTCGCTGGCCACCGAGCCGTAGAAGCAGCCCCGGCCGGTCAGCTCGGCCAGCCCGGGCGCCGGCAGCATCCGGTACGACACGCCGGTGGCCAGCACCACCGTGTGGGCGGCGACGCTGCTGCCGTCGGTGAACCGCAGCAGCCGCGCCCCGCCGGCGTCCTCCAGGGACACCACCTCGCGGGCGCTGAGCAGCTCGGCGCCGAAGCGCAGCGCCTGCCGGCGGGCCCGGTCGGTGAGCTGGGCGCCGGAGACCCCGTCCGGGAAGCCGAGGTAGTTCTCGATCCGGCTGCTCTGTCCGGCCTGGCCGCCGGTGGCCCGCCGCTCGATGAGCACGGTCCGCAGCCCCTCGGACGCGCCGTAGACGGCCGCGCCGAGCCCGGCCGGCCCGGCGCCGACGACCACCAGGTCGTAGAAGTCGGCGGCCGGCGTGGTGGCCAGCCCGACGTGCCCGGCCAGGTCCGCCGTGGTGGGCTGCACCAGCGACTTGCCGTCGGCCGTGACGACCAGGGGTACGTCGTTCGCGCCCACCCCGGCCGCCGCCAGCAGCCCGGCGCCCTCGGGTTCGTCGGCCGGCAGCCAGCGGAACGGCACCAGGTTCCGGGCCAGGAAGTCACGTGCCGCGAACGACGGGGCGGACCAGCGGTGGCCGACCACCCGCAGCTCGCTGGTGGCCGTCGCGGCACTGGCCGCCCACGCCTCGAGCAGCGAATCCAGCACCGGGTAGAGCTTCTCCTCCGGCGGGTGCCACGGCTTGAGCAGGTAGTGGTCCAGGTCGACGACGTTGATGGCGTTGATCGCCGCGTCCGTGTCGGCGTACGCGGTCAGCAGGACCCGCCGGGCGGCGGGGAACAGGTCCATGGCGGCCTCGAGGAACTCGATGCCGTTCATCTGGGGCATCCGGTAGTCGGCGAGCAGCACGGCCACCTGTTCACCGCGCAGTTTCAGCTCGCGCAGCGCCTCCAACGCGGCCTCGGCGGAGTCCGCCCGTACCACCCGGTAGCGGTCGCCGTAGCGGCGGCGGATGTCGCGGGCGACCGCCCGGGAGACGGCCGGGTCGTCGTCGACGGTGAGGATCGCGGGGTTGGGCATGGCGTCTACTTAAGCACCACCGCCGCCCGTCACCCAGCCGCCCGGCGCCGCTGCCCGGTGCTGGGCACCAGCGGCGCTGAGCAGGCGTACTCAGGCGACCGGGCGCGGCGTCCGGAAGTCTGCCCGCATGACTGGTGTCGACGGGGTCCGGTCGGTGATCGTCCACGTGGCCCGGTGGGCGCGGCTGATGAGCGCGGCCGAGCGGGCCCGCCGCCGCGACCGGGTGTATCAGGTGGTCACGCTGCTACTGGCGGCGCTGCTGCTGCCCCTGGCCCTGGTCGTGGCGCCCGGCCGGGCGCGGTGGCTGGCCGGCCGGTGGGCGCTGGCGATCCGGTTCCCCACCGAGGACCTGACCGGTCTCACCCCGGACACCCGGGCCGCGTTCGAGGCGGCCCGGACCCGGGCGCTGTGGCGGCACGGCGAGCTGATCGGGCTCACCTCCGGCCACCGGCCCGCTGAGGAACAGGCCCGCCTGTTCGCCATGGCGGTCCGGCGCAGCGGTTCGCCGGAGGCGGCCCGCCGGTGGGTCCTGCCACCGCAGGAGTCCCGGCACGTCGCGGGGGTGGCGTTGGACGTCCGGCCGGTCGAGGGGGCACGCTGGCTGGAGCGGCATGGCGCGCGGCACCACCTGCACCGGGTGTACGACAACGAATGGTGGCACTTCGAGTACCTGCCGGGTCGCCCCCCGGACCGGCTGTCGCACCCCGGCGCGTCGAGGTCATGCCGCCCGGTGGGATCGTCGGCGTGCGCCGGCGCGCGGCCGGCCCGGTCGATCCGGTCTAGCGGGTGTCGGCCTCGGTGAGGGCCCGGGTCACCACCGTGAGGTCGTCCCGGCCGAGGCCCGCGTCGACCGCGCGCCGCCACTCCTCGGCCAGCGCCGTCGCGGCCGGGAACCGGCCGGCCGGCGCCTCCCGCAGCGCCAGGTCCACGTCCTTGAGCGCCAGGTCCAGGGTGTACTGCGGGGTGTAGTCGTCCCGGCCGATCCGGTCGAGCTTCTCGGCCGCCCAGGCGGACAGCAGCGGGCTGCCGTGCAGGGCGTCGCGCACGGTGGCCCGGTCCAGGCCGAGAGTGTCGCCGAGGGCGACCGCCGTGGCGAGCCCTTCGGCCAGGAAGGCGAGCAGCAGGTTGTTGACCAGCTTCAGCCGCGAGCCGGCGCCGGCCGGGCCGACCCAGACGGTCCGTTGACCGACCGCCTCGAAGACCGGCGCCACCCGCTCCCGCACCGCGTCGGGGCCGGCGGCGAGGACGACGAGGCGGCCCTCCCGCGCCGGGCCCCGGCTGCCGGCCACCGGCGCGTCCACCAGCGTGACGTCGGGGCGTTCCGCCTCGACCAGCGCGGCCAGCGCCTCGGTCTCGGTCACCCCGATGGTGCTCATCTGCGCCCAGACCGCCCCCTCGGGGAGCGCGGCCAGCATGCCCTGGTCGACGGCGAGGGACCGGACCGCGGCCGCGTCGGTGACCATGGTGACGGCGATGTCGGCGCCGCGTGCCGCGTCGGCCGGCGTGGCGGCGACCTCGGCGCCCTGGTCGCGGAGCCGGTCGGCCGGCTCCGGGTGCCGGTTCCACACCACGGTCGGCAGTCCCGCCCGGATGATGTTGGCCGCCATCGGCTCCCCCATGCCGCCGAGCCCGAGCACCGCCACCCGCGTCATCGCACCGCCCTCCCGCCTCGCTTCTCGGCCAGCCTAGGCGCAACGCCGACCGGGGGCGGCGCAATCCGGGCAGCGGGCCCGGCGGCGCCGTCCGACGTCCGGGCCGGGGCCTGACGTCGAGGGCGCCGGGCCGGCGGTTGAGCGCGCCGCCGCGCTCAGCAGTGGTTGCCGGTGTCCCAGCAGCTTGCCGCCGCCGAACGGCACCACGCCGGGCTTGAGCGTCTGCGGGATGCCCCAGCTGCCGCTCACCACGTACCAGGGGCCGCAGGTGCCCGGCAGGGAGAGCCGCATCGTCCAGGTCGGCGCGGCCCGGTCGAGGTAGCGGACCTGGGAACCGTACAGCTTCGCGCCGCCGTCGGCGGTGAAGGTGTAGGTGGCCCAGAAGACCCGGATGCGCTCGCCGGGGCAGAGCTGGTCGCTCCACTCGCCATCGGTCCGGGCCGCGACCTTCACCACCCCGTCGGTGAAGACCTGGACCACGTCCACCGCCCCGGCAGGCGTGCAGCTCGGCCTGGTGGTGCCGGTCGTCGCGCGCGGCCGGGGGGCCGGCGCGGTGGTCGACCGGGCCGGCGCGGGCCGCCGTTGCGGGGTGGTGGCGCGCACGGGGACGGCCGAGGGGGTGGCCGGGACCGCGGTGGCGCCGGGAGTCGCCGAGTCGACCGGAGCCGGGGTGCCGCCGCCGATGGTCGCCGCCGGCGAGGTCGGCGCGGCGGCGGGTACGACCGCCGGCCGGTCCGGACCGGCGCCGAGCGCCGCCGCGAGGGCCGCGGCGAGCCCGGCCGCCGGCAGCAGCCAGCGCCGCCGGGGCCAGGTGACGTCGGGTACGTCGGGGGTGTCCTGCGACTCGGACATGGGGGCTCCCGAGGAGGGCGGAGGCGCGGTTTCGCCAGGGCCCGTGGATCTTACTGTCGACCGGGTCGATCCGGTGTCCCGTGCGCCTGCCGTTGCGGGCGGCGCTCCCCCGCGGTCCGCGGTGACGGACGGCGGTCACGTTGCCGCGTGACCGCCGTACCGCCGCTCACCGCGCCGCCGGCCGCCGTCCCCGGGTCGACACGAACTGGTAGGACATCACCGCGAACGCCGGGTCCCGCAGCAGCTTGCGGAACGCCTCCAGCTGCCCCGGCGACAGCCCCGCGTCGAGCAGCTCCGGCTCGAGTTGCCGGGAGTTCGTGCCGTACAACGACGCGCCGAAGGAACCGCCGGGCCAGCTCTGCGAGTGGGTGACGGTGTCCACCTCGACCAGTCCCGCCGACACCAGCTCGGCGTGCACGTCCTGGGCCCACGCCAGATCCGCGCCGTGCCCCTGCAGGACGCCGAGCATCGCGTCGGTGACCTGGGCGAACAGCTTCGCCGCGTCGTCGCTCGGCGCGGTCAGCACGCGCAGCGGCGCGGTGCAGTCGAACTCCTCCACCACCAGCCATCCGCCCGGCGCCAGCGCCCCGGCCAGCGAGGCCAGTACGCGCCGCCGCTCGGGCAGGTGCAGCAGCACCAGCCGGGCGTGGATCAGGTCGAAGGCGTCCCCCGGCGCGGGGTCGTCGCGCACGTCGTGCCGGCGTACCTCGAGGGTGCCCGTCGGGGTGAGGTGGGTGACGTCGATGTCGGTGGCCAGCACCCGGCCGGTCGGGCCGACCGCCCGCGCCAGGCTGCGGGCGACCGAGCCGCCGCCGGCGCCGATCTCCCAGCACACGGCGCCGGGGAGGAGCACGGGCGGGCCGATCCGACCCGCGGTGATCGGGTCGAGGAACGCCTCCAGGGCACGCAACTGGGGCACGGCCTCCGGGGAGCCGTTGTCGAAGGTGTACTCGGTGTCGGGGCTGTCGGTGGGCATGCTCGCTCATCCCTGTCGCAGGTGGTCGGGCCGGGTGCCCGGGTCGGGCCAGCGGCCGGGCACCGGTCGGGGGGCCGGCGGCTCCCCGACGGCGGCGACGCTGAGCATCGCCGCCAGGACGCCCGGGTCGGCCCGGGCCTCGGCCGCCGGCCGGTCGTAGACCACCCGGCCGTACTCCAGCACGGCGATCCGGTCCGCGACCTCGAACGCGTGCTGGAGCTGCTGCTCGACGAGGAGGACGGTCAGCCCGCCCCGGGCCAGCGCGCCGACCAGGTCCCGCACCCGGGCCGCCAGGTCGGGGGCGAGCCCTTCGCACGGCTCGTCGAGCAGCAGCACCCGGGGCTGGCCGAGCAGGGCCCGGGCGATGGCCAGCATCTGCTGCTCGCCGCCGGAGAGCTGGTCCCCCCGGTGGCGCAGCCGGGCGGCCAGCCGGGGCAGCAGCTCCAGGATCCGGGGAACCGTCCAGCCCTCGCCGCCGGGCGTCGCGGCCCGCCAGGGTGCGGCCGCCAGCACCAGGTGCTCGGCCACGGTCAGCCGGGAGAAGACCCGCCGGCCCTGCGGCACCAGGCCGACCCCGGACCGGGCGATCCGGTGCGGCTGCCGGCCGGCCATCTGGACGCCGCCGATCTCGATCCGCCCGGCGTGCGGCCGCACCAGGCCCGCGACCGTGTGCACCAGGGTGCTCTTGCCCGCTCCGTTGCGGCCCACCACCGCCTGGACGGTGGCCGGCCGCACGTCGAGGCTCACCTCGTGCAGCACGGTGCCCCCGGCGTAGCCGGCGCAGAGCCGCTCGACGCGCAGCATCAGGCCACCCCTTCCGCGTAGGCCTGCCGGACCGGGCCGGAGGCGCGGATCTCGGCGGGCGTGCCGGTGGCCAGCGTCCGGCCGTCGCGCAGCACGGTCACCGTGTCGCAGAGCGCGTACACCAGGTCCAGCCGGTGCTCGACCAGCAGCACCCCGACCGCCCGGGGCAGCACCCGCAGGAACTCGGCGAGCCGGTCGACCTCGGCGGCGGACAGGCCGGCGGCCGGCTCGTCGAGCAGCAGCAGCCGGGGCCGGCCGGCCAGCGCCACGGCGATCTCCAACTGCCGGCGCTGGCCGTGGGCGAGCTGCCCGGCGGGGGTCGCGCCGAGGTCGCCCAGCCCCACCCGCGCCAGCAGCGCCGCCGCCGTGTGCTCGGCGGCCCGCCGTCGGGCGCCGGGACGCCAGCCGGCGGGACGTACCGCGTGCGGGAGGGCGGCGACCAGCACGTTCTCCGTGGCGGTCAGCGTCGACCAGACGGCGGGGCGTTGGTGGATCCGGCCGATGCCCCGCCGGGCCCGGGCGGCCGGGCCCAGCCGGGTGACGTCCCGGCCGGCCAGCCACACCCGGCCACCGCCGGACCGGGTGCGGCCGCCGAGCACGTCGAGCAGCGTGGTCTTGCCGGCGCCGTTCGGCCCGATCAGCGCGTGCCGCTCGCCGTCCGCGATCCGCAGGTCGACGCCGTCGAGCGCGGCCAGCGACCCGTACCGGACGGTGATGCCCCGGGCGCAGAGCAGCGGCGTCATGCCCGCACCTCCGAGGGGGTCGGTCGGTCCGCCGGCCGGCGGCGGGCCGGTACGCCCGGCAGCAGCCGGCCGCGCACGGCCGGCCGGCGCCCGCCGCCGGGCAGCAGGTAGACGGTGACCACGAAGGCCAGCCCCAGCACCAGGGGCGCCTGCCCGGGCAGCACGCCGAACAGCCAGTCCCGGGCGGCGATGACGACGACCGTGCCGACCAGCGCGCCGGCCACCGAGGCGGCACCGCCGATGACCACGCCGAGCAGCAGCAGGGCGGAGGTGTCGAAACCGAAGTCGGCCGGTGAGACGTACTGCTGGGTCACCACGAGCAGGGCGCCCGCGCTGCCGGCGACGGCGCCCCCCGCGATGTGCACGCCGGCCACCTGGGCCGACACCCGGTGCCCGCTGGCCCGCAGCCGGGCCTCGTCGTCCCGGCCGGCCCGCAACAACAGCCCGACCCGGGTCCGCAGGACCAGCAGCACCACGCCGAGCAGCACCGCCACCACCGCCAGGGTGTACAGGTAGCGCGCCCGGTCGGTGGCCAGCGCCGGCATGCCCCAGAGGGGACGCACCGGCGCGATGCCGGCGAGGCCGTCGGTGCCACCGGTCACCGAGCGCCACCGGCCGGTGGCGGTCACCACGAGTTCACCGACCGCCAGGGTGATCATCAGGACCACCACGCCGCGCGCCGAGACCACCAGTGGGACGGTCACCGCGGCCAGCGCCGCGCCGGCCGCGGCCGCCACGGCCACCTGCACCGGGCCGACGTCGGAGAGCCGGCCGGCGACCAGCGCGCTGGCGTACGCACCCGCCGCGTAGGGCGCGGTCTGCCCGAGGGTGGGCAGCCCGGCGACGCCGGTGAGCAGGGCCACGCTCACCCCCACCAGGCCGAGCGCCAGGGTCCGGGCGAGCAGCGCGGCGGTGTAGTCGTCGACCGCCCACGGCGCCAGCACCAGCCCGGCCAGGACCAGCGCGGCGACGCCGCGCCGCAGCGCGCGCACGACCTCGTCGCTCACGTCGCCCTCCGCACGGTCAGCGGCAGCCGGGCCCGCACCGCGAGCACCACCGCCATCGCGGCGAAGAGCAGGAACGGCGCGGTGGACGGGGCGAGGGCGACGCCGAGGGTCTGGATCTGCCCGACGGCCAGCGCGGCGAGCAGGGTGCCGGCCATCGACCCGAGGCCGCCCAGGACGACGACCACCAGGGAGAGCAGCAGCACCGTGTCGGCGGTGTCGGTGCCGGGGCCGATGATCGGGGCGCCGAGCACCCCGGCGGCCCCGGCCAGCCCGCCGGCGACGGCGAGCACCCCCACCCGGATGCGGGTCGGGCTCACCCCCATCGCGGCGACCATCTCCGCGTCGTCCACGGCGGCGCGGACCAGCATCCCGGCCCGGGTGCGGCGCACCGCCAGGTGGAGCAGGCCGGCCAGCAGCGCGGCGACGGCGATGAAGACCAGCCGGTACGCCGGGTAGCGGTGCCCGGCGACGGCCACCGACCCGTCCAGCGCGGCCGGGACGCGCACCGGCGGGTCGTCCGGCCCGAACGCCCCCACCAGCAGGCTCCCGCCGGCCAGCGCGACGCCGAAGGTGAGCAGGGCCTGAGTGAGGTGGCTGCGGGCGGCGCTCCGGGTGAGCAGCCCGGCGACCAGCGCCCCGGCTCCGGCGGCGGCGACGGTGCCGGCCACCAGCGCCAGCGCCAGGCTCGGCCAGCCGCCGTCGAGCAGCGCGGCCGCGGTGTAGCCGCCGATCGCGAAGAGGGTGCCGTGCGCGAGGTTCAGGATGCCGGCGACGCCGAAGCAGAGCACCAGCCCGGCCGCGGCGACGAACACCAGCAGCCCGTAGGCCACCCCGTCCAGCGCCGGCACGAGGTACGGGTCGATCCGGATGCCGGCCGCCACCGCGGTCACCCGCCGACGGTGGCGAGGTCGCCCACGACGGTGTTGGACAGCGCCCGGCCGTCCGGGCGGACCTGGCGCAGGTACCACTTCTGCACCGGCGCGTGGGTGGTGGGCGAGAACTGCCAGGTGCCACGGGGGCTGGCGATCTGGCCGAGCCGGCCGATGGCCGCGTTGATCCGCTCCGGGGTGGGGTCGTCGCCGGCGTCGGCGACGGCCCGGTCCAGCACCGCCGCGGCGTCGTAGGAGGCCATCGCGTACGTGGTCGGGGAGCCGTCCTTCTTGGCCTTCCACGCGGCCACGAACGCGCGGTTCTCCGCGTTGTCCAGGTCGGGCGAGTAGTTGAGCACCGAGTAGATGTCCCGGGCGGCCGGGCCCTGCGCGTCCAGCACGCCACCCTCGGTCAGGAAGCCGGCGGCGTAGAGCGGCAGGTCCTTGATCTCCGACTGGGCGTACTGCTTGACGAAGTCGACGGCGGCGCTGCCGGCGTAGAAGGTGTAGACGGCGGTCGCGCCGGAGGCCTTGATCCGGGCGAAGTACGGGGTGAAGTTGGTGGTCGCCGGGAACGGCGTGAAGGTGGTCTTGCCGTCCGGGTTGGCCAGCCGGCCACCGGCCTTGACGAACGCCTCGGTGAAGCCGCGCAGCTCGTCCCAGCCGCCCTGGTAGTCGGGGCCGATGGCGTAGACGCTGCCGTCGACGTTGTCGTGCACGTACGACGCGATCGCCTCCCCCGGCTCGTCGGAGAGGTAGGAGGTGTGCCAGACCCGGGACACGTCCTTCAGCGCGGGCCGCCCGTTGGCGCCGACGAAGGGCACCTTCGTCTCGTTGAGCAGCGGGTAGACCGCGGCCACCGAGCCACCGCCCACGATGCCGGTCAGCGCGACCACCCGATCCTGTTTGAGCAGTTTCGTCGCGGCGGGCACCGCGGTCGCCGCGCCGTTGCCCTCGTCGGCCACGACCAGCTCGACCTGGTGGCCACCGAGCTTGCCGTCGTGGGTGGACAGGTAGAGCTCGAAACCGTCGCGCATCTCCTTGCCGACCGCCTGGTACGTGCCGGAGAGCGAGGCCAGCAGACCGACCTTGATCGCCCCGGGGGCGGCGGCGTCGCGCTCGTCGTCGGCGCAGGCGGTCGGGGCGAGCAGGACGAGGGCGAGCAGCGCCGCGGTGCGGGCGCGGTGGTGCCGGGGGAAGCTCAGGGACATCTCATCTCCTACCAGGGGTGGGCGTCTCCGGCGAGGGGCCGGAGGTCAGCGGCTGCGGCTCAACGCCGCCCGGGCCGCGGGGGTCAGTGCCTCGCCGATGCGGTTCGCCAGCTCGGTCATCTCGTAGGAGACCTTGCCGACGTCGCACTGCGGGTCGGCGAGCACGAGCAGGGACGCACCGTCGTTGAAGGCCATGGAGAACATGAAGCCGCCCTCGAGCTGGGTGACGTTGGAGATCACCGCGCCGGCGTCGAAGAAGGCCGCCGCGCCGCGCAGGAGGCTGACCAGCCCGCTGCCGGTGGCGGCCAGCTGATCGGCCCGGTCGGGGGGCAGACCACGGGTGGCGGCCACCATGAGGCCGTCGCTGGAGATGGCGATGGCATGGCTGACCTCGGTGGCGCGCTCGGCGAAGGCGTCCAGCAGCCAGCCGAGATCCTGGTGGTCGCTCACGTGTGCTCCCTGTCGGCTCAGTTCTTGATCAGGTTGGCCCGGCGGCCGGCGACTCCCCGCGCGTACGCGGCCATCGCGGTGGCCACCCGGGCCGGGTCGCGGTACTCGGAGCGCGGTTGCTGTGACGCGGGGACCCCACCCGGCACCAGGTGCCGCTGCGGTTGCCGGCGGGGCAGGCCGGAGGTGGTGGTGCCGGCGACCTCGGGCGCGTCGGCCCGGGCGGCCGTGCGCCAGGCGTCGTCGGTGGAGCTGGTCCAGGACGTTCCGTTGGCGCCGTCCGCCCGGTCGGCCTGGAACCAGTGGTTGACTTCGTCGAAGATGACGAGCTCCTCGGTGGATTCGACACCCCGGTCCGGGCGTGGCGCGGGGCGGAACACCGGCGCGACCGGCAGCGCCCGGTCGGCCACCGGCGTACGGGTGGCCGACGTCGCGGCCGGCGCCGGCCGGCCGGCCCACGGCCCGGCGGCCGCCCGGTGGGTCGCCGGCGGATCGGTCCGGGCCACCCGCCGCGACGGCCGGGCGGGGCTGAGCAGGAACTCCTCCGGCGGCAGTGACCGGAGCATCGCGCCCGGCAGCGCCGCCTCGGCGATGGTGCCGCGGTGCGGGCCGGGCCGCAGTTGGACGGCCACGCCCAGCCGCGCGGCGAGCTGGCCCACCACGACCAGGCCCATCGCCCGGACGGCGGCGACGTCGGTGGCGGGTGGCCGGGCGAGCAACTCGTTGAGCTGTTGCCGCCGCTGTGGGGAGAGCCCGACGCCCTCGTCGGCGATCTGGATGATCACCCGGTCGCCCAGGGTCCGCCCGGTCACCCACGCCTCGGTGTCCGGCGGCGAGTATCCGGTGGCGTTCTCCATCAACTCGGCCAGCAGGTGCACGACCTCGTCGACGGCCTCGGCGGCGACCGCGACGTCGCCGTCGACCAGGCCGAGGCGGATCCTGGCGTAGTACTCGATCTGGCTCTGCGCGGCCTGGAGCACCTGTTGCAGGGGCACGTCCTGCTGGCGTACCCGCCCCACCCCGACCCCGCCGAGCACCAGGAGGCTGGCGTTGATCCGGCCCATCCGGGTGGCCAGGTTGTCCAGCCGGTAGAGCTGCTGCAACCGCTCCGGGTCGGTCTCGTTCCGCTCGACCTGGTCGACCTGGGCGAGCACCGCGTCGACCAGCCGCTGCTCCCGCCGGCTGAGGTGGACGAAGATGTCGGCGGTGTTGGCCCGCATCACCGCCTGCTCGGCCGCGGTCCGCACGGCCGCCCGGTGCACGGCGTTGAACGCCTGCCCCACCTCGCCGATCTCGTCGTCGCTGGCGGGCTCGATGGCGTGCGCGGACTGCCGCCGGGCCAGTTCGTCCGGGTCCACCGAGGAGCTGTCGGGCTGTTGGAGGCGGGCCACCACCTGCGGCAGCCGCTCGAACGCGACGGTGTTCGCGGCGTCCCGCAGCCGGTGCAGCCGGCGGGTGATCTGCCGGGCCACCGCCCAGGTGACCAGCGCGGTGAGCAGCAGGGCCACCAGCGTCGCCGTGGCCTCCACGACGGTGCGCCACCGCTGGTCGGCGTGCGCGGCCCGGATGTCGTCGAGCACCGCCGCGTCGACCCGCTGGCGCAGCTCGGCCAGGCGGGCCGTCCACTGCTCGGTCGCGGTGATCCAGTTGCCCAGGTCCAGCCGCAGCCGGCTGCCCGCGCCGGTCCGCGACACCTCGTCCTGCATCCGTTGCAGCAGCAGCGCGTCCTTGCCGCTGCCGGCCTGCTCCCACCAGCCCCGCCAGTCGGGCCGGGCGAGGGCCAGGAAGGCGAGGCCGGACTCGGTGACCCCGGTGCGGGCGGCGGTGATGTCCTGCTGCAGGGCCGGGGTCAGCTCGTCGGCCGCGACCGCGCGCAGGACCGCCACCTGCTGCTGGCCGACCGCCTCGGCCACCTTGGACAGGGCGGCCGAGGCCCGGATGCCGTCGGCGATCCGGGCGTTGACCACGCCGAGCGTCACGCTTTCCCGGAGGGTGAGCAGGTCGGCGATGGCGATCCGGTAGCTGAAGGTCATCGCCGACACCGAGGCGTGTTCGGCCGTCCGGACCTGGGCGCGCAGCGGTGCCAGGCCGGCCAGCGCGGCGTCGATCCGGGTCAGCACGCTCTGGTCGGCGGCGGGGCCGGCGGGCACCCGGGCGCGCTGCCGGCGGTAGCGGTCGACCGCCTCGTCGGTGGTGCTGGTGGCGTCGGCGAAGGTGTCCTGCTGCTCCGGGCTGCCCCGGGTCAGCAGGTCGGCGGCGACGACGCGCTCGCGTTGCAGCCGGTGGGCCAGGTCGCCGGCCTCGGCGCCCAGGTGCGCCAGCAGGCCCAGGTCGCTGGCCCGGGCGGTCTGGCGCGCGCTCTCGGTCAACGCCAGACCGGCGAAGCCCATGACGGCTACCAGCGGGGCCGCGACGATGAGACGCATCCGGGCGGCTATCTTCCAGCCGCGGCGGCGGGTCGGATAGGGTCGGGCCGTGTGGGACCTCGTGCTCGACGCCAAGACCGACTCCCGCGCTCATTCACAACGGTCAATCTGCATTTGCTGATTGCACGTCTCATTGCGCCGGAAAGCGCGCTCGCAGACCAGACCTGACCGTGGTACAAACAGGCCGTACCAGCATCTGTACCCAGAGTCAGGTTGGCTGGCGCCGCGCCCCGGCCCGGGACGGTGGCCGGCCCGCCGAGGTCAGCGCGGCCCGGGCGGCGGCGGGACGTCGGCCTCCGGCTGGCCGAGCACCTGACCGATCAGCTCCCGCAGCTCGTCGATCGCGGCGACCACCGCCTCCGGATCGCTCGCGTCGCGCCGGGCGGGCGGCGGCCCGGCGGCCGGGTCCAGCCGGGCCACCTCCCCGAACCGGGGGCCGCGCCGGCCGTCCGCGGCCAACTGCTCCGCCGCGACCTGGGGCCACAACGCCGCCAGCCGACCGCCGGTGTCGAGCACCTCGTCGCAGCGCACGGCGAACTCGTGGCTGCCGAACCGCCGGCCGGACTCGACCGCGGCGACCGTCTCGCGACTGAACCGCACCCGTTCCGCCAGCGCCCGCTGCGTCAACCCCTGCCGGGTACGCCAGCGGCGCAGTTCCGAGCGGAACCGGTGGCTGGCACCGGAGTGGGCGGTGCCGGACGGCGGCGTGCGATCCATGTGTTCACCTTCGCGACGCCGGCTCGGCATCGGCATCAGATCGAGGTTGGGTGATGACTGGGCGTTCGCAGGGGACAATTCTTAACCCAGGGACGGACGGGTGTGAAGACGTGACTCCGCTGCGTGATCGTCGGGCCGGGCCGGTACCGCCGCCCGGCCGCCCCGGCCGGCCGGGCCGTTCGCGATCGCCGGTCACCCCGGCCGGATGCCGCCCGGCCGGCCGCCGGCGCAGCTCAGCGGCCGGGCGGCGGCCACCGGTCAGGCCGCCGGCCGCTCGGCGCGGGGCACCGTGGGGACGCCGGGCGACGCCGCCGGGTCGACGATCACCGGCAGCGTGCGGTGCGCCCGGAACGCCACGTTCGGTTGGTACGCGCGGCCGTGCCCGGGAGCCAGACGCAGCCCGGGCAGGGCCGCGGCGAGCCGGGTGAGCGCGGTCGCGGCCTCCAGCCGGGCCAGCGCGGCCCCGATGCAGAAGTGGGCGCCGTGCCCGAAGGAGAGGTGGTCGCCGACGTCCGGACGGTCCGGGTCGAACCGGTGCGGGTCGGCGAACACCGCCGGGTCCCGGTTGGCGGCCCCGATCAGCAGCAGGCAGCGCGCGCCGGCCGGGATGGTCACCCCGCTCAGCGTCACCGGCCGGTTGGTGACCCGCAGCCACCCGTCGATGGCGGGCGCGAAGCGCAGCGTCTCGGCCAGGAACGCGGGAATCCGGTGCGGCTCGGCCACGATCGCGCGCCAGCGGTCCGGTTCGGACAGCGCCTGGTCCAGCGCGTGGGCGAGCAGCCCCGCGGTGGTCTCGTGGCCGGCGACCAGGAGGTTGAACACGATGCTCGCCACCTCGGCCACGGTCAGGATCTCGTCGTCGCCGTCCCGGTAGGCCAGCAACCGGCCGACGTGGTCCTCGCCGTGCCCGCCGGCGTCGAGCCGGACCCGGACCAGTTCCTGGCAGTACCGCCAGAACTCCAGCAGCCCGCGGGCCAGCCGGACCTGCTCCGCCGGGTCGGGCCGCCCCCAGATCAGCGCGATCTGGCCGTCGGCCCACGCGCGGACCCGCCCGATGTCCCGGTCCGGTACGCCGAGGATGTCCAGCAGCACCAGCAGGGGCAACTCGGTGGTGAACTCCGGGACGAGGTCGACGTGCCGCCCGGACGCCGCGGCCAGCCGGGACACCAGTTCGTCGACCCGGCGGCGGACGATCGGCCCGTACCGCCGCTCGACCCGCTCCGGGGTGTTGGCGAAGGTGGCGCGCAGCGCCCGGCGGGTCCGCGGATGCACCGGCGGGTCGGCGGCGGCGGTGGTGGGTGGCGCGTCGATGCCCATGATGATCTCCAGCGCCGCCGGACAGACGTCGTAGACGGGTGCGAGGGTGAGGGCGTTGCCGAAGGTCTGGGTGTCGCTGAGCGCCCGGCGCACGTCGGCGTGCCGGGTGATCAACCACAGGCCCAGGTCCTCGTCGTGGTGCACCCTGTCCGGGGCGTCGAGGAACCGCCGCCACACCTGCGCCGGATCGGCGAGGTAGGCCCCGGCGAACGGGTTCAACCGCATGACCGCCTCCTGGCTCCCGAATCGGTGGCTCACATTCGGGGATCTTTTCCGGACGGTCCGATCGCCGCCGGAGACATTTCACGGTGCGCCTCCGGCGGAACCAAGTCAAGATTTATCATCGTCGATTCAATGACTCCGGGAATTGCGCTCGGACGCCACTGTTGACTCCTTGCCCAACTGCAACTTGCGGCCTGCCCATTGCCGCTGAAAGACGGGGATGAGCAGCGCAAACCAGTCGCCGGCCGGGGCGACGCCAGCGCCGTCCCGGCCGCCCCGACGGGCCGCGCGAGAACCGCCGACCGGTGTACGAGAAATGCCGGCGCGGAACGCGTTCACCACCGGTCGGCACGTCCCGGGAATGCGTTGGGCAGAACGTCGTGGAGCAGCACCGGCAACTTCGTCGCCGGCAAGGGCTGGAGCACCGGCGGACGCCGGACGGTGAACTACTCGGGCAGCTTCAACCCGTCCGGCAACGCGTACCTGGCCCTCTACGGGTGGACGCGGAACCCGCTGGTGGAGTACTACGTCGTCGACGACTGGGGCACGTACCGGCCCACCGGCACTACAAGGACACCGTCACCAGCGACGGCGGCACCTACGACATCTACCAGACGCAGCGGGTCAACCAGCCCTCCATCGAGGGCACCCGGACGTTCTACCAGTACTGGAGCGTCCGGCAGCAGAAGCGGACGGGTGGCAGCATCACCACCGGCAACCACTTCGACGCCTGGGCCCGGTACGGCATGAGCCTCGGCAGCCACGACTACATGATCATGGCGACCGAGGGCTACCAGAGCAGCGGCAACTCCAACATCACCCTGGACGGCACCACCGGTGGCGGCGGCGGGGTGGCGGCTGCACCGCGACGCTCTCCGCCGGCCAGCAGTGGGGCGACCGCTACAACCTCAACGTCTCGGTCTCCGGCGCCAGCAACTGGACCGTGACGATGAACGTCCCGTCCCCCGAGAAGATCATCGCCAGCTGGAACATCAGCGCCAGCTACCCCAGCTCGCAGGTGCTGGTCGCCAAGCCCAACGGCAGCGGCAACAACTGGGGCGTCACCATCCAGACCAACGGCACCTGGACCTGGCCGACGGTCTCCTGCAGTACGAGCTGACCCGTACCGGTCCCGGACACCGGCCGGCGCGGCGGCCCACGGCCGCCGCGCCGGCTCCGTCGTCGGGGCGGCCGGCAGGCATGGTCGCGGCCGCAACGGGAATCGGAGCGGCGCGAACCGGCGCGAACCGGCGCGACGGGAGGAGACCTGCCATGACCGACCCATCGCGCACCGGCGCGTCCCCGCCGTCCGGCAGCGGCTTCGCGGTCGTGGAGCTGTTCACCTCCCAGGGCTGCGAGAGCTGCCCGCCGGCCGAGGAGGTGCTCGGCGAGATCGAGCGCGACGCCCGGCGGCGCGGCGAACCCGTCTACGCCCTCGGGTTCCACGTCGACTACTGGGACTACCTGGGCTGGCCGGACCCATTCGGCGACCCGGCGTACAGCGCGCGGCAGCAGGCGTACGCGCGGGCCTTCGGCTCCGGGCAGTTGTACACGCCGCAGATGGTGGTCAACGGCACCGCCGAGTTCGTCGGCTCCGACCGCCGCCGGGCCACCGACGTGATCACGTCCGCGCTGGCGGTGGCAGCCACCGCCCCACTCACCCTCACGGTCGCCGACGGCCCCGAGGGACCGGGCGGCGGGCGCCCCGTCGTGGTGGACTACCGGACCGAACGGCCGCCGACCCGGGCGGTGTTGAACGTGGCGGTCGTGGAGCGGGACCTCACGACCGACGTCGCGCGGGGCGAGAACGCCGGGCGGACGCTGCGCCAGGACAACGTGGTACGCGCCTTCACGTCGGTCGCTCCGGACGGCGCCGGCCAGGTCCACCTGGACGTGCCGCCGGATCTCGACCCGCGCCGGGCCTCGGTGATCGGCTACCTGCAGCACGACGACGACAAGGTGGTCGTCGGCGCCGCGGCCGTCGACCTGGCCGCCCCGCCGGCCTGACGGCCACCGGCGGCCGGCGGGTCCGGCCGCCGCGGATCGACCGGGCCGGCGTCCCAGATTTGACCTACGCGGCTGCCCGGGGCCATCGACTCTTGTTAGCCTCCGGCCGTGGAGCTGCGCTTGCTGGGCCCCGTCGAGGCTCTGCTCGACGGGCGCGCCGTGCCGATCCGACGTCGCCAGGAGCGGCGCCTGCTCGCCCTCCTCGCGATGCGCCCGGGCCAGTTCCACTCCGCGGACCGCCTCATCGACCTGCTCTGGGAGAGCCGGCCACCGGCCCGGGCCCGGGCCGGGCTCCAGGCCATGATCTCGCACCTGCGCGCCACCCTGGACCTGGGCGGGTCCACGGAGCCGGCGCTGGTCGCCCGCCCCAACAGCTACGCCCTGGAGATCGCGACGGAGCGGGTCGACCTGCACCGGTTCGCCGCGCTGGTGGCGGGCAGCCACGACAGCACCGACCCCGAGCAGCGGATCGCCGTGCTCAGCACGGCACTCGGCCTGTGGCGGGGCGCCGCGCTCGCCGACGTCTTCGACGACGCGCAGCGGATGCGGCTTTTCCCGGAGCTGGACGAGGCCCGGCTGGCGGCGCGGGAGGCGCTGCTCGAGGCGCGCTTCGCGGCCGGGCAGCACCGGGAGATGTTGACCCCCCTGCGCGAGCTGATCAGCGAGCACCCCACCCGCGAGCGCCCGGTGGAGCTGCTGATGCTCGCCCTCGCCGAGACCGGCCGGCGCACCGACGCGGTCGCGGCGTACGCGGCGCTCGCCGACCGGCTCGCCGCCGACCTCGGTGTCCCGCCCGGGGAGCAGATCACCGCGACGTACCGGAAACTGGGGCAGGCCACGGCGCCGCCGGACACCGGCCCGGCCCCCGGGCTGGCCGGCGGGCCGGCGCAGCTGCCGCCGCCGCCGGCGCACTTCGTCGGCCGGGGAGTCGAGACCCGCGAGCTGGACCGGCTGCTCGCCGCGGCGGCGCCGCCGGTGCTGGTCCTCTCCGCGGTCGTCGGCACGGCGGGGGTCGGGAAGACCGCGACCGCGGTGCGCTGGGCGCACCGGATCCGGGACCGCTTCCCGGACGGGCAGCTCTTCGTCAACCTGCGGGGCTATTCGGCCGGCCGGCCGATGCGCCCGGCGGAGGCGCTCGGCGCGCTGCTGCGCGGTCTGGGCGTCGCGGCGGCCCGCGTCCCGGCCGACCCGGACGAGGCGTCGGCGCTCTACCGCACCGTCGTGGCCGACCGGCGGCTGCTGATCGTGCTGGACAACGCCCTCGACGCGGACCAGGTCCGGCCGCTGCTGCCCGGCTCGGCGCGGAGTCTCGTGCTGGTCACCAGCCGGGACCGGCTGACCGGGCTGGTGGCCCAGCACGACGCCCACCGGCTGACCATCGGGCTGCTCCCGGAGCCGGACGCGATCGAGCTGCTCACCGTGCTGCTCGGCGACGACCCGAGGGCGGCCGAGCGGGACGCCGTCCGGGACCTGGTCCAGGAGTGCGGCCGCCTCCCGCTGGCCATCCGGATCGCCGCCGCGCTGCTGCTCGACGAGGCGGAACTCGCCGTGTCGGCGTACGTGGCGCAGCTGCGGCGGCGGACCATCGCCGCGCTGGCGATCGACGACGATCCCGGCGTCGCGGTGCAGAGCGCGTTCGACCTCTCCTACACCCGGCTGCCGGCCGACGCGCAACGGATGTTCCGGCTCCTCGGCACCGTGCCCGGGGTGGCGCTGCCGGTCGAGGCGGTCGCCTGGCTGGCGCAGACCAGCACCGAGGCGGCCCGCCGTACCCTGGCCCGGCTCTCCTCGGCGCACCTGGTCGACCTCGACGGCGACCGGGTCGTGCTGCACGACCTGCTGCGGCGCTACGCCGCCCAGCACAGCGAGCGGCAGGGCGGGCAGCGCGAGGCGCGGGACGTCCTCGCCCGGCTGTTCGCCTGGTACCTGGTCCGCGCCCAGGCCGCCGGTGACCTGCTGGCCCCGGGCCGGGTCCGGCTGGAGCTGCCAGCGGGCCTGGCCGCGGAGCCGGCCGGCTTCCCGGACCGGGACGCCGCCCTGGCCTGGCTGGAGGCCGAGGAGTCGAACATGGTCGCGCTGATCCGCACCGGCGCGGACGGGGCGTCGCGGGCCGACGCGGCGCTGCTCGCCGACCAGCTCCGCACGTACCTCTGGGTCACCCGCAACTCGTTGCACTGGCTGCTGGTGGCCCAGGCGGCGCTGCACGCCGCGGGCGGCACCACGGATCCGGCGTTGCGCGCCGCCGCGCACATGAGCCTGGGCAACGTGCACCACCTGACCGGCAACCACCTGGTCGCCATCGCCCACCAACGGCGGGCCGGCCAGCTCTTCCGCCGGGCCCGGCACGTGGCGGGCGAGGCCGCGGCGGCCGGTTCGCTCGGCGCCGTCTTCGGCGACCTCGGCCAGTTGGCCACCGCGGCGGCCTGTTTCGAGCACGCGTTGCGGCTCAACCGGCGGATCGGGCACCGCTACGGCATCGCGGTGATGTCCAGCAACCTGGGCACCGTCTACGCCATGGCGGGCCGGCTGCGGCTGGCCGTCGAGCGGTTCGACGCCGCCATCACCATCCACCGGGAGGACGGGGCCCAGCCCAACGAGGCGGTCATCCTCACCAACCTGGGCCTGGCCCGGATCAGCCTCGGCGAGTACCCGGCCGCCCTGGCGGACCTGCGCGCCGCGGTGCGGACCGCGCGGGCGGTCGGGATGGCCTCGATCGAGGCGAACGCGCTGACCGGGATCGGTCAGCTGCACACCCGCCTCGGCGCGACGGCGGCGGCGAGGTCCGCGTTCGCCACCGCGCAGCGCCTCGCCGAGCGCACCGGCGACCGGCTCTGCCAGGCGTCGATCGACATCGCCGAGGGGTGGCTCCTGCTGCACTCCGGTGATCCCGTCGGGGCGGCCGCGAGCCAGGCCCGGGCGGCCGAGTGGGCCCGGTCGGCACGGATGACGGCGACGGAGGCGGAGGCGCTGGTCGGGCTCGCCTGGGCCGTCGCGGACCGGGAGCCGCGGCTGGCCCGCTCCTCGGTGGAGCGGGCGATCACGCTGGCCCGGCAGGCCGGCGCGGCGGTCGTCGAGTGCGACGCGATGGTGGCGCTGGCCGAGGTCGCCCGGCGGCAGGGCGAGCACGCCCAGGCGGCCCGGTACGCCGGGGAAGCGGCGCACCGGGCGCGGGCCGTCGAGGCGCCGCTGATCCGGGCCCGGGCGCTGATCACCCTGGGCCACCTGGAACCGTCCTCGGGTGCCTGGCGGGAGGCGCTCGGTCTGCTGGAGGCGCTCGGGGCACCGGAGGCGGCCGAGGTCCGCGACCTGCTCGGGCCGCAGGGCGAGCGCGCCGTCGGCGTCGCGGCCGGCTGACGAACCCGCACCCGCCGCCCGCCCGCCCTCGCCGATCTTGCCAGCTCAGGTGTGGCATTGTCATGGGAATGGAGCCGGACGCGGACGCCGACGCGGACCGGCGGCTGCGCCGGCCCGTACGCGCCGGTCTCAAGGTGTTGCGCGACTACCGGCCCACCCTCGCCCGGCTCCGCAGCCTGCTGCGCAGTGTGATCACCTCGTTCGTGGTGCTCAGCGTGACGCTCTGGCTGCTGCCGGGGGTCACCGCCAGCGGGTTGGTCGCGACGCTGTGGCTGGTCGGGCTGATCGCGGCGATCGGCGCGGTGCTGCGCCCGCTGCTGTTCGCCCTGGCCACCGTGCTGGGCGGGCTCGGCGCGCTGGCCATCGGCGTGTCCGTCCAGGCCATCGTGATGTACGTGGCGTTGCGGCTGGACCCGGAGGCGGACGTCGCCGGGTTCGCCGACGCCTTCGCCGCCGCGTGGCTCGCCCTGGCGCTCGCGGCGGTGGTGAACTGGCTCGCCGACGCCGGCACCGACGACGCGTTCGTCAGCGAGATGCGGTGGGTGATGTCCCGGGTACGACGCCGGCGGGAGCGGCACCGCCGCCCCGGTTGGCGGCGCCGCCTGCGGCTCGGCCGCGCCGCGCCGGCGGCCCCCGAGCGGCAGGTCCCCGAAGGCCTGCTCGTGGTGCAGCTCGACGGGGTGGCCGCGCCGCTGGTGCAGTGGGCGATCCGGGCCGGCAACCTGCCCACCATCGGCCGGTGGCTGCGTACCGGCAGCCACCGGATGACCCGCTGGCACACCGGCCTGCCGGCCACCACGCCCGCCGCCCAGGCGGGCCTGCTCTACGGGGACGTCCGGCGGGTGCCGGCCTACCGCTGGTACGAGAAGGCGACCGGCGGTGACGGCGCGACCGGCCGGCTCGTGGTGACCAGCCGGCCCCGGGACGCCGCCGAGATCGAGCAGCGGCTCTCCACCGGGCGGGGGTTGCTCCGCGACGGCGGGGTGAGCATCAGCACCGCGTTCTCCGGCGACGCCCCCACCAGCCTGCTCACGGTGAGCCGCGCCGGCCTGCCCGGCCGCTCCATCCGGGGCTACGCGGCCTTCATGGCCAGCCCGTACGGCTTCGCCCGCGCGGTGGTGCGCGGTGCCGGGCAGGTGGTCCGTGAGCTGTACGAGGCGCGCCGGCAGCGGCTGCGCGACATCCGGCCCCGGGGCCGGCGCAGCGGCCCTTACCTGGCGTTGCGCCCGATGGCGAGCCTGCTCAGCGACCTGAACGTGTCGCTCATCGCCGAGCAGATGGCCGCCGGGGCACCGGTCATCTTCTGCGACTTCCTGGACTACGACGAGGTCGCCCACCACGCCGGCCCGGCCCGCCCGCAGGCGATGGCGGTGCTCGAGGAGCTCGACCAGACGCTGGGGGTGCTCCAGCGGCTGGCCGCCGAGGCGGCCCGGCGCTACCACATCGTGGTGCTGAGCGACCACGGGCAGAGCCAGGGCGCCACCTTCCGCCAGCGGTACGGCGAGTCGCTCACCGAGGTGGTCGCCCGACTCGCCGCGCCACCGGCGCGGCAGGTCGAGGCGGACGGCCGGCCGCCGGCGGGCGTCCCGGTCGCGGAGGTGCCGGCCGCCGAGGCCGCCGGCCCGGTCGAGGAGTGGGGACGGCTGAACACCCTGCTCACCGAGGCTGCCGCGGCCGGCGGGGCGACCGGCACGGCGACCCGGCTGGCGCTGCGCTCGCACGCCGACGGCGGCGAGGTCAGCCTGGGACCGGCCGACCGGGAGGACGCCGCCGTCCACACCGATGCCGGCACCGTGGTGGTGGCCTCGGGCAACCTGGCGATGATCTACCTGGCCCGCCATCCGGGGCGGCTGTCCCGGGAGCACGTCGACGCGGTCGCGCCGGGGCTGATCGACGGTCTGGCCGGGCACCCCGGCGTCGGGCTGGTCGTGGTCGACTCGGCCGCCGGACCGCTGGCGATCGGGGCGCGGGGCTGCCACCGGCTGCGCGACGGGCGGGTCGACGGCGAGGACCCGCTGGCCCCGTACGGGCCGCTGGCCCGCCACGACCTGCTGCGCCACCAGGCGATGGAGCACGTGGGCGACCTCGTGGTGATAAGCGCGGTGGACCCGGACCTGGAGGAGGTGGCGGCCTTCGAGGAACTGGTCGGCTGCCACGGCGGTCTCGGCGGCTGGCAGACGCAGGCGCTGCTCGTCCATCCCGCGGGTTGGCCGCAGCACGGCGAGCTGATCGGCCCGGACGACGTGCACCGCCAACTGCTCGGCTGGCTGCGCCGGCTCGGGCTGCGCCGGCCCGACGAGCAGGTCGCCGAGCCGGCGCACGACGGGCGCCCGGAGCCGGCCGGGTAGCCACCGACGCCCGCAGCCGGCCGGGTAGCCCGCCGGCTACCGCGTGGCCAGCGGATCCTCCGGCACCTGCCGACGCCGGTTCAGCCAGCCCACGACCTGGCTGATCAGCACGACGAGCACGACCGCCGCGACGACGCTCTCCCACGGCTCGGGGAAGACCGCCCGGCCGAGGACCCCGATCGCGGCGTACAGCACCGACCAGAGCAGGCTGGCCGGCGCGTTGGCCACCGCGAAGCGGCGCCAGGCCAGCCCGGCCACGGCCGCGGCCAGCAGCACCGGGACCCGCCCGCCGGGGATCAGCCGGGAGACCAGCAGCGTCGAGACGTGCCCCTCCCGCACCCGGGCCGGCATCCGCTCGACCCGCTGGTCGGAACGCAGCCCGGGCACCCGCCGGACCACCCGTTCGCCACCCCAGCCGAGCAGGACGAAGGTGGCGAGGTCACCGACGTACGCGCCGACCGCCCCGGCGAGCACCACCAGGACCACGGTGACCGGATGCTGGTGGGCGGCGAGCGCGGCGGCGCCGCTGACCGCCGCGCCGGTCGGCACCACGGGGACCACGGAACCGAAGAGCACCACCAATAGCAGCGAGCCCAGCACGCCGAGGGTCGCCGTCACGGCCGGCCCACCGCGAACGACTCGCCCGGCCGCAGCACCCGTACCCGGGTGTCCGGGCAGATCTCCGCAGCGTGCTGGGCGAAGTCGTCGCCGGGTCCGTGGAAGCGGTCCGGCCGGACCCGGTCGAGCCCGACCGGCCAGAAGGTGCCGTAGTGGATCGGCACCGCCCAGGCCGCGACCGCCCGGCGGACCGCTTCGGCGGCCCCCGCCGGGTCGAGGTGGCCGGGGCCGAGCGTCGGTCCCCACCCGCCGACCGGGATCAGCGCCAGGTCGAGCGGCCCGAGGCCGGCCATCTCGTCGAAGAGCCCGGTGTCGCCGGCGAACCAGGTCCGCGCCCGGCCTTCGACGAGGTAGCCGAGGGCGGGCGCGCGGTGCCGGGACCAGGCGCCCCGACCGGCGTGGTGGGCGGCGGGCACGGCGGTGACGTCGAGCCCGCCGATGGTGAGCCGGTCGCCGACCGCGACCTCGGTGCACCGGCCGGCGACCGCCGCGCCGAGCGCCTGCCGGACCAGCCGCGCGGCGCCCGCGGGCACCACCAGCGCGGTGGCCACGGGCAGCCGCCGCAGCGACGCGAAGTCCAGGTGGTCGGCGTGCAGGTGCGACACGAGTACGGCGTCCGGGGCGCCCGGCAGCCGCGGGGTCGGCCCACGGCGGCGGCGCAGGTGGGCCAGCCGGTCCCGCAGCAGCGGATCGGTCAGCAGCCGGGTTCCCGCGTCCTCGAGCCACACGGTGCTGTGCCCGTACCAGGTCAGCTCGACCACGTCGACACCCGCACCGCCTCGGTCACGCCTGCCACCGTATCCGGCCGCGTCGCCACCCGCCGGGCAACCCCGCCCGTGGCCGGTTCCGCGGGCCGGCGGGCGCACGCTTGACAACGGTTGCCGGGAGCGGGTGGAGTCAGGCCGGCTCGTCGGTGTGACCCGGAGGTGCGGTGTGGAGCAGAGCCAGCAGGGGCCGGACCGCCGGGCCCGCGACCTCGGCGTCGTCGTCGGGCCACTGCCCACCGGGCGGCACAACGCGATCACCGACGTGCCCGGGGTGCTGGTCGGGCACACCACCGTCGACGACGGCCGCGACCTGCACACCGGGGTCACCGCGGTGGTACCGAGCCAGCTCGGTCCGGGCCGGTGGAGCCTGCCGGCCGCCGTGCACACCGGCAACGGCTACGGCAAGCTCGTCGGCTCGACGCAGGTGGACGAGCTCGGCGTGCTGGAGTCACCGATCGTGCTCACCGCCACGCTGTCGGTGTTCCGGGCGGCGGACGCGCTGCTGACGTACCTGATGGCGGGCCGGCCCGACGGCCTGTCGTTCAATCCGCTGGTGGGCGAGACCAACGACGGCCACCTGTCCGACATCCGCCGCCGCCCGGTCACCGAGGAGCACGTGCTGGACGCGATCCGGCGAGCCGCCGGCGGGCTGCCGGCGGAGGGCTGCGTAGGTGCCGGCACCGGCACCAGCGCCCTCGGTTACAAGGGGGGCGTCGGCACCTCGTCCCGCACGGTGCGAACGGTCGCCGGCGCGGTGACGGTGGGCGCCCTCACCCAGTCCAACTTCGGCGGCGTGCTGACCGTGCTGGGGGTCCCGCTGCCCGTCGACGAGCTGGTTCCGGCGGCCGACCGGGCCGAGCCACCCGGCAACTCCTGCATGATCGTGGTGGCCACCGACGCGCCCCTGGACGCCCGGCAGCTCGGCCGGCTGGCCCGGCGGGCGATCTTCGCGATGGCCCGGGTCGGCGCGGCGTACCAGAACGGCAGCGGCGACTACGCGATCGCGTTCAGCACGGCCCGGTCGGACCAGGCGCCGCTGCCCGACGCGGACCTCGACCCGGTCTTCGCGGCCGTCCTGGACTCCGTCGAGGAGGCGTTGCTCAACTCGCTGTTCACGGCCACGACCACCACCGGCGTGGCGGGCCGCACCCGGCACGCCGTGCCCAAGGAGGCGGTGGTCCGACGGCTGGCGGCGGCCGGTCGGCTGGCCCCGCCGGCCTGACCTGCCCGGCCCCACCTGCCTGGCCTGACCGGCCTACCCGGCCTGCCCGGCCTGCCCGGCCTGACCTGCCCGGCACCGGCGGGACACGATAGCGTCGGGGCGGTGCGTACCCCTGCCGATCCGGCTGCCCTGACCACCGCCGAGCGCGCGATCGATGCCCGGTTCCGCGCGCTGCTGGCCCGGCTGCCCCGGCGCGGCGCCGCCGGCTGGCTCACCGAGTTCGCGGTCTTCGGGCTCAAGCAGGCCTGGGCGTGCGTGTTCGGCGGGGCGATGCTCGCGGTCATCTTCGCGGCGCGGCTCTGGTACCCGGCGGACGCCGGCTTCGCCCGCAACGACTTCCT
The DNA here is from genome assembly GCF_040655175.1 of Micromonospora sp. NPDC050495. Lineage (NCBI taxonomy): Bacteria > Bacillati > Actinomycetota > Actinomycetes > Micromonosporales > Micromonosporaceae > Micromonospora > Micromonospora sp. NPDC050495. The sequence continues at coordinate 8,559 of NZ_JBFAJK010000009.1, read as the reverse complement.
GACCGTCGCCGCGGTCGCCATCCAGATCGCGATGGTGGCCGGCCGCCTGGAATCCCTGCGCGAGCTGCGGGTGGTGGTCCTCTTCCACGTCGTCGGCACGGTCATGGAGCTGTTCAAGACCCACATCGGCTCGTGGTCCTACCAGCCCGACGGTTTCCTGCGGCTGGGTGGGGTGCCGCTGTTCAGCGGCTTCATGTACGCCGCGGTCGGTTCCTACCTGGTCCGGGTCAACCGGCTGTTCGACCTGCGCTTCACCCGCTACCCGCGGCGCTGGGTGACCGCCGTGCTGGCCGTCGGCATCTACGCCAACTTCTTCGCCAACCACTACGTCCGGGACCTGCGATGGCTGCTCATCGCCGCCGTCGCGCTGGTGTTCGGGCGCTGCGTGATGCACTTCCGGGTGTTCCGGCTCCGGTGGCGGATGCCACTGCTGCTGGCCTTCCTGCTCGTCGCCGCCTTCATCTGGCTGGCCGAGAACATCGCCACCTGGTCGCACGCCTGGCTCTACCCCAGCCAGTTGGGCGGCTGGCAGCCGGTGTCGCCGGCGAAACTCGCCTCCTGGTTCCTTCTCATGATCATCTCGGTGGTGCTGGTCACCTGGGTCTCCCCGCCGCAGCCGCCCGACGACAACCGGCCGGCCGCCGCGAGCGGCGCGGACCGGCCCGGCGAGCGGGTGGCCGCGGAGACGGCGCGCAGTTCCGCGCCCGACCGCTCGCGCACCGGGTAGCCGACGTACCGTCCCGCGGGGTTGCCCGGGTAACTGGCGTACCGTCCCGCGGGGTTGCCCGGGGTAGCCGGCGTACGTCCCGCGGTTGCCCGGGTGGCCGGTCCGGCCATCGCGAACCGCCGGTCCTCGTTTGGCGGACGGCGATCCCGGAAAGAGTGGCGGGCATGAGCTGGGCCCGTCGAGCCGCACCCGCCGCCGTCGCCGCCGTCGCGGCGCTTGCCGCGCGCGACCTGCTACAACGCGACCACGCGCTGCTGCGCACCTTCCCCCTGCTGGGTCGCGCCCGCTACCTGCTCGAGTCGATCGGGCCGGAGCTACGCCAGTACATCGTGGCGGGCAACAACGAGGAGCGGCCGTTCACCCGGGACCAGCGGCGGTGGGTGTACGCGTCGGCGAAGCAGGAGAACAACTACTTCGGGTTCGGCACCGACAACGACATCGAGTCCACCCCGGGCTACCCGATCATCAAGCACCGCACGTTCGGCCGGGCGGTGCCGCCGTCCTCCCCCGCCGCCGGGCACGACGTGACGCTGCCGTGCGCCAAGGTGCTCGGCGCGGCCCGGGGGCGGGCCCGGGCCTTTCGCCCGGAGTCGGTGGTCAACATCTCCGGGATGAGTTTCGGCTCGCTCTCCGGCAACGCGGTCGAGGCCCTCAACCGCGGCGCCGCCCTCGCCGGCTGCCTGCAGAACACCGGTGAGGGTGGCCTGTCGCCGTACCACCGCAAGGGCGGCGAGCTGGTCTTCCAGCTCGGCACCGCCTACTTCGGCTGCCGTGACGAGCGCGGCCGGTTCAGCCTCGACCGGCTCAAGGACCTGGTGGCGTCCGCGCCGGTGCGGGCCTTGGAGATCAAGCTCAGCCAGGGCGCGAAGCCGAGCCTCGGCGGCCTGCTGCCGGCCGCGAAGGTCTCCGCGGAGATCGCCGCCGCCCGGGGCATCCGGCGCGGCGAGGACTGCGTCAGCCCGTCGCGGCACGCCGAGTTCTCCGACTGTGACAGCCTGCTGGACTGGGTGGAGTTGCTCGCCGCCGAGACCGGCCTGCCGGTGGGCATCAAGTCCGCGGTCGGCGACCTGGGCTTCTGGACCGAACTGGCCTCGCTGATGCGCGACACCGGTCGCGGGGTGGACTTCGTGACCGTCGACGGCGGCGAGGGCGGCACGGGCGCCGCGCCGCTGATCTTCACCGACTCGGTGTCGCTGCCGTTCCAGCAGGCCTTCTCGCGGGTGTACCGGACCTTCGCCGAGCGGGACCTGCACGAGCAGGTGGTGTTCGTCGGCGCCGGCAAGCTCGGTCTGCCGGACAACGCGGTGGTCGCGTTCGCCCTCGGCGCCGACCTGGTCAACGTCGGGCGGGAGGCGATGCTGGCGATCGGTTGCATCCAGGCCCAGAAGTGCCACACCGACACCTGCCCCACCGGGGTCGCGACCCAGAACCCGTGGCTGGTGCGCGGCGTCGACCCCGGGCGCAAGTCGATGCGGGCCGCCAACTACCTCCGTACCCTCCGGCGCGACCTGGTCAAGGTGGCCGAGGCGTGCGGCGTCGAGCATCCCGCGCTGATCGACACCGGCGCGGTCGAGATCCTCGACGGCCGTACCGCCTCCACCCCGCTGGCCCAGGTGTACGGGTACCGCCCCGGCTGGGGGCTGCCGTCCGCCGCCGACCAGTCCGAGATCATCCGGCTGATGACCGCCGAGGCGCCGCAGGGCGGCAGCGCCCCGCCCTCCCCCACCCCCGTCGGCTGACCCGCCGCCGGTTCCCCGGCCGGGACGGGCGCCCCGGCCGGGAAGCCGGGACGCCCGTCGTCGGGCGGTGCGGGTCAGCTGGTGACGATGCTGGCGCCGTACGCGGCGAGGGACGTGCCGATCGGGATGTAGTAGACGTAGTTGTAGCCGGGCGTGTAGATCGTGCCGGGGCAGAGGTTGTTGGCCACGGCCGCGGCGCCGGCGGTCATGGTGCCGAGGGCGTTCGCCTTGCCGTCGGTGCGGTAGGCGATCACCGGGCCGCCGCTGTCCCCGGGGGCGACGGCGCAGGTGCCGTTGAGCTGGCGGGCCTGCACCAGCGGGCCGACCGTGCCGCACGGGATGCCGTTGATGCCGAGGTACAGGTTGACCGCGGTGACCTGGATGTTGCTGTGCTCCCCGCTGGTGGCCCCGGTGGTCACGATGTAGTTGCCGACGAAGCTGCTCGCCGTGCCGCCGATCGCGACGCTGGTGCCGGAGTACGGGCCGCCGGTGAAGACCCGGCCCCACGAGCCGGTGTTGATGATCTCGAGGTCGGTGCAGGTGATCTTGTTGGAGATCGTGCCCATGGCCGCCCCGGCGCCGGTGGTGACGGACTGCCCGTTCTCCCCGCAGTGCCCCGCGGTGAGCATCCGTACGGTTCCGGCGGTGTTGATGGCGAAGCCGGTGCTGCACCCGCCGGTCGGCGACCAGAACCGGCCGCCGCCGTAGTAGTTCGGGATGTCGGCCTGCCGGGTGTAGGTGGCCACCGGCGCGTCGCCGGCCACCACCGACACCACGACCGCGGAATCGCGTACCGCCCGGGTGGCCCGGACCTTGGCCAGCTTGGGGGCCCGGGCGACGACCTGCACGCCGCTGCCGTCCACCCGGGGCACCACCGAGGCGACGTCCGGCACGGTGGCCAGCTTCCGGGCGGTCGCGGCCAGGTCGGCCTCGGAGTAGCGGGCCGGCACCAGCCGGACCGGCACGGTGCGGTTCAGGTCGCGGACCAGCGCCCGCACCCGGGCGCCGGCGTCGCCCTTCCAGTAGACCCGCAGCTCGCGGTTCTCGGGCGCGGCGACGATGCCCGCGAAGCCGGCGCCCTTGACCGCCGCGACGCGGGTGGCGGCCTGGTTGAGTCTCTCCTGGACGGAGATGAGTTCCGTCCAGCTGGCGAACCCGGCGGGCACCGGGCCGGCTGGGCCGGCGCCGGGCGCCACGGGTTTGGTCTGCTCGCTGGCGGACGCGACGCCGGCCAGCGAGGAGACGGCCAGCACGGCTGCTCCGGTCAGGGCCAGGGCGCCGCGCAACAGCGTGCGCCGGCGGGTGTGCTGCGAATCGATCATCGGTCGTGACCTCCTGGGTCGGGGGAACTTGAGTGACCGGTCGCTTCGCAGTGTGTTGGGGCGGGCACGGGAAGTCACTGGCTGGGCATGCTTGCTGACAGTGACGGGAGCTTGACCTTTTGTCACGGCGAGTCGCCACGGCGAGCGACGGGCACTCCGCTCCCGCACACCCAGGCACGGCGGAGGGGCCCGGAACATGTCCCGGGCCCCTCCTGGCGACTACCTACTCGACGACGCTCACTTGGTGAGCGGCGCGAGCTTCGGGTCGTTGGCGTACGCCTCGGCCGCGTTGGCCTTGGTGACCGCCACCGGCGGCAGCAGGTAGGTGTCGACGACCTTGACGCCGTTGTTGTACGACTTGGTGTCGTTGACCTCGGGGTTGTTGCCCTGCTGAAGGGCCTTCACCATCTCGATGGTCTGCTTCACCAGGTTCCGGGTGTCCTTGTTGATCGTCATGTACTGCTCGCCAGCCATGATCGACTTGATCGACTCGACCTCGGAGTCCTGGCCGGTCACGACCGGGATCGACTTACCAGCACCCTTGATCGAGGTGATGATGGCGCGGGCCAGGGTGTCGTTCGGGGAGAGCACGCCGTCCAGCGTCTTGTTGCCGTAGGTCGAGGTGAGCAGCTGGTCCATCCGGGCCTGGGCGCCCTCGGCCTTCCAGCCCTGGATGGCGGTCTGCTTGACGTCGGTCTGCTTCGAGGCGACGACCACGGTGCCCTTGTCGATCTCCGGCTTGAGCACGCTCATCGCGCCGTCGAAGAAGACACCGGCGTTGTTGTCGTCCGGCGAGCCGGAGAAGAGCTCGATGTTGTACGGGCCGTTCGGCTTCTTGGCCTTCATGCCGTCCAGCAGGGCCTGGCCCTGGAGCTGGCCGACCTTGAAGTTGTCGAACGCGACGTAGTAGTCGAGGTCCGGCGTGTTCTTGATGAGCCGGTCGTAGGCGATGACCTTCGCGCCGGCGGCGTGCGCCGCGGCGACCTGGGTCGACAGCTGCGCGGCGTCGGTCGCGCCGATGACGATGACCTTGGCGCCCTTGGTCACCATGGCGGTGATCTGGGCCTGCTGGTCGGCGACCGTGGTCGACGCGCCGGCGTACTGCACGTCGCTCTTGAAGCCGGCCTCCTTGAGGCCGTTGGTGAACAGGTCGCCGGCGAGGACCCAGTTCTCCGAGGTCTTGGACGGCAGGGCGACGCCGATCAGGGAGTCGGCCGCGAAGCCCTTGGTGTCGCCCGCCGAGCCGGCGGTGTCGCCGTCGCGGCCGGAGCCGCAGGCGGTGGCGGTCAGGGCCAGCGCCGCGATGGCGCCGATGGCCACCGATTTGCCGATCAGATTACGCATGGCTGGATGGTGCCCTTCTGGAGAGGTGATACGGGGTGTGAGGCGGGGTGGAACGTCAGCTCGGCACCGCCGTGCGAGCGGTCTCCCGGTCCGCGGTCGGTGGTGCCGTGGGCGGGGCGGGAGCGTCGCGGCGGAACGAGCGGGTGAGGCTGCCGATGATGGAGAACCGGCCCTGCTTCTTGTTGTAGACGTCGACCGCGACGGCGAGCAGCAGCACCAGGCCCTTGATGATCTGGACCTTGTCGGTGCCCACGCCCTGGAGCTGGAGACCGTTGTTCAGCACGGCCATGACCAGGCCGCCGACGATCGAGCCGCTGATGGTGCCGATGCCGCCGGAGACGGCCGCGCCACCGATGAAGACGGCCGCGATGGCGTCCAGTTCCCAGCCGTTGCCGTCCTGCGGGCCGGAGGCCTGCGAGCGGGCCACGAAGATCATGCCGGCCAGGGCGGCCAGGACGGCCATGTTCATCATGACGAAGAAGTTGACCCGCTTGAGCTTCACTCCGGAGAGCTCGGCGGCGCGGGAGTTGCCACCGACGGCGTAGATGTGCCGGCCGCCGGCGGTGTTGCGGGTGTAGAAGGAGTAGGCCAGCACCAGCGCCAGCAGGATGATGCCGGAGACCGGGAAGCTGGTGCCGACGCGGCCACTGGCGAAGCGCAGCGACGCGAAGACGATCACGCCGACCATGACGGCCATCCGGAGCACCGAGATCCACATCGGGGCCGGCTCGGCGTCCATGTCCCGGCGGGTCTTGCGGGCCTGGAACTCCCGCCACACCACGGCCACGCACGCGGCCAGACCGAGCAGCAGCGTCGGGTTGTTGTAGCCGGTGTCCGGGCCGACCTCGGGCAGGAAGCCGCCACCGATCACGAGGAAGCCCTCGGGCACCTGGATGCTCTGCGCGCTGCCGATGACCTGGTTGCCGCCCCGGAAGAGCAGCATGCCGGCCAGGGTGACGATGAACGCCGGCACCCCGACGTAGGCCACCCAGAAGCCCTGCCAGGCGCCGATGACCGCGCCGATCAGCAGGCCGAACAGGATGGCGACGGGCCAGGGCAGCGACCACTCCGCCATCGACTTGGCCACCAGGATGCCGGTGAAGGCGGCGATCGAGCCGACCGAGAGGTCGATGTGCCCGGCGACGATCACCATCAGCATGCCGATGGCCAGGATGAGGATGTACGAGTTCTGGTTGAACAGCGCGATCAGGTTGTCCGATCGCAGGGTCAGGCCGTCGGTCCAGAACTGGAAGATCAGGACGATCAGCACCAGAGTGAAGATCATCCCGAACTGGCGGGCGTTGGACGTGGTCCCTCCGAAGAGGTTCTTCTGCAGGTCCTTGATTCGGCTCATCGTGTCTGCATCTTCTTGGTCGAGGTCATCTGCTTCATGAGGGTTTCCGGGTCCGCGTCCCGCCGGGCGATCTCGCCGGTGATGGCGCCTTCGAACACGGTGTAGATGCGGTCGCAGAGCCCGATCAGCTCCGGGAGCTCCGAGGAGATGACGACGACGCCCTTCCCCTGGTCGGCGAGCCGCTGGATGATGCCGTAGATCTCGTACTTGGCGCCCACGTCGATGCCGCGGGTCGGCTCGTCGAGGATCAGCAGGTCCGGGTCGGTGAACATCCACTTCGCCAGGACGACCTTCTGCTGGTTGCCACCGGAGAGCTTGGAGACGCTCTCGTCGACCGTCGGCGCCTTGGTGCGCAGCTCGCGCCGGTAGGACTCGGCCGCCTTGTACTCCGCGACCTCGTCGAGCACGCCGTGCCGCGAGATCTTCGACAGCTTCGCCGACACCGTGGACGCCTTGATGTCATCGAGCAGGTTCAGGCCGATCGCCTTGCGGTCCTCGCTGACGTACGCGAGCCCGTGGGCGATCGCGTCGGCGACGGTCTTCAGGACGATCTCCTTGCCGTCCTTGATGATCGTGCCGGACTCGTACACCCCGTAGGAGCGGCCGAAGACGCTCATCGCCAGTTCGGTGCGGCCGGCGCCCATCAGGCCGGCGAAGCCGACGATCTCGCCGCGCCGGACGACGAAGCTCTCGTTCTTGCAGACCTGCCGGTCGGCGGAGATCGGGTGCCGGACGTTCCAGTTGCGGACCTCGAAGAAGACCTCGCCGATCGTCGGGGTGTGGTCCGGGAACCGGCTGTGCAGCTCCCGCCCCACCATGCCCCGCACGATCCGGTCCTCGTCGACGCCGTCGGCCTTGACGTCCAGCGTCTCGACGGTCCGGCCGTCCCGGAGGATGGTGATCTGGTCGGCGATCGCCTCGATCTCGTTCAGCTTGTGCGAGATCATGATCGAGGTGATGCCGCGCGACCGGAAGCCGCGCAGCAGGTCGAGCAGGTGCCGGGAGTCGGCCTCGTTGAGCGCCGCGGTGGGCTCGTCCAGGATGAGCAGCTTGACGTCCTTGGCGAACGCCTTGGCGATCTCCACCAGCTGCTGCTTGCCGACGCCGATGTCCTTGACCAGGGTGTCCGGGTCCTCCCGCAGGCCGACCCGGGCCATCAGGTCGAGCGCCAGCCGGTTCGCGGCCTTCCAGTCGATCGCACCGTGCTTCCGCGGCTCGTTGCCGAGGAAGATGTTCTCGGTGATCGACATGTGCGGGATGAGCGCGAGCTCCTGGTGGATGATCACGATGCCGGCCTGCTCGCTGGCCCGGATGTCGGAGAACCGGGTCTCCGCGCCCTGATAGATGATCTGGCCGTCGTAACTGCCGTACGGGTAGACGCCGCTGAGCACCTTCATCAGCGTGGACTTGCCCGCACCGTTCTCGCCGCAGATCGCGTGGATCTCGCCGGCCCGCACCACCAGGTTGACGTCGGCAAGGGCCTTGACGCCAGGGAACTCCTTGGTGATGGAGCGCATCTCCAGCAGGACAGGCAATTCACTCATCGTCCCGCCACCTTGCCAACGTCATCGTTGCCTCCGCGATGGTTCATGACCTTCGCTCACGTTTGGTGCTGCCGGGCAACCCAACCTCGCCGGGGGCTGTTCCGCAAGCGGTCAAGTCATGAATTGTGTAACAAATCGGTAATATCCCCATCTGTCACGAGTGACTCTCCCGACACCCCCCGGGGGAATGCGCCCGAAGGGGATGTGCGGCCACGAAACGGGTCGCCCCCGTTACCGAGCCGGCGGCCCCCGACGGAGCGGGGCGCCGGGCCCGGGAACCGCTTCGCCAGCCGCCCGCCGGAAGACCCGCCGCCGCCCGCGCCGGGCGCCGAAGATCAACTTATGACATCGTTGACACATCGTATACCGATCTTCCGGCCGGCCCGCTCCGCGCCTCCCCCGGCCCAGCGAAGCTCCCGGTCCGTCGTCCCCGGGCCGCGCTCCGACCGGCGCGCACCGCGCCGCGCCGGCGGGCGACCGCCGCCTTCGCGGTCTCCACCTCGACGATCGGCTGGTTCAGCTCGATGTC